>CAKQWR010000027.1 GCA_934279105.1 uncultured Oribacterium sp. | reverse complement strand
GGATATCGATCACTATTTCCTTGACTGATGCGATTTTAGTGGGGGCTGCCTCAGTAAGGATTCACGTTTCTGAAGTCGCAGTACAACATCGATTATAACGGTTGGCACGTCGATGGTTTCATTATGGAGTGGGATTACAGTATCCTGGATCGTGGGTCGAATCTGGTAGCGACGGTCAGTAAGGAGCTTGCTCCACATGATGGATACCTATGTGATCGATGTGGCGAATCCGGTAGATGCGCTGGATGCGCTGATGTTTGTACTCGCGATCGATGCGGAGAAGTGTTCGCGGAATTAGCGGATGAAATAAAAGGATACGTATGGAAGCTGGATGAAGTAAAGTATACGAAAGATATCGATTGGAAGGAAAAGCATATGATTGATTTAGAAAAACTAAAGCTCATATTGGAAGGATATAAGGCGTACTTTCCAAGCCATTGGGATGATGAAAAGTATAAGTGGGAAGCCGTGAAACATTTTCAGGATAACTGGAATATTGATGCTGAGAACTTTGGCGATATGTTTAAGCTGGCTACAGATAAGACATATAATCTGTTAGCATCCGGTTATGCTTATCCGCGTGGAATGATCACGAATTTTGCTAAGGCCGACGATGAGGCAACACGCACCATGTTCCGCAAGCTCTTTGATGAGTCACAGGATCTTGCTGAGAGGGTGGATGCATTTCAGACGGCTTCCGAAGAACTTCGGGCAAAGTATGATGATGGTACGTGGCGCAATCATTATCAGAATACAAATGCTATCAGCACATATCTTTGGCTGAGGTTCCCGGATAAGTATTATATCTACAAGTATGAATTGTATCGTGCAGCTGCAAGAGAGTTATCATCGGACTATATGCCGAAGAAAAACGGATCAGTTGAAACGCTGATCGATGGTTTCAAGATGTATGATGAAATCTGTAGGGCTGTTAAGGACGATGACGAAATCGTAGCTTTGCTCAAAAATGGTATTACGGATAGTTGTTATCCGGATCCGGAACTCAGAACAGCTACCATAGATATAGGGTTTTATCTTGCACGTTTTTACTTAAGCGAACAGGATTCAGAAAAAGATGAGAATGAGTGGTTTCCAAGACCAGAGGAGTATACTCCAGAGCTGAGCGTTGACGAATGGATTGCGTTATTGAACGATAGCTCTGTCTTTACCGGCAGCAGTTTGAAAATTATTAAGCGGCTAAAGGATTACGGTGGTGCTGCGACTTGCAAACAGCTTTCTGTGAAATATGGAGAGACTCCGAATTTTTATAATAACGGATCACAATCTCTGGCAAAGAGAATTGCAGAAAAGACCGGATGCTCTGTTATGATCAGGGATACCGAGAATTCAAAATGGTGGCCGATTCTTTATGTGGGTAAAGATGCTGATAAAAACACAGAAGGAGTTTATATCTGGAAGCTTAGGGATGAATTATCAGAAGCAATAGATCGTGTTGATTTGTCGGAGATACCTTTGTACGTTGATAACGCGCCTGCTATCTGGAAAATCAGTCACGGTTCTATCTCGGAAGACAACAGAACAATTTTTGAAAATCGTAAAGTCGTTGTCGTACGCAGCACCACAAAGGCGATGGCTGTATCAAAGATTTCGCAAGGCGAGAGCTTTATGGACAGCATAAAGAAGGATGATTATTTTTATCTCTGCTATGGTAACAGCATTAGAATTCTTGGACAATTTACAAGTGATAAGGCTGTTCTTAATCCGGAGATGAAAGACGGATGGTATGAGAGAGAATACCGTGTTATTGTTGAGTCGAAAGACATATCGCCATATAGTGGCGTTCATAAATGGTGGTCGCCGGATTTCAACTCTACCTGTATCAAGGTTGAAAATGATGATCAGGCTTTGTTTGAAGAAGCAATCCTTAAGCCATATTTCGATATGACATTGAACAAACTGTTTGGCGACGTGGATCAAGATCATGGATATTGGTGGCTGACAGCAAATCCGAAGATATGGAGCTTTGCTGACCTGAAGGTAGGTGAAGAGCAGAGTTATACACTGTACAATGAAAATGGTCACAAAAGAAGAATATTCAAGAACTTCCTGGATGCAAAAGTTGGGGATGTCATCATAGGATATGAGGCAAATCCCGTTAAAAAGGTTGTTGCGCTTGGAAAGATTACACAGGCGAATGACGGCAAGTCCATATATTTTGAGAAAACGGAAGGACTGACATCCCCAATTGAGTATCTGGATTTGAAGGCATGCCCTGAACTTGAAAAAATGGAGTTCTTTGTGCAGCCAAACGGAAGCTTATTCAAACTTACAAAAGGCGAGTTTGATTTCATCATGGACGTCATTCGTGATGATAATCCGTTAAAACAAGCTGATGCATCTATTCAGAAATACACGAAGGAAGATTTTCTCAATAAGGTCTATATGACCGAGGAAAGATATGATGTGTTAGAGGCGCTTCTCAGAAACAAGAAGAATCTTATCCTCCAGGGGGCGCCGGGCGTTGGAAAAACATTTACGGCAAAGAAGCTTGCTTATGCCATGATGGGTGAGGTTGATGATTCAAGAATAGAGATGGTTCAGTTCCATCAAAACTATTCCTATGAAGACTTCATTATGGGTTATAGACCGGACGGTTCTGACTTTAAGCTAACGGATGGTATTTTCTTCAGATTCTGTCAGACTGCTGCGAACCATCCGGATAAGGATTATTTCTTCATTATTGATGAAATCAACCGTGGAAATATGAGTAAGATTTTCGGTGAGCTGTTGATGCTCATTGAAAAAGACTATCGTGGAACAAAAGCTACACTTGCATACAGTGGCATGCCGTTTTCAGTTCCTGAAAATCTGTTTATTATTGGAATGATGAATACAGCTGATCGCAGTCTTGCAATGATTGATTACGCGCTGAGAAGAAGATTCAGCTTTTTTGAGATGGAGCCGGGATTCAATTCAGATGGATTTTCCAAGTATCAGAATGATTTTGCAAACGAGACATTCAATCTACTGATTGATCAGATCAAGGCTCTGAATAAAGAGATTGCTGACGATAAATCACTTGGTCGCGGCTTCCAGATAGGACATAGCTATTTCTGCGGAAGAGAAGAAGCAGGCTGTACAGATGAGTGGATGCGCTCAGTTGTAGAGTTTGATATTTTACCTATGCTTGGAGAGTATTGGTTCGATGAACCGGATAAACTTTCCAGATGGGAAAAGAATTTACGTGGAGTGTTTGATGATTAAGGATAAAAGCATATTCATAAAAAACATATATTATATGCTTTCCTATGCGTTTAAAATCTTGAAGCAGTCGAATTATGATGAGATTGCTTCAGAGAAGTTTGATAATGCACAGGACCTTTTTGCTGCAATTCTAAGTAAAGGTATAGCTCAACAATTAAAGCAGGGGTTGTACCGTGAATATATCACAAAGAATGAAACACTCTCTGTCATGCGAGGAAAGCTGGATATGCCGGAAACAATACGGAACAGGATCCAGCGCAAACAGAAACTCGCATGTGAGTTTGATGAGCTGTCGGAAAACAATTTATTGAATCAGATATTGAAGACTACGATACATTATCTTCTGATTGACGATGGGGTTGATATTGAAAGGAAGATAGCTTTAAAGAAGCTTCTGGTTTTCTTTGATGGAATAGAACAGCTGGAACCGTCGGAAATCCAGTGGAGCCGCATTCACTATCAGCGAAACAGTAAGAATTATGAACTTCTGATAAATATCTGCTACTTTGTTTTAGATGGAATGCTCCAGACAAGCGAAAAAGGTGAATATAAAATGGCTGCATTCTCCGATGATCATATGGCGAGGTTGTACGAGAAGTTCATCCTGGAATACTACCATCAACATCATACGTATCTGTCGGAGGTTAAGGCCGGTCAGGTTAAGTGGAATCTGGGAGGGGAAAACAGCGAATCTATGATTCGATTCTTGCCGGTCATGCAGACAGATATTATGCTGCGGCTTAAGGAAAAGATTTTGATCATAGATGCCAAGTATTATGGCAGAACATTACAGAAGCAATTTGATAAGTATTCTCTGCATTCCGGGAATGTATATCAGATATTTACTTATGTGAAGAATCAGGATAAGTATAATACCGGTAATGTGGCCGGAATTCTTTTGTATGCAAAGACGGATGAAGATATAACACCGGACTGCATGTTCAATATGGGCGGGAACCAGATTGGAGCAAAGACATTAGATCTGAATAAAGAGTTTCCGCTGATTGCTGCACAGCTGGACAAACTGGCAGAGGATTTCTTTGGAATTAAAGCTGCGTAAGAGGTGCCAGATGTTTATACTCTTTTGTTGAGTCAGATTATTTAAGTATGTTCTTGGAATAGGATGAAGAGGAAAAGCGCTGATCTGCGAGGTGGCAGGTCAACGCTTTCTTTGAGCGTTGCGGTATCCGAAAGAAAAAAGTGTGAAAAGTTGCGGAAATTTATGCCGGACGGACATGGATGCCTGGTGGTTTTTGGTGTTGTGCTGGTAATCGGTATTCTTGGTTCTGTATTTTCTGGAGGTGCTTCTACTCCAGAAGCAGCGCAGTATGCGGTTTCTCATCTTTAATATTTATATCCATCCTTTTCGCCAAGTGGTAGAATGGAGCTATCAAGTAACCAAAGGGGGATGAATAGCACATGAAATGTCCATATTGTGGTGCAGAGACCAACGGTGATGTATGTGAATACTGCGGTGCCGAAATGCCAAAGGAAAAGTCAAACACGACGGTAAATATCGTGAACAATTATTATGGAGTGGATCCAAATAAGGAAACGGCTCCGCAATCAAATCCGAGATCGGTATCGACTTCAGCTTCCAAAGCGAAGACAGCGCCTCCAAAAAAGAAGTCCAGATTATGGTTATGGATACTGGGATGGATTTTCTGCTTCCCGATTCCTCTGACGATTTTGATTCTTCGCCAGAAGAAAATGAATCCGATATTGAGATATGCGCTGGTGGCAGCGCTATGGATTTTTATTCTGTTGTCCGGAGCGGGCTCGGATTCCAGTAGTTCATCGACCGCTACGACAAGTGCGGTTGTGACAGAAAGTGTAGCAAATACGACGGAAACAGCTGCGTAAATAATATTATCAGTGTGATGGGAAGCCGTGACTCATGAGTGCGTGTGGAGATAATCATAAACTGCATAAGCCTATAGTATAAGTGAAAATCGCTGATCTGCGTGATGGCAGGTCAGCGATTTTGTGTTAAAATCATTTAACCTAAGAGCTTTAACAGATACCACAGTACTACGAACGGGAATGCTAAAATCATGAGTAGTATATCGAGACAAGAAAATGGATGTTTCATTTTTGCTCCTCCTTATATGAGTATTATATGTCTGGACGTGTGCAAAATAATGTACGGTTTGGGTGTTGTGGTTACGTAGTCGAACATAGTTTAGGTACATACGGAAATCGAGAAGTGAATATGAGGACTTTTTCTATTATGAAGGAGGTTATAGATGGAGTGGCTCGATGGAAAAAAACGCTGTTGCTGGGCAAATCCGAAAAATGAACGGTACATTCGTTATCATGATGAAGAGTGGAGTGTTCCGGTTCATGATGATCATAAGCTGTTTGAGATGTTGATTCTGGAATGTTTTCAGGCGGGACTGTCCTGGGAGTGCGTCCTGAATAAGCGGGATGCATTCTGTGAAGCGTTTGATGGATTCGATCTGGAGGCGGTTTGTGCCTATGGTGAAGAGAAGCTGGAGTCACTGCGACATGATGCTGGCATCATCCGAAATCGTCTGAAGATACAGGCGGCTGTTATTAATGCGAGGGTTTTTCGCGCGATACAGCAGGAGTATGGCAGTTTCGCGGCGTACCTTTGGCACTGGACGGATGACCAGGTGATGTATGAAAAAGGACGGACCCGTTCGGAACTTTCCGACTGGATTTCGGCGGATCTGAAGAAGCGTGGCATGAAATTTGTCGGTACCACCGTGATCTACGCATATTTGCAAGCGGTCGGTGTGATTTATTCTCATGATAGCGGATGCTTTTTAGACTGCCATAAAAATGAAAATCGCTGATCTGCAGGTGTGCAGGTCAGCGATTTTTTGAGCGTTGTGGTATCCGGAAGAGAGAAGTGCAAATAGTTGCGGAAATCGCTTCCGGAAGGATAAGCATCCATCATAGGATGGTTCGGATTACGTAAACAGTCGGTCGCGATGCGGAAGCAGAGCGGCGATGAGGATGCTGCCGAAGAGGACACAGCAGATGAGTTCGCCGGCGCCGACGGTCAGTGCCAGGAACCAAAGTGCGCCAGGGACCGCGTAGGCATAGCGGAGAACCAGCGGGATGATGATGCCGTTTGAGATGACCGGGCAGAGCGTGCAGAGGAAGCGATGCTTCCGGAGCGCATAGGTTCCGAGTGCGCCGAGCAGGGTGGCGAGCGTGCCGAAGATGATGTCCGGCAGGGCACTTCCGGTCAGGATGTTCGCGAGGAGGCAGCCGATGGTGACGCCTGGAATCGCAGCCGGTGTAAAAAACGGAAGGATGGTCAGCACCTCGGAAAAGCGAACCTGGATGGCACCGCTTGCGAGATCGAAGCCTGCGGCGAGTGCGGTCAGCACGATATAGAGTGCGGCGATCATAGCAGCCTGAACGATGGACAGAATGTTACGTGAAGTTGTGTGATGATTCATGATGGGATCTCCTTTAGTTTTGTGCGAGTGGGAAGGATGAATCGTGCCGGTGGCAGCGATGGCAGCACATAGAGTTCGGAACGATTTAACACTCGGTATTCATTTTGCATGCGTAACGATAACACCAGTTGTGGAAAAACGCAAGATGTCTGGCTTCATATAGTCTGATTTTATCACTGACGATAATCATTTCGTATTCGGCAGGACGCGCCATCGGGGGTATAGTGAGACCCAACGAAAGCGAAAAGATGGTACGAGAAATGCTGAATTTTAGAAACATCAAATCCGAATACATGTGTTGTTGTATGACAGAATCCCGTGCATTCTCTATGGCAAACATAAGTCTTATGTTATACTAAATATGAAAATTATTCAGGCCAGTGACGTCAGCAGGGAGAAACTCTGCTGACGCCCTTGTAGTTTAGAGGAAAAAGAAATGTTACCTATCTCAAGAGACAAAGTGATTTATTCTCTGGCTGCGGGTAATGCACCTGTACTCCGTTGTAAAAGTGGAGATATCGAAGTATATCGCGAGACAATACGGATATAGTTGGAAATAATGATGTTTCGTAAGGAGGGCTATGAAACTTTTATTTAAGCAACGATTATTTTCCTGGTTCGACAGTTATGATATTTATGACGAGTCTGGGAATACGGTGTATGTCGTGAAGGGGCAGCTGTCCTGGGGACATAAGCTGATTATTTATGATGCCCATGGGAACGAGATCGGTATGGTGCTGCAGCGGATTCTGACCTTCCTACCGAAATTTGAAATCTACAAGAATGGTGCGTATATTGGTTGCTTGAGTAAAGAGTTCTCTTTTCTGACCCCGCACTATAATATCGATTACAACGGCTGGCATATCGATGGCTCCATCATGGAGTGGGAGTACAGTATCCTCGATCGAAATTCAAATCAAATCGCGAGTGTCAGTAAGGAACTGTTTCGTATGACGGATACCTATGTGATTGACATCGCGGATCCGGAAGACGCACTGGATGCACTGATGTTTGTGCTCGCCATCGATGCGGAGAAGTGCTCCAGGAACTGATCGAGATCGTAATTAGAACAGACAGATATAGTACGAAATCAAGTGGAGACATTGGCTTCATAATAACGAAAGGCCCTGAACTGCGTGGTGGCAGCTCAGGGCTTTATTTTTTTGATCATATAGTCATATTTTAAATCACCTGGTCGTGCTCGACGGGATTGAGCGTAGACGGCTGAATGAATTTCAAAAAAGAAAAAATAATCAAATTCATGTTAACATATATTTAATATGTGTGCAATATGCATAAATCACCAAAATATGATGTTAATTTATGTTGTACATTTTTAAATAATAATTACCAAAATCCGTTGTATTTATTAAATTTTTATAATATAGTTGGCCTAGATCGATAAGAAAATGATCAACCAAAAGAACAGGAAGGAGTTTGAAATGGCTGAGATTTTTACGGAGAATGAAAGAATCATCAAGGAAGTTTCCGAGAGAAAGGAGGTTGCGTGGATCAATCCACGTTTTCTGCCGTTTGACATGACGAATGCGGTATGTGAGCTGATCGTGTCTGATGCGGATATCGCAGATGCAGAGAAGCGTTTAGCGAGATTTGCACCGTTTATTATGAAGCAGTTCCCAGAAACGGTGGAAACCAATGGTCTCATCGAGTCCCCGCTGATCGATATCGCAGAGATGCAGAAGGAGCTTGAAAAGGAGTACGATTGTGTGATTCCTGGACGTCTGATGTTAAAGAAGGACAGCCATCTGGCAATCGCAGGTTCCATCAAGGCACGTGGCGGCATCTATGAGGTTTTAAAGCATGCAGAGGATCTCGCACTCGAGCAGGGAAAGATTACGGAAGAAGAATCCTATGCGAAGTTTGCGGATCCTGAGATGAAGCAGTTCCTCGGACAGTATACTGTTCAGGTGGGCTCAACAGGTAACCTTGGTATGTCCATCGGTATCATGAGTGCGGCGCTGGGATTCCATGTTATCGTTCATATGTCCGCAGATGCGAAGCAGTGGAAGAAGGACCTTCTGAGAAGTAAGGGTGTAGAAGTCATCGAGTATGCAGACGACTACTCAAAGGCAGTGCTTGAGGGAAGAAAGCAGTCTGATGCAGATCCGATGAGCTACTTCGTCGATGATGAGAAGTCGGTAAACCTCTTCTTAGGCTATGCAGTTGCTGCGAAGCGTCTTCGCAAGCAGTTCGAGGAGAAGGGCATCGTCGTAGACGAGACGCATCCGCTCATCGTTTATATCCCATGTGGCGTCGGTGGAGCACCGGGCGGTGTTGCCTATGGTCTCAAGAGAATCTTCAAGGACAGTGTTCACTGTTTCTTTACAGAGCCGACACAGTGTCCATCCGTTCTTTTAGGTATCGCAACGCAGAGATTCGAAGCGGCAAATGTGCATGATTACGGCATTTCTGGTATGACCGAGGCCGATGGTCTGGCATGTGCGAGCCCATCCGGATTCGTAACACGTATCATGACGAACCTTCTCTCCGGTGTGTTCACACTGAAGGATGCGAAGTTATACGACTACCTCCGTATTCTGTACAGAACAGAGAATGAGCAGATCGAGCCGTCCAGCTGTGCAGCATTTATCGGACCGATCAGCCTTCTCACGAAGGACGAGTCCAGAGCATACTGCGAGAAGCATGGTTTGACCGAGGAACTTCTGAAGAATGCAACACAGATCGCATGGGCGACCGGCGGAAGACTGGTTCCTGAGAATGTGCGTGAAGAGTATCTCAACACATTTATGAAGGAGGAAGAGTGATGACTGCAATGGTAATTGGCGGACTGGTTCTGGCAGTCCTGGTTCTGGTATTATGTACCGTTAAGTTGAAAATTCATCCATTTTTCGCTTTGATTGCAACGACAGTCACCTTCGCGCTCATTTCCGGTATGGACATGCAGGAGATGCTCGGTGCATTTACGAGCGGCATGGGTGGAACGGTAGCCGATATCGGTCTCGTTATCGCACTCGGAACCGTCACCGGTTCGCTTCTTGAGAAGTCCGGTGCAGCGGAGACGATGGCGAGAACGATCCTGAAGCTCACCGGCAAGAAGCATGCGGCGCTCGGTATGGCAATCACCGGTTATTTCGTTTCCATCCCGGTATTCTGTGACTCTGCATTCGTCCTTCTGAGCCCGATTGCGAAGCGTATTTCGAAGGATACCAAGATTTCGATGACCACGATGGCGATTGCAACCTGTATGGGTCTTCATGCAACACACATGTTCGTTCCGCCTACACCAGGTCCTCTGGCGGTAGCGGGTATCCTCAATGCTGACCTCGGTAGTGTTATCCTCTTCGGTGCACTGGTATCGATTCCGGTTACACTGGTAGGTTACTTCGCAGCCGTTGTGGCAGGAAAGAAGTACTATTATCTCCCGAAGAGCCTCGAAGAGGAGGAGACGGTGGATGAGTCCAAGCTTCCGAACGCGACGATGTCCTTCCTTCCGATCCTCGGACCGATCGCACTTATGCTCCTTAAGACCATCGGTGGTATGGCTGGTCTTACCGGCGTAGCAGCGAACTTGATCAATCTGTTCGGAACACCGGCAGTGGCACTTATGGTAGGTCTTCTGATTGCAGCTGTAGGTTATCATCAGATTCATCCGGAAGATAAGCTTGCGTGGGGCTTCGATGGTGTACTTGCTGATTCTTTGAAGACAGCAGGACAGATCGTTCTGATCGTCGGTGCCGGCGGTGCATTCTCCGGTGTATTAAAGGCTTCCCCGCTGCAGGAAATCATCACGACTTCCTTCTCCGGACTGACCATCGGCATCCTCGCTCCGTTTATCATCGGCTTCATCTTCAGAACCTGCGTAGGTTCCGCAACGATCGCCATGGTAACCTCTGCGACGATGATCACACCGCTTCTGGATGTACTTGGCTTCGCTTCCCCGATGGGACGTGTCATCGCGATGCTCGCATGTGCAGCCGGTGGCATGATGGTATTCCACGGAAACGATGACTTCTTCTGGGTAACCGCAACGACATCCGATATGGATACCTCGGTTGCATACAAGACGATTCCGATCATCAGTGTACTGCAGTCGATCACGGCATTAACCGTCGTATTTATCTTAAGTCTCGTATTTGTTCACTAAGGTAGAAGATAAGTAGTAGAAACATAGCGAAGGAGGGCCATGGGATTCGTTCCCATGGCCCTCCTTTTCATGAAAACTTAAGCTGGCCAGTTCTTTCGAAGTGCAGCGTAGGAGATCAGGAAGTTTGCGAACCAGCCGGCTGGGACGGCGAGCCAGACGAAGGCGATACCGTAGCGTGGGGCGAAGATGAGGGCGACGGACATACGGATAGCGAGGTTCACCATGTTTGCGATGAGGAACGGCTTCATGATGCCGAGGCCACGGAGCACACCGTCGGTAGCCATTTTGATGCCCATGAAGATGAAGAAGTAGCCGAGCCACTTCATGTAGCCAGCGGAGACTTCATAGGCGAGGGCGGTGCCGTCTTTTCCTAAGAAGAGGGCGGAAATCTGTGTATGCAGTGTTTCGATTACGACGAAGGCGAGGACGGCGAAGCAGACATCAAGCAGCAGGGCGGCGCGGTAGCCTTTTCGGATACGATCGGTTTTCTTCGCGCCCAGGTTCTGTGAAACGTACGGGGAGACAGCATTGCCGATTGATACAAACATCAGCGAGAACACGTTTTCTACGCGCATGGTCGCAGAATATCCGGCGAGTGCCTGGGTGCCGAATGGGTTCACGACGGCCTGGACGATCATCATACCGATCGAGACCGTGGACTGCTGGAGGACCGAAGGCACCGCGATCTCCAGCATTGACCGAAGCGCCTGCTGGTCGAACCAGACGAAGCGGCCCGGATAGCGGCGCATCCGGCGCAGGAAGATCAGGAGTGAGAAGACGGCGGAGATGCCCTGTGAAAAGAGTGTTGCGAGGGCGGCGCCGAAGACGCCCATGCCGAGGCTCGCCACCATCCAGAGGTCCATGAAGATATTCAGCACGGACGAGAAGATGAGGAGTGCGAGCGGGATGCGCGATTCACCGATCGAGGTGAACATGTTCGACAGGATGTTGTACATGAACAGGAACGGGAAGCCGAGGAAGTACACGCGGAGGTAGAGCGTCGCCGTGTCGAGGATGTCGGCCGGGGTCTGGAGCAGACGCATCATCGGGCGGGAGAGCACGAAGCCGAGGCCACCGAGGACGAGGCTGAGGACCAGAAAGCTGATGAGTGAGGTCGACACGATCGTTTTCATGCGCTCATAGTTACGCGCGCCGAATGCACGGCTCACGAGCACGCCGGCACCGATACCACCGCCGAGCGCGATGCAGATGAAGACGTTCGTCAGTGCGGCACAGGCACCGACCGCCGCCAGTGCGGCAGAGCCGACGTACTGACCGACGATGATCGAGTCGGCCATGTTGTAGACCTGCTGGAAAAAGCTGCCGAGAATCATCGGCAGCGCGAAAATCGTGAGCGCACGAAGCGGCGCATCCGTGATGAGGTATTCGTCTTTTGTGGTGAGTGACATGGTGGATCCTTCTTAATTATAAGATGAGTTTGCTGCGGAGTGTGATGATTTCGATGAAGGAAATTCGCGCTGGGCAGGCATAGTACATAGTGGATTCGCGGTGGATTGCAGCGAAAGATAAGGCATCAATCGAGTGCGAATGCATAGCGTAGATAGGATAGCACCGGGATGTGGAAGGATTCAAGTGAAAGAGTGAGAAAAAGAGGAAGCATCTATACGAAAATAATTCTTTTCGTGCGTGAAACGTCGTATAATGGAATAACATGGCGTAAAGAAAGAGAGGCATGATATGAATTTTTCAGAGTGTATAGAGCAGGCGAGAACTCGTATCGGGAAGTACTGTAAGGCATGTCCGGAGTGTAACGGTCGTGCGTGCCGGAATCAGATTCCGGGACCGGGCGCGAAGGGCGTCGGCGACACGGCGATTCGCAACTATGATAAGTGGAAGGAGATTCGTCTCCAGATGGATACCCTGGTAGAGAAACGTCCGGTGGATACCTCCCTCGAGCTGTTCGGGAAGACCTTCCAGTATCCGTTTTTCGCAGGTCCGGTCGGTGCGGTGAATCTGCACTACGGTGATGCACTGAACGATATTTCCTACAACGACATTCTGGTGTCGGCGTGTGCGGAGCATGGTATCGCGGCGTTCACCGGTGACGGTACAAATCCGGAGGTTATGGTGGCGGCGACCGCAGCGGTGAAGAAGGCCGGCGGTCTTGGAATTCCGACCGTGAAGCCGTGGAATATCGAGACGGTACGTGAGAAGATGGCGCTTGTAAAGGATGCCAATGCTTTCGCCGTGGCGATGGATGTCGATGCGGCAGGTCTTCCATTCCTGAAGAATCTGACACCGCCAGCCGGCAGTAAGTCGGTGGAAGAGCTGCATGAAATCGTGGAGGCAGCAGGGGTTCCGTTCATCGTGAAGGGTATCATGACCGTGAAGGGCGCGCTGAAGGCACAGGAGGCCGGTGCGGCTGCCATCGTGGTTTCGAATCACGGCGGACGTGTGCTCGACCAGTGTCCGGCGACGGCCGAGGTGCTCGAGGATATCGTGAAGGCTGTTCGTGCAAACGGCAGTGATATGAAGATTTTCGTTGATGGTGGTATCCGCTCCGGTGCCGATGTATTTAAGGCCCTGGCACTCGGCGCTGACGCCGTTATCATTGCCCGCCCATTCGTAACCGCTGTCTATGGCGGTGCGCAGGAGGGCGTCGAGGCGTACATCCAGAAGATCGGCAGCGAGCTGAAGGACACCATGGAAATGTGTGGCGTGAGCACGCTCGCGGAGATTACGAGAGACTGCGTGCGGGTTTGAAACTCCATAGAACATGTGGAGAGTGTAAAATAGCATAGAACATGTAGATAGTGTGCAACGGCATAGAGCATGTGGATAGCGCAGGGAGTCAGGATGCTGACTCCCTGATTTTGAAATAAAAATTGAAATACAAATGGAGATGAAAAAGCACGATGAAGATGACGACACTGTGTTATATCGAAAAAGATGGGAAGTACCTGATGCTTCACCGGGTGAAAAAGCACCATGACATCAATGCCGGAAAGTGGATCGGTGTCGGAGGACATGTGGAAAACGGTGAGACGCCGGAGGAGTGTCTGCTACGTGAAGTGAAGGAGGAGACGGGGCTGACGCTGACCGCCTACCGCCTCCATGGCCTCGTGACCTTCCTGAGCGATGCCTGCGAACCGGAACTTATGTGCGTATTTACCGCGGATGCCTTCAACGGCGAGCTGATCGAAAGTGATGAAGGCGAGCTTGCCTGGGTGGATAAGTCAGAGACGGCAGCGCCGACATCTTCGAGCGGTGCTGTGGACAAGCACCCGTCCGAAGCTTCGAATACGAAACTGCTCGAGTGCAGTGAAGGAACACTTCAGTGGGTGGATAAATCGAAGGTCCTTGCACTTCCGACCTGGGAAGGCGACCGCGTCTTTCTGGAGAGACTTCTTTCTGGCGATGAGCGCTTTTTCTCTATTAAGCTCCGCTACGAAGCGGATAAGCTTGTGGAAAAGAAAATTACGGATTACTGAATTCTATTCGCAGATTCGGTGAATCCCGGAAAACAGCATTACTGACGTTGGCAGATGAATTGAATTCTGGAAAACAGCATTGCATGTTTTCGTGATTTTATCACAAAATGAGGTGGATTAGAAAATCAACATTACAAATCAGCAATGTCGATTTTCTGAATTCGTCTGGATTGTCAACACCGGCAATGCTGAAATCGTGGAACTATTCGTTTTGTATGTTTGAGGTAATGCTGTATTTTGAAACTACTCTGATTTATGAATTCCATGTCAATATGAGACCTCATGCAAATATGATTTATGAATTCCATGTCAATACGAGGCCCCATGCAAATGCGATTTATGAGTCGTATGTAAATTTGTTGACATATCGTATGTAGTGGTGTATAGTGCTATTAGGAATTAATCCTAATAAGAATTGACGGAGGCAACATGGAGAGAAGAAACACCGTGCAGAAGGACCTCGTTCGAAGAGCTGTTTTGACGATGAAGCGTCATGTGACAGCCGATGAGGTTTATGAATACGTCAAAAGGGATCACCCTGGCATCGGTAAGGGAACGGTCTACAGAAATCTCGGCATCCTCTCGGAGGAAGGCAGTATCCGTCGCGTTGAGGTTCCGAATGGGCCGGATCGCTTCGATTTCACACTGCGAAATCACTATCATGTTCGCTGTGTTCGCTGCGGTGAGGTGTTTGATGTAGACATGGACGAGATTCCGGAAATCATGAAGCAAATCCGCGATCCGCATGGGATGCAGTTCCTGAGTTACGATATTCTGTTTAAAGCGATCTGCCCGACCTGCCAGATGCAGGACACGGTAGAGAACGAAGTGTAACAGGCAGCTTATCTGAAAAGACGAGCGCTAAAACGAGACGCAGCTGCCGGTGCAGGGCGAATAGCATTCGACCGATGCGTTTATAATCAGGTAATGTAGATTGAAAGATCAGAAAATCAGGAGGAAATAATATGAAGTACGTATGTGATGTTTGCGGTTGGGAGTATGATGAGGAGCAGGGATATCCAGAGGGTGGTATCGCACCTGGCACGAAGTGGGAGGATGTTCCGGCTGATTTCGAGTGCCCGATGTGCTCAGTTGGCAAGGACCAGTTCTCTCCGGAGGCATAAATCTGGAAGGCCGATAACTACAATCGATTTACATAAACGAAGGGACGTCAGTTTCAGCTGGCGTCCTTTTTATATCTCAGCCTATGCC
>CAKQWR010000026.1 GCA_934279105.1 uncultured Oribacterium sp. | reverse complement strand
TCGGGACGCAGAGGTCGCTGGTTCGAATCCAGTCGCATCGACTACCCTTGGGACTGACTCGTAAGCATAGCTTACGGGTCTTTCTTTTTACTCTGAAATCATGGGTCTCGAAGGCACATTCTTTATGTACTCCATATCATACATATGCGCGGGAATGTTCATTGATTCAAGCCATCGAAAATGATATTCTTAGAGCAAACAATCATTCGAAAGTAAGATGGATCGGAGGGAAGATGAGCTGTATCAGAGAAGAACTGGAAGCACTGGAACGAGAGACCTTATCACCGTATGCGGCACTCTCTTCGGATTCTCAGGGAAGAGATCGTGCAGAAGAGCCGGATGACATACGTCCGTGCTATGAACGAGATCGTGATCGTATCATCCACTGCAAAGCATTCCGTCGCCTGAAACATAAAACGCAGGTCTTTATCGCCCCGGAAGGGGATCACTATCGTACACGCCTCACTCATACGCTCGAGGTCAGCCAGATCGCTCGTACGTTCGGAAAAGCACTCGGGCTCAACGAAGACCTTGTAGAAGCGATTGCACTGGGACATGATCTCGGACACACTCCGTTCGGACACAGCGGCGAGCACGTACTGAACCAGCTATGCCATGAGGGCTTTTCTCATGTGGAACAGAGCGTGCGTGTTGTGGAGGTTCTGGAGAAGAACGGTCATGGGCTGAATCTGACCAAGGAAGTCCGGGATGGTATCCTGAACCATCGTACATCGGGCCATCCGAAAACACTGGAGGGACAGGCTGTTCGTTTCGCTGATAAAATTGCCTACATCAATCATGATATCGATGATTCTATTCGTGCCGGACTGATTCGAGAGGATGAAATACCTTCGGAAATCAGTGATATTTTGGGGCACTCTGTAAAAGATCGTTTGAATGTGCTGATTCATGATGTCATCTATCAATCGAAAGGCCAGCCCGCGCTTATGATGTCGGCACCTGTGGAACATGCGATGCAGTCACTGCGGGAGTGGATGTTCACGCATGTATATATTGGCGGCGAAGCGAAAGTAGAAGAGGTAAAGGTCAGACGGATGATGACCCTTTTGTTTCAGTACTATATGGACCATCCGGAGTCGATGACGGAAGAGTTTATCCTTATGCTGGAGACGAATCTGTCGAGGATCAGCATAGATGATCCGGAGAAGGAACTGAAGCGACAGATAGCGCGTGAACGCTCTGTATGCGATTATATCGCTGGCATGACCGACGATTACTGTATTTACAAATTCAAGGAGTATTTTGTGCCGGTCGGCTGGCAGAAGTTCTGATGCCTCCGATCAGGGGGGCTCTGTCCTGACGTGTGCTATGTTCAGACCACGGCAGTATTTCGTGGAGAGTCGCGGAAGGCATGAATCTGTTACTGGAGTAATGAAACTGGAGAAGCACCTTGTATTATCCTGAAGAAGTTATAGAAGAAGTAAGATCACGTGCTGACATCGTCGACGTGGTCGGTAAAGTAGTACATCTGAAAAAAATGGGTGCGAATTATTTCGGCCTCTGCCCATTTCATGGCGAAAAGACCCCGTCTTTTTCGGTCAATCAATCGAAGCAGATCTTTTACTGCTTCGGATGTGGTAAGGGTGGCGATGTTCTGAAATTCACGATGGAATATGAGAATATCACGTTCCTGGAAGCTGTGCGCAAGCTTGCAGAGGAAGAAGGGTATCAGCTTCCGGAAAGCACGGTCAGCAGCGAGGAGCGCCAGAACCGCGATCTGCGGACGAAACTGCTCGAAATCAATAAAAAGGCGGCTGTATACTTTTACGATGCACTTCGGAAGCCGGTCGGACAGATCGGAATGAACTATTTCCGAAAAAGAAAGCTGAGCGATGAAACTCTGCGGGCCTGGGGCCTCGGCTATGCTGATCAGACACGAGATGGGCTCTATCGTTATCTTCGACAGTCTGGCTATGATGATAAGACACTTCGTGAGTCCGGGCTTGTGAATTTCTCGGAGCGTGGTGCATACGATAAGTTCTTTAATCGTGTCATCTTTCCAATCATGGACGTCAACAGTCGTGTGATCGGTTTCGGCGGTCGTGTGATGGGAGATGGTGAACCGAAGTACCTGAACAGTCCGGAGACTCGGCTCTTCGATAAATCAAGAAATCTTTTCGGGCTATGTTATGCGAAGAAATCGAGAAAGAAGTATTTCATACTTTGTGAAGGTTATATGGATGTCATTTCGATGCATCAGGCAGGATTCACCAATGCGGTCGCTTCGCTCGGTACTGCACTCACGGAAGAGCAGTGCCGTCTTCTGAAGCGCTATGTCGATGAGATTCTTCTGACCTATGATTCGGATGGTGCCGGTATCAAGGCGGCGAAGCGCGCGATGCCGATGCTGAAGGCAGTCGGGATTCAGAGTAAGGTCATCAACATGAAGCCATATAAGGATCCAGACGAGTTTATCAAGACTTTAGGTCAGGACGCATTTCAGGAGCGCGTTGAGCAGGCACAGAATAGTTTTCTCTGGCTTATCGATGTTATGAAACTGGATTATGACCTCAAGGATCCGGCCGGCATGACGGCATATACAAATGCGGCGGCTGAAAAACTGAGCGAAATTCAGGAGGCCATCGAACGCGAAAACTATATCCAGGCGGTCGCACGAGAGCAGATGTTTGATGTGAATGCACTTCGGCATCTCGTGAATACGATTGGGGAGCAGAGAGCCCGCCGGAATTCTCCGCTGAATGAAAAGGTTTACCAATCAACATCCTTTATGCCACGGACGAACCCGAAGAAAAAAGGAGAGACGGCGCTGCAGAAATCAGAAAAACAGCTTGTGACCTGGCTCAGCGAAAAGCCGGAGCTTATAAAAACAGTACAGAAGTATATCAACTCGTCGGATATCAGTGACGAAACAGTCCGTACGGTACTGGAGCTCGTATATCAGGAAAAACCGGTGAATACGATTCTCGATCGCTTCCGTGAGGATGAAGAAGCATATGAGAAGGTTGCTGCAATGTTTAACGGTAATCTACTGCCGGAGGATGTCGATGAACGTGATTTTAAGCGAGGACTCGAGGATGTGATCCGAAATGTAAAGATGAGCTCGCTTAACACGAAAATTGTAAATGAGACAGATCCACACCGGCTGTCGGAACTCTTTCGTCAGCAGTCGGAACTGCAGGGTCTGCATCTTGACTAGGTATAACACGGAGGTATTATTTGGAAAAGCAGTTTCAGCTTCCAAAAAGACTGGAAAAAATCATAGATCTGATGCCGGAATCTCATTGCATCGCGGATATCGGTTGTGACCATGCTTATGTTGCAATCGAAGCCGTTCGGAGAGGTAAGGCAGCGCAGGCGCTTGCATGTGATGTGCGAAAGGGACCACTGCAGCATGCGGCGGAGCATATTCTCTGTGCCGGACTCGCTGGAAAAATCGAGACACGACTTTCGGATGGACTCGATAAAGTGGCACCGGGAGAGGCGGATACAGTCGTCATTGCCGGCATGGGTGGACCGCTGATGGAACGTATTCTGAAAGGACGTCTCCTCGATTTTGAAAACTACATTCTTTCGCCACAGTCAGAAATTCCGCATTTTCGGAGATTTCTTCTCGATGCGGGCATGCAGATCGATGAAGAGACGATGCTCATCGATGAAGGGAAGTATTATGTGATTCTGAGTGTTTCAAATCGCACAGGTACGTTGAATCATAAAGTAAATGAGTGGAACACTGTAAACGGAAGCCGTAAAGCGGAATCAGAAGAGGGCGTAGCAACGTGTGCCGATCCGGCATATGTGACGGAAGAAGATTTTCTCTATGGCGGAAAGCTGCTTCTTCACCTCGACCCGACTTTAAAAAGCTTCCTGGAAAAGGAAAAATCAAGATATGAAGGTATCCTCGAACAGACCGATTCGTTTGAGGTACGAAACGCATATCAGCACTGTTTAAACGCACTGGAGGCATATCGATGAACACGGTATCAATGGTTACTGAAAAGCTTGAGCAGCTCGCACCGAAGGCGGCTGCATGCGACTGGGATAATCCTGGACTGCTGGTCGGTCGTTCGGATCGGGAAGTAAGCCGCATCTACGTCGCACTGGATGCATCTGGCGTGGTCGTTGATGCCGCCATCGATGCGGGGTGTGATTTGATTGTGACGCATCACCCGATTATCTTCCGTGGATTAAAGGCCATCAATGATCAGTCAGCGCTGGGGCTCAAGCTTCTGGACCTGATTCAGAATGATGTTTCAGTCTTCTCGATGCACACGAATTTCGATGCCTGTCCGGGTGGTATGGCAGACATCGTATGTAAGGCGCTGGGGCTTCGTAAAACAGGTCTTATGGAAGCGGATGGATTTCTTCCGTGCGCAGAACAGAACGGTGCTCCTGAAGGCCTTAAAATGCGTGTCGTAGAGACGACAGAGGACGTAAATCCGGATGCGTATGGCATCGGCTTTACCGCGGAGCTGCCACGGATGATGACGGCTGGCGAGTTCGCTGCATGCGTAAAGGAAAGGTTCGGGCTCCCGTTTGTACAGTACTATGATGCTGGCATACCGATACGGCGCATTGCCTGCTGTCCTGGCTCTGGACGTGGTGAGCTGAAGGAAGTAATGGGGCTTCAGGTCGACGCCTTCCTGAGTGGTGATATGGGTCACCATGAAGGTCTCGATCTCTGCGAAGAAGGCATCAGCCTACTGGATGCCGGCCATTATGGCCTCGAACATATCTTCGTGCATTACATCGCAGATTTCCTGCGTTCACAGTTCCCGGAAATGGAAATCATCGAAGAAGAGCTGCATTTCCCGGCGCAGATCGTATGAGTATTCATATCTGAACGAAAAGAAATCGAAACGGAATGAGACGGCACGTCCATGGGGCTGGCATTGTGCCCAGTCCACCATGCGGCGTGCCGTTCGCAGCTATTAATAATAAACTACGGAAGAAGCATAAAATAGTGCGGCATCCGTGAAAGGAGGAAATATAATGAACATTACCGTTCATGGCGAAACCAGAAACTACCCTGCGGGAACGACGTTTTATGAAATCGTCGCACAGTATCAGTCGGAGGTACCGAACGAGATTTTACTTGTAAAACTCGATACCAAGCTTTATGAGCTTCATAAGCGTGTTCCGGAAAGAGGAGGCGAGCTCAGCTTTATCACCGCGGCAGATAAGGAAGGACATATGGCCTATCAGCGCTCTGCGATCTTCATGATGCTGAAAGCCTTTTATCACGTGTGCTCTGACATCCCAGACTTCGGTGTCGTCGTCGACTATACACTCGGTGGTGGCTTCTACGGCTATTTGAAGGGGGAAGTCGAGGTGAGCGAAGAACTGCTTGCGAAAGTGAAACAGACGATGGAATCTTACCGTGATCAGCAGATTCCGATTATGAAGAAGAGCGTACCGACCGATGAAGCAATCCGGATGTTCCACGAGGTCGGCATGATCAGTAAGGAGCGCCTGTTCCACTACCGTATGACGAGCCGTGTCAACATCTACAGTCTCGGAAATTTTTTTGACTACTATTATGGCTATATGGTCATGGATACCGGCTACATCACAGACTTCGATCTGGTGCCGTACGGCTCAGGTTTCGTGCTGATGCTGCCGACGCTTCGGAATCCAAATCGTATACCGACTTTTACGCCGCAGGATAAACTGTACCAGGTTCAGAAGGAATCAGCAGCGTGGGCGAACTCTATCCATTGTGGCAATGTCGGCGCCCTGAATGACTGCATCGTCCAGGGTGGTACAGACGAACTCATCTTGATGCAGGAAGCCATCTTTGAGAAAACAATCGGCAACATCGCGATGAAGATTGCTCGGATGAATAAGAAAATCATCCTCATTGCCGGCCCATCAAGTTCTGGGAAGACGACCTTTGCACGTCGACTCAGTATCCAGCTTATGGCGCTCGGTCTTCATCCGCAGCCGATTACGGTCGACAACTATTTCCGTGATCGTGAGCTGGCACCGATTGGCCCTGACGGAAAGCGGGATTTTGAATCCATTAAGTGCGTCGATATCGAGCAGTTCAGCGAGGATATGCTGAAGCTCCTTGCAGGTGAGACCGTACAGCTTCCGGTTTATAACTTCATCACGGGGAAACGCGAATATCGCGGAAACTTCTGTAAGCTCGGTGAGAATGATGTCCTGGTCATCGAGGGCATCCACTGTCTGAATGATGAGATGTCACAGTCTCTTCCGGCGGATACCCGCTTCAAAATCTATATTTCGGCACTGACACAGATCAACGTTGATGCTCACAACCGCATACCGACCACGGACGCTCGTCTGCTTCGTCGTATCGTACGTGACAACCGAACTCGTGGCTACAGCGCGAAGGATACCATTGCGATGTGGGACAGTGTACGTAGAGGTGAGAACAGGAACATCTTCCCGTATCAAGAGACCGCGGATGTGATGGTGAACTCAAGCATGATCTATGAACTCCCTGTACTGAAGCTCTTTGCGGCACCGCTTCTGTTCCAGATACATCCGGATGAGCCGGAATATCAGGAAGCGAAGCGACTCCTCAAGTTCCTGGACTACTTCCTTCCGATCAGTCCTGAGCTGATTCCGAAGAACTCCATCATTCGTGAATTCATCGGCGGCAGTTGTCTCGATGTCGGGTGATGCTTGACGGCCGGTGAATCCTGAGGTAAAATGTTATGTCGAGTATCGGATGTGGTCGCTGCCAGCGTAGGGAAACCGGCTGGGAGAGGAAAGTCCGGGCTTCACAGAGCAGGATGCCTGCTAACGGCAGGTTGCGGTGACGCACAGGAAAGTGTAACAGAGAGTAGACCGCCGGCTTCGGCCGGTAAGGGTGCAAGGGCAGTGTAAGAGACTACCGCGGGCCTGGTGACAGGAACGGCATTATAAACCCCATCTGAAGAAAGACCAAACAGGAAGCATAGGGTGGCTCGTCCGCTTCCGGGTAGGTTGATTGAGGCGTATGGCAACATACGTCCTAGATAGATGACCACTTGATACATAACCCGGCTTATTACGATACTCGATTTTAGAAAAAATGAAACGGGAACACATGATCCTTAAAGGATGAATGTGTTCCCGTTTTTGTATTCAGATTTTGAACTTGTGATTATCTGCTTAAGGTTCTGAAATCAGGCATTTATGCCAGACAAAAGAACGGCAGTCCTAAGGACTGCCGCTCGAAATTGATAGAAGAAATGGAACGCTTTCAGATCAGCACTGCTCGAGGTTGAAGCCGAAGTACTTTACAGCGTTGTTGTAGGAGATACCCTTAACGATCTCGGTCAGCGCCTTCTTATCGTATGGATACTCACCGTTCTCAACCCACTGTCCGATCAGCTCGCAGAGAATACGACGGAAGTAGTCGTGACGAGCATAGGAGAGGAAGGAACGAGAGTCGGTCAGCATACCGTTAAAGTTTCCGAGTACGGAAAGGTTTGCCATGTTGACCATCTGGTCGATCATGCCCTGCTTGTGATCGTTGAACCACCATGCAGCGCCCTGCGTGATTCTGTTCTTTACAGGTGCCTTGCAGAAACAGCCGGCGATGGTGTTGATCGTCGTGTTATCGCAAGGATTCAGCGAGTAGAGAATCGTCTTTGGAATCTCATCGGTTACGCTGAGTGCATTAAAGAAGTTTGCAAGCTGATCCGCCGGAGCGTAATTGTCGACAGAGTCGAAACCGGTATCCGGGCCGAGCTTTGCGAACATATCCGCGTTATTATTACGTACGCATCCATAGTGGATCTGCATAACCATGTCACGCTTGTTGTATTCCTTTGCCAGGAAGAGAAGCATAGCGGTCTTGTACTTTGCAGCTTCTTCCGTGGTCACTGCCTCGCCATTCATGGCCTTCTTCAGGATCGCATCAAGCTCGGACTTCTCAGATGGAACGTATGCAACGTAACGAACACCATGGTCGGTTACGGTGCAACCCATGGACTGGAAGAAATCGAGACGATCAGCGACAGCCTTCTCAAGAGATGCCATATCGGTGATGGTGATACCGGATCTCTCGGCGAGCTGTGCGATGTATGGAGCGAAGGTCGGGAGCTCGATGTTGTTCAGCTTGTCCGGTCTCCATGCAGGAAGAACCTGCACATCGAAGCTTGCATCGTCCTTAATTTTCTGATGCCACTCGAGTGTATCGATTGGGTCATCGGTGGTGCAGATGAGCTTTACGTTAGACTGCTTGATGATATTACGTACAGACATGGATGGATCATGCAGCTTCTCGTTGCAGAGGTTCCATACTTCCTCGGCTGTATCGCCATTGAGGTAGCCATCGAAGCCGAAGTACTTACGAAGCTCGAGGTGAGACCAGTGGTAGAGTGGGTTGCCGATCAGCTTCGGCATCGTCTCTGCCCACATCTGGAACTTCTCGCGGTCTGGCTTGTCACCTGTGATATATTCCTCCGGAACACCGTTTACACGCATCTGTCTCCACTTGTAGTGGTCACCGATAGGTGGCTTTCCGAGCCAAACCTGGAAGATGTTATCGTAGCTCTTGTCCGTTGCGATATCCTTCGGATCGATGTGGCAGTGGTAATCGAGAATAGGTGCCTTCTCTGCAATCTCGTGATAGAGTTCCTTCGCTACATCCGTTGTAAGCAGGAAGTCCTTGTCCATAAATGGTTTCATAGCTTTACCTCCATGAGTGATAGTGGTATCTGCAGCACAAAGTCTCGACATAATAAAATCTGTATGAAGCATGTCCTGCGGATACAAGAATGATTTATATGCAACGCCATACGGCATTGTCTTCAGTGTACAATGACTGGCATAAAATGTATACCAGTTTTCGAGCGTAGAAATCCGACTTTTAAAACCGAGTTGTTTCACGCTTTACGAGATGAGTTTCGATAACGGTTTTCTTCGGAATGCTGGCCTCAATCAGCTTGCCGTTTTCGTCCTCCGATGGATTCAGAATCGACATGAGATTTTTACAGGTGGTCTGACAGAGCTCTTTCAACATCGCATCGACACTGGTAAGCTCTGGCGAGGACGCAACAGCCAGTGTGGAATCATTCCAGCTGACGATCTGGATGTCCTCGGGAATCCGAAGCCCCGTCTGAAGTGCGAACTTGACAGCACCGACACCGGAAGTATCGGAGGAACCGATGATGGCATCAAATTCTTCCCTTTCGTACTCTCTTTTCAGGAGTGATGCGATTTCGTCGAAACGGCGATGACCATGCACCATACGAAGCGCACTTTCCGGCAGCGCGTGCTCCTCTATGCCTTGACGTAATCCGGCCAGCTTCTGGGTGCCGGAATAGCTGATGCTGGAGTATACGTATACAAACTTCCGAGCCCCTGTTTCGTATAGCTTGTTGATGACATCCTTCATGCCACTCTGTTCGTTACAGACGGTGCAGTAGATGTTTTCACCTTTGAGATAACCGTTTAATATCATGACCGGATGCTCTTTGGCACCTTCGATGATGTAAGCATTGTCCTCCGGTTTCAGTTCGATGAATTGTGAACCAACGAGAACAAATGCATCAACCTGACGCGATTTGAGAAGCTCGAAGCTTGCTTTTTTGTTCTCAAGTTCAAACCCGGTACAGCAGAGGATCGAGTTATATCCCTGGCTGCGGAGCTCGGTCTCGAGAAAGTTGATGGCGCTTGCAAGATACATATCCGTCGGGTCTGAACACATAATGCCGATGGTCTTCATCGAACCACGACCGAGACCACGGGCATACGCGTTTGGCGTGTACCCATACTGTTCGATGACATCGAGCACTTTTTTTCGCGTTTTCTCGGATACATTTTCTGCACCGTTGATGACGCGGGAAACGGAAGCGATGGACACACCGGCTACTTTAGAAATATCGTATATATTCATATCCAATCCTTTTGTTACGCTTCGTACAAAGAACATTTTCACAAAAAGAAAGCTCTTTCGTGTAAGCGTTTACATTTTCCTTGATTATACCGAAGGAATGGTATAAAATCAATGCATTATATGCAATATCAACAATTTCGGAATCCTGTTCCGAGGCATGGGAGGCATTGAGATATGAATTTTCCGGATAGACCTTTTGATCTTGTAACGATGGGACAGCTGCTGCTTCGACTCTCGCCACCAGGCAATGAGCGTATCGCTCGATCTGATGTTTTCGAGAAGAATGTCGGTGGTGCAGAGCTTAATGTAGCCGTAGGTGCAGCACTTTTGGGTCTTCATACCGGTATCATTTCGAAGCTTCCGGCACATGACCTCGGTCAGTATATGAAGGGAACCATCCGTAGCTACGGCGTATCGGACGACTTTTTTATTTATGACCAGTCAGAGGATGCGAGAGTGGGTGTGTACTATTATGAGTATGGTGCATATCCTCGTAAGCCGCAGGTTATTTATGACCGTCGCCACTCCAGTTTCTTCTCGCTGAATCTTGATGAGATCGACCCGAAGGTGTATAAGAGCACGAAGTGCTTCCATACTTCGGGCATCACTCTGGCGTTGTCACCACAGCTTCGCGAAACGACCATTGAGGCCATCAAGCGCTTTAAGGAAAATGGCGCGCTGATTTCCTTCGATGTAAACTTCCGCGGTAATCTCTGGAGCGGTGATGAAGCACGAGAGACGATCCTGAAGATTCTTCCGTATGTCGATATTTTCTTCTGCTCCGAGTCAACCGCACAGCTGACCTTCCTGAAGACAGGTACCTGCCGTGAGATGATCAAGAGCTTCACGGAGGAGTTTCCAATCAAGGCGGTTTTTGCCACCCAGCGTACGGTACATAGCCCGAAGAGCCACGATTTCAGCTCTCTTGCATACTGTGCGGAACGAGATGCCTACTTCGAGGAGCCGGCATACGAGAACATCGATGTCGTCGATCGTATCGGATCCGGTGATGCGTATATTTCCGGTGCCCTCTATGGACTGATTCGCTCAAATGGTGATGTACAGGAAGCTGTAAAGTATGGTAATGCAACGTCTGCGATGAAGAATACCATCCCTGGTGACCTGCCACAAAGTTCACTGAAGGAAATCGAGTCGGTTATCCGCGATCATTATTCCACCGGCTTCCACAGTGAGATGGACCGATAAAATGATGAATTGATAAACTGAAGAATTCAGTTATGGACTCAAAGGACCGGCAGGAGAAGCACGAAACTTGTAGAACGGTGCTTTTGCTGCCGGCCCTTCCGGGTTTATGGCATACGATTCAAAAGAAAACCTGCCATGACTATTAATTATGGCACAGGTGTTGACGATTCTGATTTAACGTGCTAAATTACATACAACCAAATAAAACAAACCAATGACAGAGAGAAGTAGTTCATCCTGAATGTCAAAGAGAGCCGTCGATGATGAGAAAACGGTACAGGAGAGATGAGTGAATGGACTCTGGAGGGCGCTCCGAAAGTAATCGAGTAGGAAGCGACGGGTTCTGCACCGTTATCAGGCAGCACATATGCTGGTATGTGAAAAGTGACCGAAAGGTAAGATGAGTGGTACCACGGATTAAGTTTGATTCGCCTCATGTAGAGAGAAATCTCTGCATGAGGCTTTTTTGTATTAATCCATGAGAGGGCCACCCCGCAGGGGTGGAGAGGCTCGTGGATGCCCCCATCAAATTTCGATCAGCTCCAGTTGAACATTTATTCCGGGCGATCAGCCCGACATCTTGGAGGTAAAATTATGAAGAAGCAGTTTATGGCAGCAACTATGGCAGCACTTATGGCAGTATCTCTTGGTGCTTGTGGTTCATCCGATACGCCTGCAGCGACGACCGCAGCCGAAACAAAGGCAGAGACAAGCGCAGCTGCAGATACGGAAGCTGCTACCGAGGCAGCTGCAGAAGCTGGGAAAGAATATAAAGTAGGTATCGTTCAGTTTATGGACCACCCGTCCCTCAATCAGATTGAGGAGAATGTGGAGAAGGAACTCGATAAGCTTTCTGAAGAAAAAGGTGTGAACTTTAATTATAAAGATTACACATTCAACGGTCAGGGTGATGCGAGTGTGCTGAATCAGATTGCTAGCCAGCTGATTTCTGACGAAGTTGATGTTATCATCCCGATTGCAACACCGGCGGCACAGGTCGTACAGTCTGCAGTAGAGGGCCAGGATATTCCGGTTGTGTTCTCTGCCGTATCCGATCCGGTATCTGCAAAGCTGGTTGCGTCCATGGATGCACCGGGAGCAAATATTACCGGTACCTCTGATGCACTGAATACAAATGCAATCATGGACCTTATGCTTGCGATCAATCCGGATACGGATTATGTCGGACTCTTGTACTCCAACTCGGAGGACTCTTCAAAGCAGCCGATCGCTGATGCGAAGAAGTACCTCGATGAGAAGGGCATCAAGTATATTGAGAAGACCGGAACGAAGACCGATGAGGTACAGGCTGCAGCGGATGCACTTGTGGCAGAGAGTGTAGATGCGGTATTTACACCGACCGACAACACGATTCAGCAGGCAGAGCTTGGTATTTATGAAAAGTTCCTGGAAGCAGGTATCCCACACTATGCAGGTGCTGACTCCTTCGCGCTGAATGGTGCATTTATGGGTTACGGTGTTGATTATTCAAATCTTGGTGTCGCAACGGCAGATACGGTTGCTGAAATTCTTCTCGATGGTAAGGATACTGCAACGCTTGCAGTGAAGACGTTCGATAATGGTATCGCAACCATCAATACGGACAGTTGTGAGGCACTGAGTCTTTCACTTGATACTGTAAAGTCAGATATCAAGGATCTCTGCACACAGATCGTTGAGACGAAGACCGAAAAGGAATTCACAAACTAAATTCTGTGCTTCCTGCCTTTGAAGAGCATAAGGCTTGACGGGGCATATGGGAAACGAGCGAATTTAACAGAGGCTGTCCCGAAATCGGCGGCCTCTGATTTTTCGCCAGAGTGCTTCGTTTGCCTGCATTGGCATCGTTCCAAGACGAAAACGGACATATACCGATTCGCAAAACAAGCTGTCATTGCATACGGAATCTGCTACAATAAATATATCTTTTTTTAGGAGGTAAGAATCCTTGACTGGTTTTCTGACGGCGGGCATCATCCGCACGGCACTGGAGGTGGGGCTTGTCTATTCTCTTGTGGCGCTTTCTCTTTTTATCAGCTATTCCATTCTGAATATCTGTGATCTGTCCACAGATGGCTGTTACACTTTGGGCTGTGCGGTTGGCGCAGTGGTAACGATTGCAGGGCATCCATTTCTTGCGATTATCGCGGCGATGGCAGCAGGCGTCTGCTCTGGATTTGTGACTGCGTTCCTGCAGACGAAGCTCGGCGTTGAGAGTATTCTGGCAGGTATTATCGTAAATACCGGACTGTATACGGTGAATCTGGCCGTGATGGGGTTTAGTTCAAATGTCTCCATTTTCGGTACCGACACGATATTTACGTTGTTTGGAAAGCTCAGTAGCAGTAAAGCATTTACGAGCTGGAGTAAGCTGATTCTGCTGGCGGGGATCGTTCTTGCCGTTTGCCTGCTGATTCGCTGGTTTCTGAGTACGACCCTCGGCCTTTCGATTCGTGCAACGGGTGACAGTCCGGCGATGGTTCGTGCGTCCTCCATCAACCCGGCGTTCACGATTACGGTAGGCCTTTGTGTGTCCAATGCAGTTACCGGTCTTGCAGGATGCCTCATCGCGCAGTACAACAAGACCTGTGATATTAACCTCGGTACCGGCATGGTTACGATTGCGCTTGCATCGCTCGTGATTGGTGAAACACTTTTCGGAAAGCGGAAGATGATGGCGAGAATCTTCGGCATGGTGGTCGGATCCTGCCTCTATCGTTTCATTATTTCCATTGCGCTTCGTCTGAATGTACCGACCGAAGCGTTTAAGCTGGTATCGGCAGTTATCGTCGCTGTAGCGATTGCAGCACCGCGTGCGAAGGAGCTCATCACATTTAAGCATAAACAGATGAGTGCCATGCGAGAACGTAAAGAAATGCAGGGAGGTAGAAGAAATGCTTAAAATCGAACATATCTTTAAAACCTTCAATGCAGGAACAGTGAATGAAAAACGAGCGATTTCAAATCTTAGTCTGACACTCGAGGATGGCGATTTCGCCACCATCGTCGGTTCAAACGGTGCCGGAAAGTCAACCCTTTTCAATGCAATCGCCGGCAGCTTCTATACGGATTCCGGCTTCATCGAGCTTGACGGTGAGGACATCACCTTCGTGCCGGAACACATTCGCAGCCGCTATATCGGACGCCTTTTTCAGGACCCGCTGATGGGAACAGCGCCACATATGACGATTGAAGAAAATCTGTCGGTCGCGTATCTTCGCGCCAGTGAGCATAAGAAGGGGCTTTTCAGCTATGTGACAAAGAAAGATCGTGAGGCCTTTCGTGAACATCTGGCTCTTCTTGACATGGGACTCGAAGATCGGATGTCACAGCCGGTTGGTCTTCTGTCCGGTGGACAGCGTCAGGCGCTGACCCTTCTGATGGCAACCATGGTGACGCCGAAGATCCTGATGCTTGATGAGCATACAGCGGCACTTGATCCGTCAACTGCGAAGAAAGTGCTGGAACTCACGAAAAAAATCGTGAAAGAGCGGAACATCAGTTGCCTTATGGTAACGCATAATATGAATCAGGCGCTCGAACTCGGAAATCGTACACTGATGATGAACAGCGGAAACATCGTCTTCGATGTACGCGGTGAGGAAAGAGCGAAGATGAGTGTCAGTGATCTCCTCGAACGTTTCGCAGAGGGAGCTGGTAAAGAGATGAACAACGACCGCATTCTTCTTTCTACGAAGGAAGGCATTTAATATTGTAACGACGCTTTTATTTGGTATATACTTGTGGTAACAGCTGGTTGATACATCAGGAGGCAAATATGATTAAGAAGCATTTCGTCATTACCATCGGTAGACAGTATGGTTCCGGCGGACGTCTCGTAGGTAAGCGTCTCGCAGAGAACCTCGGCATTCATTTTTATGATGATGATATTCTGAAGCTTACATCGGAGAAAACCGCAATCGGCGAGCAGTATTTCCGCATGGCTGATGAGAAGGCCGGACGGAACTTCCTGTTTAAGGCACTCTATGGATTGAAGCCGGATATCGGAAAGCCGAATACGCAGGAGAACATCGTCTCGCCGGAGAATCTGTTCCGCTTCCAGGCAGAGGTGATTCGTGATATCGCCTCGAAGGAGAGCTGCATCATCGCCGGTCGCTGCAGTAATTACATCCTGACCGAGGCGGATATGAAGAACCACGTCGATTTCTTCGTCTATGCAGATCTCGTGACCCGCATCAAGCGCGTGATGGACTACGATAAGGTCAACGAAGAGGAGGCCCTCCGCCGTATCCGGAAGATCGATAAGGAGCGGAGAGAGTACCATAAGTACTACACCGGTGAGGACTGGATGCAGCCGGACAACTATGACCTGATGATCAACGCGAGCCGCATCGACTTCGATGAGATGGAAGTCCTGATGAAGAATTACATGACGATGAGAGGATTTATCGACTGATG
>CAKQWR010000025.1 GCA_934279105.1 uncultured Oribacterium sp. | reverse complement strand
TAGATCCCTCGAACCGTGTCAGGACGGGAACGTAGCAGCACTAAGAGGATCCTTCTATGTGACGTGGATACACCTGGTCCCGAAGTTTTTTATTATAAAATTCAACGCCAGAGGGCCCGGCAGGCTCTCTGGCGCTTCTTTTTTCATATGTTTTATGCGAGGATTCCGGTCGACTGCAGGAAAAGGATCAGCATGAGGAACGGTGTCACGAAACGAATCATGATGCAGTAGAGCTTTTTACGATGAAATGTCTCACCGTTTCGCTGCATTTCGTCGACGACATAGTTCGGGGTGACGGCCCAACCGATCAGTATCGTGGACAGCAGGGCGATGAACGGCATCATCACGCTGTTGCTGATGTAGTCCATGATATCGAGAAGCTGACCGACCGTTCCGTTCGGCAGCGGCATTTCGAAATAGAAAACGCTATAGCCGAGTGCGATGACTGCCGATGCCGCGAGGTAAATCACAGTCAATACCAGCACGGTCTTTTTACGACCGGTATGGAAGATCTCCATGCAGTTCGCGGTGATGGATTCGAGTACGGAGATACAGGAGGTGAGGGTCGCGAAAATCGCGGTGACGAAGAAAAGCACACCGACGAAAACGCCCGCCCGGCCCATCGCGGCAAATACCTTCGGCAGAGAAACGAACATCAGGCTCGGTCCTGCACTCATGCCTTCGGTTCCGGAAAATACATACACCGCCGGGATGATCATCGCGCCGGCGATCAGTGCGACACCGGTATCGAAAATCTCAATCTGATTCACGGAGATGTTCAGATTCACTTCCGGTTTTACATACGAACCGTACGTGATCATGATGCCCATCGACACACTGAGTGAGAAGAACAGCTGACTCATCGCATCGAGCAGGATCTGTAAGAACCGGCCGATGGTCAGCCCCTCCACATGCGGTGTAAGGTAATAGCGGAGACCGTCCATGCCGGTACGCACCTGTCCGGACGCATCTTCATGATGTAAAGTCAGGGCATAGCCCGCGATGACAACCACCAGCACGAGCAGGATCGGCATCATGCAGCGGGACACACGCTCGATACCACCTTCGACACCATTGTATACGATGACCGCAGTGATCCCCATGAACAGAAGGGCGAACACAACTGGTGAAACCGGTGAGGTAATAAAGCCTGTAAAATAGCCATCCTCTGCCGCAGCGGCAGCATTGCCCGAAAGATACGCGACGGCATACTTCGTGATCCAGCCACCGATGACGGCATAGTAGGTCATGATCAGGACCGGCACGAGGAAGGTCAGAATGCCGAGAAATTTCCACTTCGGATTCATCGTCGTATAGGCACCGATGGCGCTCTGCTTCGTTCGACGTCCGATGGCGATATCCGAAGTCAGCAGGGTGAAGCCGAAGGTCAGCACCAGCACGAGATAGACCAGCAGGAACAGACCGCCGCCATCCTTCGCTGCGAGGTACGGGAAACGCCAGAGATTCCCGACGCCGACCGCACTGCCGGCAGCCGCAAGGACGAATCCGATCTGTCCTGAGAAATTGCTTGACTTCTTTTCCATAGTTATAAAACTCCCTAAATTCTATAATCTTTTGCAATATAAGATAGCATGGGGTATTATATCAGTGAAACGAATGATTTTGCTACGGCGTATTAATTTTACTAATATATAACCGTTCGAGCGCGATCTTGCGGATACGCCTCCCCGAGAAAATGTGATGCAATTCGTCGGCTCACTCGGAATGATAACAATGGAGATTTCACCATGCGGGAACTGAAGGATCGATACGAAATATTTCTGAAGGTCTGCGAGACCGGCAGCTTTTCGAAGGCCGCCCAAGCATTGAACTATACGCAGTCCGGCATCAGTCAGATGATGGCGGGGCTCGAGGAGGAGCTGGGCGTGCAGCTCTTCGCCCGGATCAATCGTGGCGTAACGCTGACGGACAACGGCGCCCGTCTGCTTCCGTATGTGCGGGAGCTCGCGAATCAAAAAGACCGCCTTCGGCAGGCAGCGTTCAACATCAATCATAAAATCGAGGGAAAACTGCGCGTCGGAAGCATTTCCAGTATCACCACGCGCTGGATGCCGGAGGTGGTGCATTATTTTAAGGAAAACTATCCGAAAGTAGAGATGGAAATCCTGGATGGAAACTATGATGAGATTCGTGACTGGATCATCCACGGCCAGGTGGACTGCGGCTTTTTATCCTCGATCGTCGCCGATGATCTCGCCTTTTATCCCCTTCTCGATGACCCACTCTGTGCGGTGTTTCCGGAATCCCATCCGCTGGCGGTACAGGAACGTGTGACGCTGCCGCAGCTGTTTCAGTATCCGCTGATCATCGAAACACCGGGCTGCGACAACGATATCCAGCACCTGATTCATAAGTGTCCGGTGAAACCGAACATCGCCTACAGCTTCCGTGACGATCCGCTCATCATGGCCTTCGTACGGAGCGGCCTCGGCGTCACCATCTCACAGGAACTCGTCATGCAGGCCTTCGGATGTCCCGGCGTCATCTCCCGTCCGCTCGAACCGGCCTCCTGCCGTACGCTCGGCCTCGCGTTCTCGAAAACCGCAAGCTCCGTCGTGAGCCGGACGCTGCTCTCGTATCTGCAGCAGAAAAAGTGATAACCTGGACCATCTGATGCATCTGTCTTCATTAAAAAGGAGCTTCCGATATGAATCGTCCCAGACGAAAACCACATACCCTCCAGCAGCTGCTGATGTTTCGCGGCACGGCACTGTTGATGGGTATTCTGATACTGCTCGGTGCCGTACTGATCCCGGAGCGACTCCGCAGCTACGATGCCGCACTCGATGACCGTATCGCGCTGGTCGCCCGTCTCGTCGCAGAAAGCGGCGACACGGAGGAAGCCGCCATCACCGACAGCGTGTCCATGTACTGGGTAGAGCAGCTCGATGCACTGGCCGCCGATACCGAGGACGTGGATTATATCGTCGTGGCCAATGCTGACGGCAACCGCGTCTATCACCCGAATCACCACCTCATCGGACAGCACTTCGTCGGTGGAGACGAGAGCGCCGCGCTCGAGGGACAGGCCCCCTACTTCACGACCCGCCATGGTACCGAGGTCGACCAGCGTCGCGCCTTCCATACCGTCTACAGCGAGGACGGCATCCCGATCGGCTTCGTCATGGTCAGCGCCTCGCTCCGAACGATCCAGCAGCAGAAGGTCGCGCTGCTCCGCAGTTTCCTCCTGATCTTCGCGCTCGCACTCGTCATCGGCCTCATCTCCGCCTGGCTGCTGGCGAGAAGCATCCGTACCTCTCTGCTCGGGCATGAACCGGCGACCTTCGCCGAGATGTATCTCCGACGAGAGAATGTACTCGATCATCTGAGCGAGTGCCTCCTCGCGGTTTCCCCGGATGGTCATCTTCTGTTCGCCAATGCTCCGGCCCGAAAGCTCATCTCATCCGATCAGTTACCGGCCGCATTTCCGCTGTGGCCGGAAATCCGAAAAACCTTCGCCGAAGGGTGCACCTGTTCGGATATCCTGACCGAATGGGCAGAGTTCACTTTCCTGGCGAAAACACTTCCACTCGATCAGGCGGGCGTCCTCATCATCCTGCGAGACCGCACCGAATACATCCAGATCGACCAGCAGCTGACTGGCACAAACCACGTCATCGAAGCACTCCGCGCAAACACGCATGAATTCCTGAATAAACTCCATGTCATCGCAGGTCTTCTGCAGATCGGCGAAACCAGGCAGGCCATCGAATTCATCAGTGGTATATCCACAGATGTCGAAAACAACTATCAGAACATCCTGCGCCAGCTACAGAACCGAACCGTCACCGCCCTGGTGCTCGGCAAGGCCAGCCACGCACGTGAGCTCGACATCCACTTCTCGCTTCGCCGGGACAGCATCCTGCCACCGCACAGTGCGTACCTCAGCAGCCAGGAGCTCGTGACCATCGTCGGTAATTTCGTAGAAAATGCCTTCGAAGCCGTCAAGGACGCACCGCTCAAGGAGGTCGGCCTTTTCATCGGTGAAGACGAGCATGGTCTGACCATCACGGTAGACGATACCGGTCACGGCATGACCGAGGAGCAGATTCGCACGGTACGAGAACGACAGTACACAACGAAGGGCGATGGACACGGCTTCGGGCTTCGTCTGATCCAGCAGATCGTCGCCGAGCGAAACGGCTACCTGGACATCGAATCCGAACCGGGTGAAGGAAGCTCCTTCACCGTCAACTTCAGTAAAAAACGAGAAAGGAAAAGCGCATGTTGAAAACCGTTATCGTAGAGGATGATCGCATGATCGCGACCATCAACGCACAATTTGCAGAAAAGACACCAGGGGTACAGGTGGTCGCCATCTTTCACAGTGGGCGGGATGCCCTGGCTTTCCTCGAAAAGACGAAGGTCGATATTATACTGACGGACCTTTATATGCCGGAAATGTCCGGCATCGAACTGGTCACCGAGCTTCGCAGTCGAGGCTGTGACGCGGATGTCATTTTTATCACCGCCGCAAACGATGCACCGCATATCCAGGACGCCCTGCGTCTCGGTGCCGTTGATTATCTCATCAAGCCGTTCCGCTACGAACGCTTCGAGGAAGCGATGGATAAAATCGTTCTGCGCCGAAAGGTCATCGAAAGTGGTCTCAAATTCACACAGGCCGACATCGATGAGATGATTCGCTCGAATCGCCCGAGCGCCGAAAGCCGGACCGCCGAACTCGAGAAAGGCATCCAGCGTCAGACCCTCGACCACATCCGTGCCGACCTTCAGAAGAACGCCGGTACTTACCGCACCGCCGAGCAGATCGCCACGGACACGAATCTCTCGAAGGTCACTGTACGTCGCTACCTGAACTACCTCATCGGCACGAACGAAGCCGAAAGTCAGGTCGACTACTCCACCGGCGGCCGCCCACGCGTCGAGTATCGGAGCCTGTAAACACGGCGTCTTATAACTTCCCTGATCAGCCACAGACTCGGTCACCAGCATGACGAAAACCGGCGGGCCTCATTCATCCCCCTGCGGCTGGAAATGCCCCTCGGAAACACAATACATCGAGGACGGAAAAATCAAAAAACAGCTCCTAAGAGCCAGTAAGCCCTCTGCAAACGACGGAGTTCCTCTGATAGGAACTCCGTGTTGCAGAGGGTGTCGAGGAAAAATTACTCTAACTGGCTCTAAAGGAGCTGTTTTGGATTTTTCAAGTCCCCTCTGTATGGTTTCCGAGGGGCATTTCCAGCCGCAGGGTCATGAACGTGGCCCGCCGGTTTTTACATTACTCGCTGATGCGATACACGCGTTTCGCGTTTTCGGTGGTGATGCGGATGACCTCCGCTGGGTCCATCTGCCGAAGCGCCGCGATTTCCTCGACGACGTACGGGAGATTCCGCGGGTCATTTCGGGTGCCGCGTTTCGGCACCGGTGCCATGTACGGGCAGTCCGTTTCGAGGACCATACACTCGATCGGGATGCGCTCCACCACTTCCTTCAGCTTCCGGGAATTCTTAAAGGTGACGACACCGCCGACACCGACATACATTCCGAGCTTCACGAAACGTTCGGCCATCTCGACTGGGTAGCCGAAACAGTGAATGATGCCGGAATTCTCGTAACCGTGCTCCTCCACGATGAGATCGTAGGTATCCTGCGCTGCCTCACGCGAATGGACATTGATTGGAAGCCCTAATTCACGTGCGAGCTGAAGCATTCGGCGGAAGGTTGCTTTCTGGATCTCCGGCTCCGGATCTGCCGTCGCAAGACTCTCTGGGTCCGGGTCCCGGCCGGCCGCTGCTGCCGCACGCATCAAACCTTCTCTCGTATAGTGATAGTCCAGACCGATCTCACCGATCGCCACGATTTTCTTTCGTGTATCTGCAGCAATTTCCACCGCCGATAGAGCATCGGCATCGGCGGATGAGCTTCCGGCGACAGACTTATCCACATCCGGAAGCACGGAATTCCATCGGTTCTCGCCCTGTCGTGAACTTTCATCCGCCTGCAGACGATCGTTTTCCACCATCTGTCGGAGTGTCTCCACATCTTCCTCACGTAAATGGTCGCTGTGATCCGGGTGGAATCCCACCGCCGCATAGATATTCGGATGGCGTTCTGCGAGTGCAAGCGCCGCGCGACTCGACGGAAGATCGAAGCCGATTTCTGCGAAGGCGCCGACGCCGTGCGCACCGAGATCCGCGATAATCGCTTCACGGTCTTCATCGAAGGCCGCATCGCAGAGATGTGCATGGGTGTCAAAAATTTCACTTGATTTTTTCATAATAATTCAATCTGATCTGACCACATTCATTTTTTCTGAAGCTATAGAAGGTAACAGTTCAGACAGGCCCGGAGGCCGACCTCCGGGCCCCTGCCTGAATTGTAACTATAGCAGTGCGCCGATATAAATCATCAGGTAGAACGCGGTGAGGTGAAGCGGATAATACAGGTAGAAAAACCACTTCATATTCAGTCGGCCACGTTCACCGTTATAAAGCCAGATCGGCAGGAAGCAGAGCACCGGCAGAAAATGGGCGCTGACGGTGCCGGCCGCCGTAACCAGGACACCACAGGCGGTCTGCAGGGCTTTCTCCTTATGGAAACTGTACATGAGCGCCATACCGAGGATGGTAAATACCCCAAACTGGAAGTGCGCGAGATAGGCAACTACACAGCCTGCCGCCACGCACAGCCACTTCCGATCGACATGATTCCGATTCTGTTTCATGCCATACATCACAAGGAGCCCGAGCGCAAGTGTGAACATCGGGTTCTGAAGCTCGAAATGATAGGTCTCGTTGTACATGCAGAGGTCAAACGGAGCCTCGCTCAGCAGTGCGAAAACCAGCATACGTCCGAAATATTTCCAGAAATTTGAAGTATGGATGAAGCCCTCGACGCAGAGAAATGCGAAGATCGGGAAGCAGAAATAGCCGCAGAAATGAAGGATGTTATAGAGCTTGAGCCAGCGCATCCCTTCTGCAGTGGCGATCGCCATCTGATAGTATTCCTCGGAATATCCATAAAGCTTACCGTTTCGGATGATAACGACGGCGAAGCTGTACGCAGTCATCATAAGGGTCGCGAAGATCTTCAGGATGCCACCGGACAGGCCGATTCCTTTTTTGGTGCTCTTTAAAACACTTTGATATGTAGACATAATTTTAAGCGACGACCGGAACACAGTTTCCTGCGCTCCGGTCGTGGTTCGTATAGATTAGCCGATGAGACAGCCACTCGGCATCTTCGCCATCGGGGTCATAAGGGCAATGTTTCCATCATTGTCCTCTGCCGCTACGATCATGCCCTGGGACTCTTCGCCCGCGATCTTGCGAGGGGCGAGGTTTGCGACGATCATGACGCGCTTACCTACGAGATCCTCCGGCTTATAGGATTTCTTGATACCGCTCAGGATGGTACGTGTCTCCGCACCGACCTGAACACTGAGCTTAAGGAGCTTCTTCGACTTCGGAACTTCCTCTGCGTGAAGGATCTTTCCGATACGGAGTTCTACCTTGTCGAAGTCCTCAAATGTAATTTCCGGCTTTGCTTCCGGTGTTGCGATGTGCGTATCCGGTGCACAGTCACCATTCTCGAGGATCTCCTCCGGCATGCCGTCATCCTCTGCGGCGGTCTCTGCTGCCTGGTCGCCTGCATTGGCCTCCTCAGAAGCTGCGGCATCCTTCGCCTGCTGTGCCTCGTACTGTGCACGCTGTACCGCCTCGATCTTCTCGACCTCGACCATGACATCCTCTTCCTTCTTACGCTCGAAGAGCGTCGCCGGTGCATCGGTTACCTTCGTACCGGACTTGTAAAGACCCCAGCGATCCATATCCTCGAGGGCACGCTTCTCTGCGTGAATCTCGGAAAGGATAGCCTCGGCGGTCTCCGGCATGAAGCTCTCGAGGAGAGATGCGCCGATGTTGAGCGCCTCGGTAAGGTTGTACATAACAGTCTTTAAGCGATCTGCCTGTGCCGGGTCCTTCGCAAGTACCCATGGCTCAGTCTCGTCGATATACTTGTTGGAGCGACGGAAGATATCAAATACAGCGGTCAGCGCATCTGCTACACGGAGCTGGTCCATCTTGTCCGTTGCCGTCTTTACAGCCTGAAGGATGGTGGTCTTCAGATCCTCATCCATCGGTCCGGTTACACCCTTATCCTCTACGACACCATCGAAATACTTATTGCTCATCGAGATGGTACGCTTTACGAGGTTTCCGAGGATATTCGCGAGCATGGAGTTGTAACGCTCTACCATGAGCTCCCAGGAGATGACACCATCGTTCTCGTATGGCATCTCATGGATGACGAAGAAACGTACGGCATCTACACCGAAGAGCTTTGCGAGATCGTCGGCATAAATCACGTTTCCACGAGACTTCGACATCTTGATGCCTTCCTGTGACTTGCCGGCAGCGGTCAGCAGCCATGGATGACCGAACACCTTCTTCGGAAGTGGAAGATCGAGGCTCATCAGGAAGATCGGCCAGTAAATGGTATGGAAACGGATGATATCCTTACCGATAAGGTGGAGATCCGCCGGCCAGAACTTGTCAAACATCGGGTCGTTGTTTCCGTCTACATCATAACCGAGGCCGGTGATATAGTTGGTGAGTGCGTCGAGCCATACGTATACAACGTGCTTCGGGTCCTCAGCAACCGGGATGCCCCACTTGAAGGTCGTTCTGGAAACGCAGAGATCCTGAAGACCCGGCTTCAGGAAGTTGTTTACCATCTCGTTCTTACGGGATACCGGCTGGATAAACTCCGGATGCTCATCGTAGTACTGCATGAGGCGATCAGCGTACTTGCTCATCTTAAAGAAGTAGGCCTCCTCGCGCTCCTTCTTTACCGGACGTCCGCAATCCGGACACTTGCCATCCACGAGCTGCGAATCGGTCCAGAAAGACTCACATGGTGTACAGTACCAGCCCTCGTACTCGGACTTGTAGATGTCACCCTTGTCGTACATCTTCTTGAACATCTTCTGCACCTGCTTCTCGTGATAGTCGTCCGTCGTACGGATAAACTTATCATAGGAAGTGTTCATGAGGTCCCAGATGGTTTTAATGTCGGCTGCTGTCTTATCAACAAACGCCTGCGGAGTCATACCGGCAGCGTTTGCCTTCTCTTCGATCTTCTGGCCATGCTCGTCGGTTCCGGTCTGGAACTGAACATCGTAGCCCTGAAATCTCTTATATCGTGCGATGGCATCTGCCAGGACGATTTCATATGTGTTTCCGATATGCGGCTTGCCGGATGCATAGGCGATTGCCGTGGTAATGTAGTAAGGTTTCTTTTCCATAATACTCGCTTTCCGGACGCCCGAATGGAAGGCGGCCTGATGTATAAATTTTCGCACCGTATGTGGGTGCATTAACTTATTAACTATAATTTATTTAAGACATAATTGCAAGAATCGGGCGCAGGACACGATACACGTCCTCCGGACAGCGTTACTGTTCACTCGTCAGGGAGCCGGAGGGCAACCATCAGAAACACAGTACTACGAGCTCGGAAAACTCTAAGTCGGGGATCCTCTAAGCGGCACTAAGCCCTCTGTAATCGCTGAGTTTTCCTGATGAAAACACAGCGTTACAGAGGGGTCTAAGGAGAGATAACTCTAAGTGCCGCTAAGGGGACCCGACTTGAGTTTTCAACGATCTCTCCGTATGATTTCTGATGGCTGTCCTCCGGCCCCTGCCTTACATCTCCAGTAATCCCTTTTCAACGAGAAATCTCGTCTGGAAGACGCGGGTGTCGTCTGCAAATTTTATTTTTATGATGTCGGTATCCAGGCTGATGATCTCACCTTCGCCGTATTTTTTGTGTTTTACGTGTACGCCGGGCCCGAGCTTCGATAGGACGATTCGGTAATCTTCGTCGCTTAGCTTTTTCGTGACTGCATGCGGTTTATGCAGTGCATAGCCGGGACCGAAACCGCCGGTGCTGTATCGCTTCAGAGCATATCCTTCGTCATTTCCATCTTCGCTTCCACGTACACTTCGTTCGGCACCGCTATAGCGTCTCATGGTGCCGCGCTCCGAATTCCGGTCGCGTCCGCGTATACTGCTATATCCGCTGCTGCCGGAGAGGCCTTGTGTCCACGACTCGTTCTGTACCCTTTTTTTCTTTCCTTTTCGACCGAAGAGTTCGTCGCAGAAGTCAGCGCTCTGATTCTTCATGGTGAAGACATAGAGCTGATTCTTCGCGCGGGTAATGCCGACATAGAAGAGTCGACGTTCTTCTTCATAGGCTTCCACTTCTTCTTTTTCCGCTTTTTTCAGGTCCTTCGGAATCTGTGCCGGGAGGACACCGTCGATCACATCGAGGAGATAGACGCTGTCGTACTCGAGGCCCTTACTTGCGTGAATGGTTGAGAGGATAAACGGACAGTCACGATCCTGTGGTTTTTCCTTCAGAACCTGTCGCAGCTCCTCGAGACGATCCACCAGACGGCTGGGACTTTCCTCCTGCTCGGCGAGGATTCGAAGAATGTCGAGTTTCGTATCCTTCAGTTCGCTTCGCTCGAGATATTCCCGGTAGCCCATGTACTCAACGATGCGGTGAATCGCGCGACCGGCCGTTTCCCCCAGCAAATTCTTCATATGGGTTCCGATGGCGCGGACCTTTCCCTTCGTGTACGCATTGAGCCCGCCGTGCTGCAGAGCGACTTCCCATACTGAGAGGCCCTCGAGCTGGCTGATGTCCGCGATGCTCTGCGCGTCCTGCTTGCGGAGATAGGTGCCGAGCTTATAGTAGAGCTGCATGAAGAGCTCCGTGTTCAGCGGATTCTCAGCGAGGCGAATGATGTTGCAGATGTCCAGTACGATTCGGTTCGTGAAGAAGCCGATATCGGCGTTCCGCATCCTGTAAGGCACGCCGTTTCGTTCGAGGAGATCGATCAGCGGAAGCGCGCACTCATGGTCCCGATAGAGAACTGCCGTCTGCGTCGTGCAGTCCTCCGCGACCTTCAGAAGATAACTGTACTGTGCTTTCCGATTCTTAAGTGGCAGTTCACGTATCTCGTGCTGCTTCGGACGGGACGGCTGCATGTGCTTTTCATGGCGAAGCGTGTTTTTTTGGATGAAACGATCCGCCGCGTGGACGATGCAGGCATCTGAACGGAAATTCTCTTCCATCAGAAGAACATGGGCCCCAGGGTGCTGCTGCTCGAACTCGAGCAGTGCCTCCGGATACGCGGCGCGGAAGCCATAGATGCTCTGGTCCTCATCACCGACCATGAAGAGATTTTCCGTCCGTGATGCGAGAAGAGCGATGATGGCGTGCTGGATCTTCGAAGTATCCTGCGCCTCATCAACGCAGATATACGGATACTGCTGCTGAAAATGCTCGAGCAGCCACGGAAAACGCTGCAGCATGGTATAGGCATAGACCATCTGGTCATCATAATCCATCAGCTGCTGCTCCCGAAGCTGTGCATTGTACGTCTTGTAGATCTGAAGAAGATGGATTTCCGCGTCCTCTTCGAGTGCTCGAATCTCGTCTTCGCGCAGCATACGGTTTTTGATGAAGGTAATGAGGGTTCGAACATTCTGAAGATCACTCTCCGTCGGATAGCTGTGCTCAATCTGCTGATAGATACCGGAGAGCATGCCGGCGATGCGCTTTTCATCAGTGAGGAGCGAAAAGGCGGTACGACCACTCTTCCAGCTGCAGTACTGGATGACACGGGCGCAGATGCCATTAATTGTGCGGAACTCTAGCCGTTCCGCCATCTCTTCTCCGAAGCGGCTTGCGAATCGCGCCGCCATATCCTTCGTCGCTGCCACCGTATAGGTGACCGTCAGGATGCGCTCCGGCGCGATGCCCTTGCAGAAAATCATGTACCCAAGCCGCGTCACGAGCACCGTCGTTTTACCGGAGCCCGGAACCGCAAGAAGAAGCACCGGGCCCTCGACGGACTGCACGGCACTCTCCTGCTGCTTATTTAATTGTATCGGAAATCGGCTTACGAACTCAGCCCAGGTCATCATGCAGATGCATTCTCCCCTCTATACGATATTTCCCTGCCGAAAGGGCAGGGAAATCACGATTCATTCATCCTACATCGTACACAGCCTATGCACGCACGGTACGAGTCCTTTTCACACAGCACTATGCTGCTGCGATGAAACACATTATGAAAACACGTTCCGCAGGTTGGCAAGCTCCGCCTGTGCCGCCGCGTCATCGAAATTCTGGTACGCAAAGATACCGTAACCGCTCACCTGCCCGCTCTGCCGTGCGAGCTCCACCTCACGCTTCAGGATGTCGTTCCGGCGAATCCACTCCGGCGTCGCATTGCCATCCCAGGCATTTGTGCCACACTTATACAGTGCGAGACCGACATACAGCTGTACCTTCCGACCGGTCTTCCGATGAAGCTCGAGCCAGCTGTTAAGACAGGTCGCATACGCCGCATCCGACGCCGCGCCGCTGCCGGTCTTCTGCTCGAAATCGAAATAGATCTGCGGAAGCACATAGTCGATGTAGCCCGCATGACTCATCCATGTGTCAATGTCTACGAAATAACTCTTATCACTTCGCAGATACTTGAGCTGCGCCACCGGACTCACGCCGAACATCGCAGACGAACGGACCTCATGCACCGTCGCATAAACCGCCTGGATGAGGGCTGAGACATTGGCCTTCCGCCACTCCGTAATCGTCGCATTCCCGCTGTACAGCTGATACTCCGGATAGTCGAAATTTGTCGCTGCGTCCTTTCCGAGGTTCGGATAGAAATAGTCATCGAACTGCACACCATCGACCGCATACTTCGTGAGCACCTCGCGAATCGAGGAGACGACGAGCTGACGCACTGCCGGCTGCGCCGGATTCAGATAGTAATCGCCGTCGAAAAGCAACACATTCCGACTACCGGCAGCATACCACTGCTTCACGATAGAGCTCGCCGGCACATCCGCCCATTTCATCTGGTAACCCGTCACACGATATGGATTAAACCACGCGTGGAAACGGAGACCATGCCGATGCGCACTGTCGATCATATACTGAAGTGCGTCAAACTTCCCGTTTCCAGGAAGAAACTTCGATGTCGGAAGCACGGAAGACGGATAGTACGCATCCGAGTGACTGTGCACATGACAGAAAATCGCATTCATGCCCTGCTTCTGAATATCCGACATCACCTTGTCGGCCGCTGCCTTAAATCCCGCCTCATCCGTCGGCATATTCTGCCAGTCGAGGTAGGAAAACCAGACGCCGCGAAGCTCACCGGTACTGCCCATGAAGGTACTGCTTCCCGTACCGGATGCAGCGCCCGTCGCCGGACTGCCGGTACTCATCGGCTTCACACCACGGCCCACGACACTCGCCGCATATACCTCTGTACTTCCGGTCCACGCCACCGATCCGAGCATCATCGCGACACTCAGCATCACCGCTGCCAAACGTTTAAACTTCATGCTATCCTCCTCTCACCGACGACGTTCCGGCTCCCTCTTCTACTTCGGCTGCTTGTAAACAGGGCCTGCCCTACCGTACGCCGAAAATGTATATAGGATCTTTTTATCCTCTATTCAAATCCCTATATGAAAAAAACGCCGCAGGAACCCCTGCGGTGTTTTCATCTTGCGTTTTACTGAAGTGTTACGGTGCACTGGTTCAGCTCGAAGTTTGCAGCATAGGTATCCGCTACCGCCTTCTCTGCAGTCGCCTCATCGAGGCCCTCACCTGGCTTGAAACCAGACAGCGTCAGCACGCCATCCTCTACCTTCATCGTATCCTGTCCTGACGGAGCACCCGGTCCGGCCAGAACAGTCTCACCAGTATCTACCTTCTCGAAGCTTACCAGGGTCGTACCCTCTGCTACGGTCCCCAGCTCGATCAGCTTATCGAGAAGAGACTGCTCATTAAGCTCCTCTACAGAATCCATCACCTGCGACATCTTGCCATTTACCATCGCATAAACCATCACCGTATCCACAACCGGTGCGGTTGCATCCGGCTGACGATTCGCCGGAAGGCCGTTCTCAGCGTTCGTCTCAACCTCAGCGGCTGCCGTCGTGAGTGCTGAACCATCCGGTGCAGTCTCCTCTGCCTTCACGGTCTCCTTCGCTGTATCATCTGCCTTCTTACCACATCCTGCAACCGCCATGCAGAGCGTCGCTGCCAGGACAAGCATCGCCATGAGTTTCTTCATTTTCTTTCTCCTCATCATCATCGATCTCCGCATGCATTCATGCCGCCTATCTGCAGAGCCGACGTCATATTCTGTAATACATATTCTGTCGTAAAAAATAAAGCTCCGAAGAGCCTTTTAACCATTCGTAATATAGCAAAGCTGTACTATATTTGCAAGGTATGTGCTGAAATCTTAATCATTCTGAAAAAAATTAATAGTCTATCCGAAAGCTTTCGTTTACAATGGAATTTAACGATGCATTTTCGGTCAATGCAGGCGCCCCGCCATATCCGCATTCACCGGTATACTTCATCCGCGTCAGCCATGCAGGCAGCCTGCAGCATATTCCCTTCGCGGACACCCTTTCCGGAATGCTGCAGACGCAGACGAACGAAAATGCAATAATGGAGGTTTACAATGGCAGGAACACTATATGTGTGCGCGACACCGATCGGCAATCTCGACGATATGACCTTTCGCGTGATCAAGTGTTTACAGTCCGTGGACGTCATCGCCGCGGAGGATACACGAAACTCAATCAAGCTCTTAAATCATTTCGAAATCAAGACGCCGATGACCGCGTACCATGAATTCAATAAATACGATAAGGCACGTGCACTGGTGCAGGATATGCTTACCGGTAAGAACGTTGCGATCATCACCGACGCCGGCACACCTTGCGTCTCCGACCCGGGTGAAGAGCTCGTCCGTCAGGCCGTTGAAGCCGGCATCACCGTCACCTCCCTCCCGGGACCGGTGGCTGCTGTGACCGCCCTCACCATCTCCGGACTCCCGACCCGCCGCTTTGCATTCGAAGCCTTCCTTCCGACCGAAAAAGCGAACAAAAAGGAGCGCCAGCGTATCCTCGAGGAACTCCGCACCGAAACCCGTACGATGATCATCTACGAGGCACCGCATAAGCTGCGCGTCACCCTGCAGGATCTCGCTGACGTTCTCGGTCACGACCGTCGCGTCTCTCTCTGCCGTGAGCTCACGAAAAAGCACGAAGAAGCCATCCGCACCACCCTCGGCGATGCCATCGCTCTTTATAAGGAAGAAGACCCGCTCGGTGAGTACGTACTCGTCATCGAGGGCCGCTCTCCGGAGTCCATCACGGAAGAAGCTCAGGCAAACTGGAATGCGATGCCTCTCACCGAGCACATGCAGCACTACCTCGACCAGGGCATGAGCGAGAAGGACGCCATGAAGGCCGTCGCAAAAGACCGCGGTGTCTCAAAACGCGACATCTACAACGAACTGAAGACGTAAGCGAAACGGGCACTTCTCAGAAACCCACGCACAGCGAGCAGCCGACAGGGGCAAACACATTGAGCCGAGTCG
>CAKQWR010000024.1 GCA_934279105.1 uncultured Oribacterium sp. | reverse complement strand
GAGGGTTCCAAGGAGAGATAACACCAAGTGCCGCTAAGGGGACCCGGCTTGATTTTACACGGTCTCTCCGTATGGCCTCGGTTGCCACCCCTCCGGGCCTCTGACTTTGCAATTACTAATTTACAGATGTGCTGCTACCACGCGGTCGTTGCCGCCGAAGTCGCGGATCACCGTTACTTCTCGGAAGCCGGCTGCCTCGAGCAGTGCCGGGACACGCTCGCCCTGATCGTAGCCGATTTCGAGGTAGATGCGTCCGCCCGGTTTCAGGTACTTCACGGATTCCTCTGCAAGGATCCGATAGAAACGAAGTCCATCTGCGGTGCCATCCAGTGCGATGCGTGGCTCATAGTCCCGAACCTCCGGTTCGAGCTCGTCGACCACCGCCGATGGAATGTACGGCGGATTCGACACGATGACATCATATTTCTTCATGCCCCCATCGGCTTCTTTTCGCTCGGCCAATGCAGAGAACATGTCACTTCGCAACAGGGTGAAGTCGACCACCGCGTTCTGAAGATGCAAGCCACACTCCAGTGAATCGGTTGCCGGCAGATTCAGCTGTCCGTCCACTGTTTCATCCGCCCGCTCAGCACATGGTGGCGGGGCAGCAACCGTATCTGCATCCGATATCAACAGTCGCGCGGCGTTCTGCCATGCGATGGCGAGCGCGGCGTCGGAGATATCCACCGCCGTGGTGTCGTGAAAAGCACCGAATTTCGTGAGTGCGATGGCGATACAGCCGGAACCGGTACAGACATCGAGGAGTGACGCGCCTTCGTTATCCACATAAGACAGGAAATCCGGACACTTATCCACAGATACGGCATCCCTCATCTCCACCTCCATACGCTGTCCGCATGCCGAGCACGTACCAGACATATCCATCTGCGATGCCTGATCCGCTCGGATTTTCTCCTCTGCGACATGGGCAGAGCGAATCTGCTCCGGCATGAGGTTTCCAAGCACGGCATCCACGAGTGTCTCGGTATCTGCCCGTGGACAGAGCACATCCTTCGTGACGACGAAATCGAGTCCATAGAAGCCGGCGGTGCCGAGAATCTGCTGGAGGGGTTCACGTCGCTGTCGCCGAAGCACACCAGCCTGAAATGCAGCAGTCGCAGCCGAAAGTGCTTCCGTATCGGGCAGCATTTTCGGAATTAACACCTCTGGCGTATCGTTCTCATAGAGCAGGTACTGCGTCGGTTGAAGATGATACGCAGACATAAGAAGAGCCCGCGCATCGTAGCGCGGGTCCGGAACCTGTGCCATGTGCAGTTGATTTGTTGCTTCATCGAGAAGCTGTCGAAAAGTCAGAGCCGACATTACGCTTCCTCCAGAACAGGCTTTCCATCCACGACCGGAATGTTCACGATGGTGGAATGCACATCGGATGGACGGTCAGAAAAGTCGAGACCGAAGGTCTCCTTCTCGAAGGCGCGCCAGTCGAAGACACGTTCGACAGCGGCGATGGCCACCTCGATCTCCGCACGATCCGGCTCACTCGTCGTGAGGCCCTGCATCCACATACCCGGAATGAACAGAATGCGGGTCAGCGCATTGTCATGTGTACCGACGAGACGAAGTACCTCGAAGCTGACACCGGCGATGACCGGAATCAGCACGATGCGGCTGAGAAGACGCATCCAGATGGTGTCCACGCGGATCACCATAAACAGCAAAATGGAAATCAGCATCACATACACGATGAAGCTGGTACCACAGCGCTTGTGCTCCTTACTCGAAGCTGCAACATTGTCCACCGTCAGTGGAAGTCCATGCTCGACACAGTTGATGCACTTGTGCTCCGCACCGTGGTACTGGAATGTACGCGCGATATCCGGTGTGCGGGAAATCACTTTAATATAGAGAATAAAAATCAGCACTCGGATCAGACCCTCGATCAGGCCAAGCAGCGAAGCATGCGGAAGCATCGGCTTCAGAAAACCAGCGATCCAAGTCGGAAAAATCACAAACATAAGAAGCGCAATCACGAAGGAAAAAATCATCACCATCGTTTCCAGCACCGGCTCCAGCTTGTCCCCGAAGGTCCGATCCAGCCAGGCCTCAAACTTCGACGGCTCCTTCTCCGCATCCTCCGGATCATCCTCGAGAAATGAGGCACTGAAGGTAAGACAGCGCATACCAAGCACCATCGAATCGACGAAGGAGAAAACACCTCGAATCAACGGTGCCTTCAGAATCGGATATTTATCCGTCATGGAAATATACTCATCCTCCATCACCGCGATGGAACCATCCGGCTTCCGGACCCCCACCGAATAACGCTTCCCGTTCCGCATCATCATACCCTCGATGACCGCCTGACCACCGATTCCACTGTAAATCTGGGACTGCGGGATATCCGGCGTCACTGAAGACGCATGTTCTGTTGTCGTTTCTAAGTTTGTTCTATCGTTTAAATAATTCTTTTCTGTATCTGTCATATTGTTTTCTTGATAACTTTCTTCTATATCAAAAGCGCTTTTTCTATATCTGCATTATAAAATTACATGCACCTAAGTGTAAACGATAGAAAACGCGAATTCAATAAAAGGAAAGTGAAACTTTTATGTCGATATCCGGGAAATCCGGATTCTGCAAAGGGAGACAGCGGGGACGGCCGGCGGAAGCCAGTACTTCGAGCGTGGAAAAATCTAAGCTCGACCCCTAAGAGCCAGTAAGCCCCGTACAGTCGCTGAGATTCGCCGGATGCGAACTCAGCGTTGTACGGGGTGTCAAGGAAAAAAGTCTCTAACTGGCTCTAAAGGGGATCGAGCTTGATTTTTCACACGCTCTCCGTATGGCTTCCGCCGGCCGTCCCCGCTGTCTCCCTTCACAGATACCATAACAACTCCCTAAGACATAAAAAAATCCCACACCTGCACCACTTGGATGCAGGTATGGGACGATGTTTTCAGCTTCGTATAAATTAAGCAAGACCAAACTTCTTGTTGAACTTATCGATCTGACCCTTCAGGCTGCTAGCCTTCTCCTTACCAGTGTAGAACGGATGGCAAGCAGAGCAAACCTCGACGTGGATCTCCGGCTTCGTGGAGCCAGTTACGAATGTGTTACCGCAGTTGCAGGTAACAGTAGCCTGATAATACTTTGGATGGATTCCTTCTCTCATCTCGTACCTCTTTCTGCATGGTTCCCAACCATGCCAGCTTGCGTGTCGACGACGGAATGCATGGCACTCACGAGATTCGACCGCTTAGATAATAGTTAAGCTTTAATACCCTAACATAAAGCAAAAAATATTGCAATACCTCAGAAAATGTTTTCCTCATCTTCCATCTTTCGAATGACATTTGACCACAATTTCATGACCGACGTCGGCGATTTCCGGCTCAACGATTTATTTTAATCGCGAGGCGTGAATTCGGGTTGTTATTTAATTTCGGATTCGTCTTTGCGCCGGCTTTCGCACTTGGTGTCACAACCGCTTTTCCATTCACGATAAGCTGGCAGACCTCTTCGTTGTTCGAGGTACGCTCGAAAAGCTGGATCACTTCTTCTGCAGAGCTTGCCTTTTCATCCGATACACGTTTATGGATGATATCGACCGCCTTCTGCTCAAGTTCCGACAGAAGCAGGTCGTCACGACGGGTTCCTGATTTCACGATATCGATGGCCGGGAAGATACGGCGTTCCTGAAGTTCTCGGTTCAAAACGAGTTCCATATTACCGGTACCCTTAAACTCCTCATAGATGACATCATCCATACGGGAGCCGGTATCCACGAGTGCCGTGGACAGAATCGTCAGAGATCCGCCCTCTCGCATATTACGGGCCGCACCGAAGAAGCGCTTCGGCATATGAAGCGCCGCCGGATCGAGACCACCCGAGAGGGTACGTCCGGATGCCGGAACCACGAGGTTATAGGCACGAGCGAGACGGGTGATGGAATCGAGCAGAATCGTCACATCCTCGCCCTGTTCCACGAGACGCTTCGCGCGCTCAATGGTCATCTCCGCAACGCGCTTATGATGCTCCGGAATCTCATCGAAGGTCGAATAAATCACGGTGACGAGACCACCCTCGACCTCCTCCTTCATATCGGTTACCTCCTCCGGACGCTCATCGATGAGAAGGATGAGAAGATGCATCTTCGGTTCGTTCTTTACGATGGCCTTTGCTACCTGCTTGAGGAGTGTCGTTTTACCTGCCTTCGGCGGTGACACGATCATACCACGCTGGCCCTTACCGATTGGTGCCAGCAGATCGAGAATACGGAGGGACGTCGGTGCCTTCTCTTCCGGTACCTCGAGACGTATACGCTCATTCGGAAAAATCGGTGTCAGCGACTCGAAATTTCTCCGCCGGAACATCTCCGAAAGCGGTTTTCCATTGACCGTTTCAATGTAGGAGAGCGCAGCGTAACGCTCGTTCGGATTCTTCGCTCTCGACAGTCCATGGATCACATCGCCGGTCTTCAAACGATAGCGCTTGATAATGGCAGGATTTACATAGACATCACAGTCACCCGGCATAAAATTCGCGGATCGTGTAAAACCGAAGCCATCCGGCATCACCTCAAGGATACCACCACACGGATTTCCGCTCGGCGCCTTCTGGGTCTCGTTATCAAGTTCATCCGTCTTCTCGACCGCCTCCGTACGCGATTGCATCGACTCTGCATCCGACGTAGTGAGTTCTGTTTCGCTACGGCTGTTTCGTGCATCACGCAGATCACGTGTATATCCACCACGTTCACTACTCGTTCTGCCTGGACGATTCCGATCCGGACGACGGTTCATCACGATGGTCCGATTCGGGCGCTGGTGCTCTGCTGTATTCTCTGTTTCACCGGCAGGCGTCTCTTCCGCCGATGTCTGCGGCATCTCCTGCGCATCCGGACGAGATTCCACGATATCTGACTCTCCGACTGCTCTTTCTGCTGTCACTCCGGTATCGACTGCATCCGGCCGTACGGTCACTACACGCTCTGTATCGGTTGCATCCTCCACCGAAGAAGCCAGCGTCGAATCCACCTGCGCGCTCGCACTTTCCTGCGGTGCCGTCAGATGTACCTCAGATGTTTTCTGTTCCGTCTCCGATGCGGTAGTACCTATAGCCTCTGTCGTTACCGCAGTCTCTGCAGTCTCTACCTTCTTCGGTTTCCGTCCGCGTGAGCTACGCTTCACCGCAGGCTCTTCGCCTGCTGCACTTTCCTGCGTTGTGGTCACCTCTACGGTTTCCGCAGCTTCCTCTTCATCCGTCTTCGGCTTCCGTCCACGCGGTTTCCGTACGGTGCTTCCGGCGCTCTTTTTCTTATCCTTCTCTGCCGCTTCCACGGTCTTTGACCTACGGCCTCTCGGCTTATGCTCTGTGCCTGCTGCAGTTTCATCCGCTTCCGCCTTCGGCTTCCGCCCTCTCGGTTTACGCGCTGTCGTCGCTGCAGCTTCTACCGGCGCCGCATTCTCGCCTGCCGTCGCAGTTTTCGGCTTCCGTCCTCTCGGCTTCGCCTCTGCCGGGACCTTCTTCTCTTCTTCTGCCATAATGCCTCCATATGGTCTCTTCGAAGACCATGCTATGTCTACGGAATGTTCCGCTGTTCACGTTTATGCGATGTTGTGGAGTATTTCTGAAAAATATCGTAAATCTGGAAATTATGGATGCGGGAACGACCGCCCCGAAATTCTTAGATTTGGAATCATCTTATTAAAAAAGAAATTACTGAAATCGTAAAATAAGTATAACAACCGCGCCCTTGTAACGCAAGATTCATTTTGTTATACTAGCGACACAAGTCGGGCTCTGATGCATGGACGTATTCTGTACACAGAATGCTTCATTTCGTAGCATTGCCCGCCTTCATGGGTAGCTACATTCGAGACGAAAATACGTAACAAGTGCAGGCGACAAGCCTACGTTCCGTACGTATCTTTCGGAGTGAAATATGAAAAAGAAGGTTATTATGGCAAAGAACTATAGATCCGGCGGTCCGTCACTCCGCTATGATGCGCGTGGCCAGCTGGTAAAAAGTAAACCGAAGTCCCGTGCGTTGCACTTCATCCTCTGTTACCTGCTTCCGTATCTCATCATCAACGGACTGATTCTTCTGTTTGTGATTCAGCAGCCGACGATCGAGACGACCGAACCGGACACCAGAGACTATCAGACCGCCACACTGGACATCAAAGTAGATTCACTGGTCCCGCTGAAAGCCCTGAATGCGACGATGGACGGCGCAGAAGTCCCTCTTGAAAAATCCGGTTCCATCTGGACTGCAGACATCACGAAGAACGGAACCCTGACACTGCTTGCGAAATCCATCAACGGCATGTCGAAGACCACCTATATCCAGATCAATCTGCTCGATGATGTAGGACCGACGGTCGATGAAGAATCCGTTAACCTCGGTGCCGGATACCTCGAGTTCACCGTATCCGATACCCAGTCCGGTGTGAACTGGGATTCCATCTATGGTGTCGATTCCCTCGGCAACAACGTGAAGCCGACCGATATCAATAAAACAAGCGGTCGCGTCACCTTCTCGATGGCCGGCGATGCCATCACGGTCTACATCCGTGACCTCGCAAACAACGAAAGCTCCGCAAATTTCTCCGTAAATTAAATCCGTAAATTAAATCTGTATTTTAAAAAGCTGGTCGATGGACCAGCTTTTTATGTGCGTGTTCAGCCGAAAGGTTCTCGGAGTACTGTGCTTCTGGCGCCGCTCCTCAGAGCCCGTCGACCGAATGCGCACCACTATTCTACCGTCTGTATCACTGTTTTTATTTCGCTTCTTCGTCCTCTACGGGTGCGGCAAGAGCTTCCTGAAAGCGATCATAGGTGCGGAGAATGCCGACCATCACCTGCTTTTCATGCTCGGTGAACGCGTCCTCGACCATCCGCCACTGCCAGTTATTTCCGGACGTACCCGGCTGATTCACGCGTCCTTCTGCTCCGAGTCCGAGGTAATCGGCAGCCGGAACAATCACCGTGTTTGCGATGGATCCCATCGCGCGCTTGATGAGAAGCTCCGGCATCGCATTCCAGTCGTTGGCAGAACGGCTCATGTACTGGTACATATAGCCACGCTGCCAGTCCGGGATCGTCTCGAACCAGTGGCGAAGCGTGTCGTTATCGTGTGTACCGGTATAGCATACACAGTTCGGTGTGGTGAAGTTGTGCGGCAGATACGCATTGCCCGCACCTGAATCCCAAGCGAACTGCAGTACCTTCATCCCCGGGAAGCCGGTCTCCGTCATCAGCTTGCGAACCTCATCCGTGATGATACCGAGGTCCTCTGCGACGATCGGAAGGTCCTTCGTACCGAAGTGCTTATACATCGCACGGAACAGCCCCATGCCCGGGCCCTTGACCCATGTACCGTTTTTCGCAGTTTCATCGCCGAACGGAACCGCATAGTATGCTTCGAATCCGCGGAAGTGATCGACGCGGAGGCAGTCATACATACCGAGGCAGTACTCCATGCGTGCACACCACCAGGCATAGTTCGTCTTCTTATGTGCTGCCCAGTCATAGAGTGGATTGCCCCAGAGCTGTCCGGTCGCAGAAAACGCATCAGGCGGAACGCCCGCTACCTTCGATGGGTGGCCATCTTTCGTATACTGGAAGAGTTCACGATGTGCCCATGCATCGGCAGAATCCGGTGCGCAGTAGATCGGAATATCACCGAGGATCTCGATGCCGCGAAGCTTCGCGTATGCACGAAGTGCTTCCCACTGCTTGTTGAACTCGTACTGCACGAAAGCATAGAAGCCAACTTCATCCTCATGTGCTGCACGAAATGCCGCCACTGCCTTCGGATCGCAGTCCCGCAGCTCCTCCGGCCAGACATCCCAGCTGGCGCCGGAAAGTGAATCCTTGATCGCCATGAAAACACAGTACTCGATGGTCTCCGGACGAAGCTCTGCAAGCAGTGCCTCGACCTCGCCTCCCTGCTCCTTGAAGCGCGTATACGCGAGCTTCAGTGCCTTATTCTTACTGTGATACAGCTTTCCATAGTTCACGCGTTCCATGCTGTCAGCCGCATCGTCATTTACCGGCTGCTTTCGCCAGCGACGAAGATCGCGGAACGCCACATCAGCATCATGCTTGAACCAGATGGCCGGTGCACTCTTCGCTGTCGTTTTTTCCGTCGACGTAACGACAGCTGCTTCCTGCTGCAGCTTCTGTATCTTCGCAGCCGCCTCGGCACGACCGAGGGCCGGATAGTCGACGGCATCCCCAAAATCAAATGCTTCCGGATCAGCGAGTTCCTCGGCGGTCAGAAGTCCTTCCTCGATCAGCATCTCGAGGTCCACAAAATATGGATTGCCGGCAAATGCAGAAAAGGCCTGATACGGTGAATCGCCGAAGCCGGTCGGACCCATCGGGAGAATCTGCCAGATTTTATGTCCGGTTTCACATAATAAATCGATAAATCGATATGCTTCCTGGCCGAGTGTTCCGATGCCATACTTTCCTGGCAGCGAAAACACCGGCATTAATATTCCTGCTTTTTTCATACTCTTTTCTCCCATATATCAGCCTTTACGACGCTTTGTCAGCTTCTGGTCAAGCGCTGCCTTCTGTACACTCTTCCGCGGAGCCGATACCTTTGTTGCTTCTGCTATTTCTTTCTTCGCGCTCGTCTTCTTGCTTACCGGCTTCTTCGGCGTTGCTTTTTTCGTTGTGGCCTTCTTCGTAGTTGCACTTTCTGCGGTCTTCTTCACCGTAGCGCTCTTCGCTTCATTTTTCTTCGGCGCCGGCTCTGCACATGGGCTCAGCTGATAGATGGTGGTCGACATCGCCGGAATATCGATATCCACCGCATAGTTCCGCTCATCCCAGCTGATCTTCTGTGCCTTCATCGCGGTACGCTTTACACCGCCGATGCCGCCGTACTTCTTATCATCACTGGAAATCAGTGCTTTGGCCGAACACATAAACGGTACACCGACACGGAACTTCGGATGCGCGACATTGTCGAAGTTCGAAACGATGAGCAGTGTCTCCTCCGGTTTCTCTGTCTTACGGAGGAACATCACCATGGACTCCTCCTGATAAGAACAGTTGATCCACTCAAATCCGTCGGTGACGTAATCCATCTGCCAGAGTGCCGGATGTGTCCGGTAAACCGCATTGAGATCCCGTACGAAATCCTGCACACCCTGATGTACCGGATACTCGAGAAGATTCCACTCGAGCTCATGGCTCTCGGACCACTCCGAATACTGTGCGAAGTCCTGTCCCATGAAGAGCAGCTTCTTGCCCGGATGTGTCCAGAAGTAGCCGTATGCTGCACGTAGGTTCTGTGCCTTCTCCTCGAAAGTCTCGCCCGGCATCTTTCCAAGCATAGAGCCCTTGCCATGTACGACTTCGTCATGGGAAAGCACGAGCATAAAGTCCTCTGAGTAGTTATAGATCATCGAGAAGGTCAGCTGATTATAGTTTCCCTTCCGGAAGAACGGATCCGTACCCATGTAGGAAAGGAAGTCATTCATGAAGCCCATGTTCCACTTGAGATCGAAGCCGAGGCCATCCTTCTCGACATCGCCGGTGATATTCGGCCATGCCGTCGATTCCTCTGCGATGAGCAAGGTGCCCGGGAAGCGCTTATGGAACTGAGAGTTCAGATGCTTCAGGAACTCCACCGCATCGAGATTCTCGTTGCCACCGTAGATATTCCGCGGTGCATCCTCTCCCTGACGTCCATAGTCGAGGTAGAGCATGGAAGCGACTGCATCCATACGGATACCATCGGCATGGTAGCGGTCTGCCCAGAACATCGCACTACCGATGAGGAAGTTGGAAACCTCGTTCTTCCGATAGTTGAAAGTCAGAGTACCCCAGTGCGGGTGACTTGCGAGGCGAGGATCCGGGTTCTCATAGAGTCCCGTGCCATCAAACTGCGCGAGGCCCCAGCTGTCGCGTGGGAAGTGCGCCGGTACCCAGTCGAGGATGACACCGATGCCTTCCTGGTGCATATAGTTCATGAAATACATAAAGTCTTCCGGTGTTCCGTACCGGCTCGTCGGTGCATAATAACCGGTCACCTGATAACCCCAGCTTTCATCCAGCGGATGCTCCATCACCGGCATCAGCTCGATGTGCGTATAGCCTTCCTGCTTCACATAGTCTGCGACCTTCGGTGCGAGCTCACGATAATTGTAGAACTCGGAGCCGGCCTGTGCCGTACCATCTTCGTTGATGGCCTGCTGCTTCCGTGCGAAGGAGCCGAGGTGAAGCTCATACACCGACATCGCCTCTTCCTTGATGCCGACGACACCACGCTCTGCCTTCTTCTGCTGCCATGCCTCATCCGTCCATGTAAACTGTGCGATATCTTTCACGATGGAAGCATTGCCCGGACGAAGCTCGAAACCGAATGCATACGGATCGATCTTCAGGAACGGCTCCTGATGGTGGCATTTGATCTCATACTTATAGAGACTGCCCGGCGCAAGATGCGGAATGAAGATCTCGAACACGCCGGAATCACCGAGACGCTGCATCATATGACGACGTCCATCCCAGAGGTTGAAATCACCGACGACCGATACACGCTCTGCATTTGGAGCCCATACGGAGAAGGCCACACCATCCACTCCATGGATGCGGATCGGATGTGCGCCCATCTTCTCATAAATATCATACCAGATGCCGCCCTGATACTTCTTGATATCACGGTCGGTATAGGTCGACGGGAAGGCATATGGGTCTTCGGTGTCCTCCGTAGTGTCGTTGTCATAAGTGATGTGGTAGGTATACGCTGGAAGCTCCTCGTTCCATGCCTCCTGCATCGGCAGGAGGGTCGCGAAGAAGCCTGCTTCATCCATCAGATCCATCGGATAGTGCCAGCCGTCCAGCACCAGATCGATAGCCTTCGCCGTCGGCAGGAAGGTCTGCACCAGCAGCCCCTCCGGGATAATATGTGCGCCGAGAATGCCCTTCGGATTCGCGGTTTCTGCATAGGTGATGTCTTCCACCTCCGCCCAGTTCATGATTTCTTCTAATTTTTCCTTCATGCTTTATCTCCTTCATCTCATACATAGATGGATGTTATTTCACTTCCGATGCGCCTGTGTCCTTCCCGAATCATGTCTCCGCCATCGACACGGAGCCACCGTTTTTTTCTCCGGTATGTCCTGTCTGTGCCTCCCGATGACGCTTTTCATGGCGCTTATGCACGGTCGTCTTCGGTTTAAACTCCGGATCCTTCACCGCTTTCAGTACGACGATGGAACGGGGTTCCACGGTATAACGCTCTTCGAGAAGACGCATCTCTTCCGGATAGATACCATTCGTATCTTCGAGCGATGTATCGATCACGGCTGCCCACTTCATACCGAGTGGTGGATGGGCGAGCAGGAAGGAGTGCTTCTCCCAGTGCATGTTGTAAAGCACCAGGAAGGTGTCGTCCTCTGCGTATGCCCCTGCATACATGACGCCGAGCTGCCTGCGGAAATTCTCGGTATCCGGTCGCCATGCGTTCTCCCCATGGAAGCTGATATCCGGGATGCCGACGGAGCGATAATCCATAAGCCGAAGCGCTTCTCTCTGATGAAACACCGGATGCTGTTTCCGGAACTGAATCACGTAACGAGCAAACTGATACAGCTCCTCGTTCCGTGTGATGAGCCGCCAGTCCAGCCAGTTCCATGCATTGTCCTGACAGTAAGGATTGTTGTTTCCGAGACGCGTCTGTCCGAATTCATCACCCGCGTGAATCAGCGGGGTTCCCTGGCTCAGCATCAGCAGCAACCAGGCATTTCGCCACATCTTCTTCCGAAGAAGCTTGATGTTTTTCTTTCGGCTTGGGCCCTCCTCACCGCAGTTCCAGCTGTAGTTCTGATCGGTACCATCGCGGTTGTCCTCATGATTCTCTTCGTTATGTTTACGATCATAGCTGAGGACATCCATGAGACTCATGCCGGAAACATTGGCCATGTACTGGATGTTCGCTCGGTTCGACGGATTTTCGCGCACACGCTGCATCAGTGTCGGCAGCATGTTTTCGTCCCCCTTCAGGACGCGACGCATATCGTTCTGGAAACCATCGTTATAGTCAGCGAGATAGCGCCCCGGTGCGGTGGTACGCGCGGATCCATGCATCGGTTGCTCCGGAATCTGCCCCTGCCAGCTGTCGGCCCAGATCTTAAAACGGCTCAGCCACGGGTCACGGGCGATGACGCCATACGGTGCTGCACCGATCAGGTGAATGCCGTCGACATGATAGTGGATGCGCCAGTAACGCATGACGTTCACGATGTAGTCCGGGATGGTTTCGTTCGTAAAGTACAGATCGACCACGATTTCCATTCCGTGCTCATGCAGGGTATGAACGAGCTTTCGGAACTCGTTTCGCGGATTTTTGTGGTCAGAGGTGAAGCTCGATTTCGGCGCGAGCTGCAGGGCGTCCTTCGTGAAACCCCAGTAGTTGATGCGCCCCGTCGGGCGAAGCTCGACCTCATATGGATTATCATGTCCGTAGTCCGGAAGCATAACCTCGTTAAATTCGTACGGCGGCATCAGCTCGATCGTCGTGACACCAAGCGCCTCGAGATACGGAATTTTCTCGATGATGCCCTGAAAGCTTCCTCTCGTCTCGCTGTCGAGGCCGGAAGAGTGGTGCTCCGTAAACCCGCGAACATGAAGGCGATAAATGATGCTGTCCTCATATGGAAGATCCAGCGCGCGATCCTGCCGCCACGCTTCACTCGATTCCGGGATAGCGGTCGCTTCGCCGATCGGTGTCTTCAGCGTGCGGACGCCATCTTTCAGATTTCCGAAGTTCTTCCTGCCTTCGAACACGGTTCCGTTCGGGTCGGTAAAGATATGGCCATCCGCCTCATAACAGTAGCTCAGCTCTGCGAGTGGGATGGACCATGCCGGCGTCCCCTTCTTCTGTGTCTGTGCCTGCACGTCACGGACAGACATCAGGTCTGTGCCTGCCGTCGATTCACCCGTATACGGAGCTTCCATCGGTAACTCCAGATGCCACACATCTCCGATGCGCTCCGCCGGATCGAAGGCGATCTGGCGAACACGTCTATTTTTATGATATAGATTCAGAAACAGCTGCTCTGTACGAACCGCTGCCTCGAAGATGTAATGGTCTTTTTCCTTCTTTAAGCCTAACATGATGTCATACCTCGATATCGAGTTCGATCGGACAATGATCCGAACCGAAAATTTCCTGGTGGATCGACGCACCACGGATGTGGTCACGAAGTGATTCGGAAACGATGAAATAGTCGATACGCCAGCCGACGTTCCGATCACGTGCCTTCATGCGGTAGGACCACCAGCTGTACTCATCCGTCGCCTCCGGATAGAGCATACGGAAGGTATCGATGTAGCCGGAATCGAGAAGCCGCGACATCTTCGCACGCTCCTCATCCGAGAAACCAGCGTTTTTATGATTTGTTGCCGGGTTCTTCAGATCGATTTCCTCGTGTGCGACGTTGAGATCACCACAGTAGATCACCGGCTTCTTCTTATTTAATTCTCCGATATAATTCCGCCAGGCATCCTCCCACTCCATACGGTATGGAAGTCGTTTCAGTTCATTTTGCGAATTCGGAACATATACGGTCAGTACATAATAGTTCGGGAACTCCGCTGTAATCACGCGTCCCTCATGATCATGCTCCTCGATGCCCATTCCATAGGTGACGGAAATCGGCTCCTCTTTCGTAAAGAGTGCCGTTCCGGAATACCCCTTCTTATCGGCATAATTCCAGTACATATGGTAGCCCGGAAGCTCCAGCTCCAGCTGGCCCGCCTGCAGCTTCGTCTCCTGCAGACAGAAGATATCGGCATCCAGCGTTTCAAAAACCTCCATGAAGTTCTTTCCCATCACTGCGCGGAGTCCATTGACATTCCATGAAATCATTTTCTTTATCATTAATCGTACCTCATTATCTCGAATGACCTTATTCTAGCATGATTCGGGGGGATTTTCTTTTAAAAACACATAAGAAAAAGAAATAGTACAGTCAAAAATCTCACTATTCACTTCGTAGCCTTCGGTCGGTGAATCGCCTGAATCGAAACAAAAAAGCCCTCCGGTTTTCCCGAAAGGCTTCCTGTACTGTATTCTTTACGTATTGTATGCTTACGCCTCTGCTTCACCCGCGAGGTCTTCACCACTCTCTTCGTGCCGATGCTCATGCTCGGAAGGCTCCGTTTCATCGACGACCTCCAGCACACCCTGCATCCAGATTTTCCCTTTGAAACGACGACCCACGGCCGGCACACCCACGAGGTCCGATTCATTGATCGCGACATGGAAGATGCACTCGTTACAGCTCAGCTTCATATCCACGACATTTTCATGAGTGTAGACATTTTCCTTCACCCGGAGAGAGACGATCTCACCGAGAATCTGATACATATCGCACTCCACACCGGTCGGCATAAAGGCCGTTTCCACGAGGCTGTAGATATCTTCACTCACGAGACGCTGCTGCACCTCATGCATAAGGTTGAGATCCGTCTCCGTCAGCGTATCGATGGCCTCCGGATCGCCCTGACGCGCCGCCTCGAAGAGACGTTTTCGTTCATTCTGACGATGCTTCACGATTTCCGGATCCTCCGGACGCTTCTCTACCGGAAGGAGAATCTTTCCGGATTCTGCAAGGCCGGTCAGAAAGGCCTGCCGTGCATGCACGCGCATGCCCATCCGACGAAGCTCTGTAAGCTGCACCGAGTTCGTAATATAGAAAATCAGCGGAATTCCCGAACGGAAGTCCTCCAGCACACCAGCATAGGTTTCCTTCTCGAGATGACGTTCCACTGCCCCTTCTTCGGTCAGTGTCCCATCATAGGAACGCATATACGGGAAGTAATAGTCACGGTGAAACACACCATCCGGCGTACGCTGTCCGACCAGCGTAATGCCCATGGATGGCGCCACCGGAAGCTGATACTCCTCCGTCACGACACCGTCCCCGGCATGGATGGTCTGCACCCGATACTTTTCATTGGCCGCCCGCTCCAGTAACGGCTCCAGCTGCAGTTCCGTATTCAGTTTTGAAAATCCGACGGATCTCAGAAATTTGTGCATTTTCTTCCTGTTTCTACTCCGAAACGACCGTGTAGGTCATTTGCCCTGACTCATTTTTTGAATCGGATCCGCGCTGGCAGAAGCGGTATAAACTGCATCGATTCGCCATCGCCCCGAATGCTTCCGACATGATATCGAAGCCTTATATTACACGGTATAGTACACTAAATGCATGGTGTTTGCAAGCGACTTCGTCTGCTCGAAAAAGGCGTCTCGGGAGTTCCGAGACGCCTTTCTGATTCATATTCCGAAGCGTGGATACGATATCCGCGCGTCTTATACGAGGCCCTGTGCAAGCATAGCCGTTGCAACCTTCTCGAAGCCGGCGATGTTCGCACCAACGACGAAGTTGTTCTCATAGCCATACTTCTTTGCAGTCTCAGAAACACTCTTATAGATGTTCACCATGATGCCGTGAAGCTTGCTGTCCACTTCCTCGAAGCTCCAGCTCAGTCTCTCGGAGTTCTGGGACATCTCAAGTGCAGAAACCGCTACGCCACCAGCATTGGCAGCCTTACCTGGCATATAGAGAATCTTTGCTGCGAGGTAAGCATCGATGGCAGCCTCATCGGAAGGCATATTTGCACCCTCACATACACACCAGCAGCCGTTGTCGATAAGCTTCTTCGCGTCCTCACCGTTGATCTCGTTCTGGGTTGCGCAAGGAAGTGCGATGTCACACTTTACGCCCCATGGACGCTCACCCTCGTGGTACTCGGAACCAGGAACGCGGTTTGCATACTCCTTGATTCTCGCTCTCTCGACCTGCTTGATCTGGCAGAGAACCTCGAAGTTGATGCCGTTCGGATCATAGAT
>CAKQWR010000023.1 GCA_934279105.1 uncultured Oribacterium sp. | reverse complement strand
GCATGTACATGACGAACTTTTCCGCTCCTTCCGTCCGGAGTTCCTGAACCGTCTCGACGAAATCATCATGTTTAAGCCGCTGACGAAGGAGAACATCAGCCACATCACGGATCTTATGATTACGGATATCAACCGTCGACTCACTGACCGCCAGCTGAAGGTAGAGCTTCGCGATGTCGCTCGCAACTACGTGACCGAGCACGGCTATGACCCACAGTTCGGCGCACGTCCGCTTCGCCGTTTCATCCAGAAGAATGTTGAAACCCTCGTGGCCCGCATCATCCTCGAAGATAAGGTGCAGGAAGGCAACACCATCACCCTCGATGTAAAGGACGACAAGCTCGACGCAGAGATTCACTGATAAAATCGAAACGTGCAGGCAGCAGGCCCCGTGGGTACACCCCACCGGGGCCTGTACTTCGTCAAAAATTGTAAGCATTACTTGCGTCATTCTGTGTTATACTTCCCTTGATAAAGATGACGATCTTTTATAAAAAAGATCGCTCTGGATAAAAGAAGTCAATCTTTCATAATAGAGTATGATCCGAAAAGGAGAAATGATATGAGACGAATGAATTGGACGAAGCTTCTGGCGGCAGCCACAGCGATGACACTGATGAGCGCGATGCCGGCGATGGCTGCATGGCAGTATACCCTGCAGGGCCCAATCGCCATCTGGACGGAAACGACGACCGGACAGCAGGTCTGTGTATATGCCGGACAGCCGGCACCGGACGGGACACCGGCACCAAGCGTGACCATGACCGCTCAAACATCCAGCACCGTGCAGAGCATCGCGGCAGCCAATGCTGCGGTTGACGCCGCAAAGGCCGCCCGTGGAGGTAATGTTTCCCAGAGCGGAACGCTGACGGCCGAGCAGCTCGCCGCAAACACTGCAGCAGCGAATAAGAATCTTCAGCTGGGCACGGTCACGACGATCGACCGCACCCTCCCGAAGCGTGGAAGCAGCAGTCCGAGCAACACCTACACCAACGCCAGCCTGCCGACGATTCCGACTCAGGACCAGAGCCAGCTGAATGCGCAGAATGGACTCACGGCAAACAGTTACCTTTCCCCGGCCGGCGTGGACCAGACGAAGAAAACGTACAGCTATAATACAAATAACGGTACCTATAGCTTTTATGCAAGTGACGGACATCTCGTAACGAATGCAAGCTCACCGGATGTGAATGCAAACACCACGACACAGCAGACGACGCAGACGCAACAGAGTGCCCAGACGACACAGGGAACGACAAATACTGCAAATTCATCAACTCCGGGCGTGAACTATACCGGCACCCTGCCATCAACCGGTGCCAGCAACGTGAACACCTACCAGACCCCGCAGGCCTGAACAGTTGCCACCATCTATGGAAAAAAATAATCAACTATGCTAAAATATTCCCCAAATGCGCAAAAACGCATCTGGGGATTTTTATTTGCGCGTGCAGCGACGCGGAGTGCATGAAGTATGAGACTCAGCGTCGGCATCGTTTCCTGTATGAAACGTATAGAGCGACGCGTGTAGGATCGGGCCGAACCACGGCTCATAGAGAAGAAAATGGAAATAAAGAAAGTAGATCAAGCGACCTCCGACATCGTCATCGATGTGCAGGATGTCACAAAAATATATCGTCTGTACGACAAGCCGATCGACCGTCTCAAGGAGGCGATGAGTCCGACACACCGGAACTATCATCGCGATTTCTATGCGCTGAATCATGTCGGCTTCCAGGTACGGAAAGGAGAAGCCGTCGGCATCATCGGTACGAACGGTTCCGGTAAGTCCACCATGCTGAAGATCATCACCGGTGTCCTGACGCCGAGTGAAGGAAAGGTCGACATTCATGGCATCATCTGTGCACTTCTCGAGCTCGGTGCCGGCTTCAATCCGGACTACACCGGCATCGAAAACGTCTATATGAACGGTACCATGATGGGCTTCACGAAGGAACAGATGGATGAGAAGCTGCAGGAGATCCTTGATTTCGCGGACATCGGCGATTTCGTGCACCAGCCGGTGAAGAGCTACTCCTCCGGTATGTTCGTCCGCCTCGCCTTCGCACTCTACGTCGCGATGGATCCGGAAATCCTCATCGTCGATGAGGCGCTGTCCGTCGGTGACGTCTTCTTTCAGGCGAAGTGCTATCACCGCATGGATGAGCTCCGCCGGAACGGTACGACCATCCTCATGGTTACCCACGACCTCGGTTCCGTCATGAAGTACTGCGACCGCGTCATCCTGCTCAACAAGGGTGAGAAGGTCTCCGAAGGTCTGCCGGGCGATATGGTCGATCTATATAAGAAGATTCTCGCCGGTCGCTTCACCGAAGAGGACAAGCGCTATGCACAGCACCAGGCCGATGCACAGGCGGCAGCGGAATTTATCGACGGTCAGAACTTCGGTGTGGACAGCGTCGGCGGTGCAGTGCTCACGGAAGGACAGACGAAAACAGGCGTCCGGCTTTCGAAGGACGCGTCTGGGGAGGCCAATGCAGGCGACCGCGCCGGAGAGACCTCCGCGGGAGAGGACACTTCCGCAGCAGCGCCGGCCCTCATGCAGGACAGCCTGAACCTGAATCCGAATGTCCAGCATTATGGAGACGGACGCGCGACCATCTGGGATCTCGGTATCCTCGATCAGCGCGGCAAGGTCTCGAATGTCATCGTGAAGGGTGAAACCTTCTCCATCAAAGAAAAAATTCGCTTCAACGCACCGGTCGCTTCGCCGATCTTCACCTTTACGATCAAGGATAAGCGGGGTGCGGACCTCACCGGCACGAATACGCTTATCGAGGGCTGCGACATCCAGCCGGTCAAGGCAGGCGATGAATACACCTGCACCTTCACCCAGCGAATGACCCTGCAGGGCGGTGAGTATCTCCTCAGTATGTCCTGCACCGGCTTCGAGGAGGGCGAGCATGTAGTCTATGACCGAAAGTATGACGTCGCATCCATTACCGTTCTTTCAAACAAGAACACCGTGGGTGTGTACGATATGGAGTCCGAAGTGACTCTGGAAAGGCATGACAGCTAATGGATTTTTCACGACATATTACGAATACCATCGAATGGTTTTATTTTGAGGACCTGACCTCCGGTCGCGAGCGCGATGCCTCGGTGCTGGTGCTCGGTGACAAAGAGACGACCACGCCTTTCGTGACCCTTCTGGAGCCGCGTGTACATCAGGTTTCCCGACGTCTCGACGACAGTACCTATGACTACGTCGTCATTCCGACGCTGACGAAAAAGGTGCTCCGGATGTTTCAGGGTGATCTCACGACGATGCTTCACGCGCTGACCGCGACCTGGCTGAAGAAGGGGGGCAGCATTCTCCTCGGCATGGAAAATGCCCTTGATCTCGATCGCCTGACCTCCGGCGAACGTCAGGAGGACACCGTCTATATCCGCTGGTCGGAGCTCGATGCCGTACGCGCAGCGCTCCGGAAGGAGCAGCCGACGGCGAAGGATAAAATCTATTATCTGACACCGGAACTCCGCGTGCCACTTCATTTTTATACCGATGAGCGCCTGCCGGAGCCGACGGAAGAGGATGATAGAATCGGACTTCTTCTGAAGGAAAACATGTTCCGAGAGTTTGCGCCGGCATATCTCTACATTTATCAGCCGGATGGCAGCGTGCGCCCGAAGGTACGGGATTTCCACCGCTTCCGTCCGGATTACATCAAGTATAACTCGACCAGAAAACCGGAATATGCCATCAAGACCATCCTGTATACGGATGATCAGGGGAAGCGTTTTGCAGTGAAGGCGGGTACGACACCTGCGGCCAATGCACACATCGAGTCACTGAGCGAGAAGGCAGAGGCCATCGCGAAGACGAATCCGCAGCTTTCGGTTCTGCGGGCCGTGGAGTTCAGCCATGCCCTCGGAAGCTTTCAGTTCTTAAGCTTCCAGCGCTACCCGTTCGTCGAGGGACAGAGCGTAAGCGAAATTCTCGGCGGGATGATTCAGGATGGCGTCGCACCGATCAAGGAGCTCGCCGAAACCGTCGACCTCGTGCTCGGTGTAAAGGATGGTATGGTACAGCCGGCCAACTTCGACTGTCAGTTTGACAATGTCATCATGTGTGACGGTCAGCCGACCCTCATCGACTGCGAGTGGGTCTTCGACGAAGCCGTGGATGTCCGTTTCCTTCAATACCGTCTTCTGTACTACTGGTACATGGAGTACAGAACGCAGCTTGCCTACGATGACGCCTATGCGTTCCTTCGGAATTTCGGCTTCTCGAAGCAGGAGAGCGATGCGTTTGCAGAACGTGAGGCGTCTTTCCAGGATGAAATTCATGGAGCAGAAGGCGAGGCGATGCATGCGGTCTTACATGATAAGGTGACCGTCCGTCGTTTCCGTGAACTCCAGGCAGAGAATGCGAAGGCACTCGAAGATGCGAAGGAACTTCAGCGTGAGGTAAAGGAACGCGATATCACGATTCAGAAGGAACGGGAGGTGAACCGCCTCACGCAGGTGCATGTGGCGAATCTTACCCATGTCATCAAGGTACATGAGCAGGATATTCAGTCCCTCATCGCAGAGCGCGATTACTACATGGCGCGGCAGAGTCTGAAGGCACGTGTCGCTACCCGTCTCCGCAACAGTCTGAATCATCACTTCCCAGTGGGTTCCCGGAAGCGGAAGATTCTGCACTATACGAAGCAGACGATCTGCCATCCGGCGAAGATGCTGCCGATGTACTTTACGGAAGATGGCAAGAACCGGATCCGTGGCGATTTCCATGTCGGCGAGCAGTACCTGAGCTATGGAAAGGTGAAGTTTGAGCGCAGCGAAGCACCGCTCGTCAGCATTGTCATCCCATGCTATAACCAGATTCACTATACCTACCAGTGTCTCATCAGCATCAAGGAGAACACGGATTTCGCAGAGACCCCGTACGAGGTCATCATCGCGGATGATGTATCGACGGATGCGACAAGGGAAATCGGGATGTATGCAGATAACCTCGTGGTGGCGCGAAACCGTGAGAACATGGGTTTCCTGAGGAACTGTAATCAGGCAGCGGCCATCGCACGTGGTAAGTATATTTTCTTCTTAAACAACGATACCCAGGTACAGAAGGGCTGGCTGTCCTCTCTGGTGGAGCTCATCGAGCGCGATGATTCCATCGGTATGGTCGGCAGTAAGCTTGTGTACCCGGACGGACGCCTTCAGGAGGCGGGCGGCATCATCTGGTCGGATGGCTCCGGCTGGAACTATGGACGCCTGCAGGACCCGGCGGATCCGGAATACAATTATGTAAAGGAAGTTGACTTCATCTCTGGTGCAGCGATCATGATCCGCACGGATCTCTGGAAGGAAATCGGCGGTTTCGATGAGCGCTTCGCACCGGCCTACTATGAGGATACGGATCTCGCCTTCGAGGTGCGGAAGCATGGAAAGAAGGTTATGTTCCAGCCGAAGTCCGTCGTGATCCACTTCGAGGGCATCTCAAACGGAACCGACACCTCGGATACCTCCAGCCTCAAACACTATCAGGTCGTAAATCAGGAGAAGTTCCGCGAGAAGTGGGCGGCCGAGCTTCGGGAGCAGAGTGTCAATGATGGCAATCCAAACCCGTTTGACGCGCGCGAGCGTGGCCAGCGTAAGCCATGCATGCTGATGATCGACCACTATGTGCCGACCTGGGATAAGGATGCCGGCAGTAAGCTCGACTACCAGTACATGCAGCTTTTCCTCCGCCATGGCTGGCGCGTGAAGTTCCTCGGCGATAACTTCGCCCATGAGGAGCCGTACACCTCTGAACTCGAGCAGCTCGGCATCGAGGTACTCTACGGTCCGAAGCTGCAGGCCGATATCTGGGGCTGGATCGAGCGCAACAAGTCCTTTATGAAGATTGCATACTTAAGCCGTCCGCATATCGCGGCACGCTATATCGATTTCATCCGCAATCATACGGATATGAAGATCATCTACCATGGATCGGATCTTCACTCGCTCCGTCTGATGCGTGAATATGCGATCGACCACAACGAAAAGACACGTGAGGAGGCCGAGTACTGGCATGGTGTCGAGTATGCCGTGATGCGAAAGGCCGATATGAGCTACTTCCCGTCCGAAGTCGAGGCGGAAATCGTGCATAAGGAGGACCCGACCATCCATGTGAAGGCCATCACCTCCTTCGTGTATGATGCGCCGGCGGTACTGGATGAGGATTATGCGGACAAGCAGGGACTCCTGTTTGTCGGTGGCTTCGCGCATCCGCCAAACAAGGATGGCCTCCTGTGGTTCGTAAATGATATCCTGCCACAGATCGAGGCCGAGATTCCGGGCGTGGTTCTCCATGTCATCGGGTCCAATGCAGACGAAGAGGTGCTCGCGCTGAACGCGCGGCCGGACGTCGATGTCCTCGGTTTCGTCAGCATTGAAAAGCTCGACGAGATGTATCGTCGGAGTCGTGTGGTGGTGGTACCGCTTCGTTTCGGTGCCGGTGTAAAGGGCAAGGTCGTGGAGGCACTGCATGCCGGTACGGCCGTCGTGACCACCAGCTGTGGCGCCGAGGGCATCCCGGCAGCGGAAACCGCACTGCGCATAAAGGACGATCCAACGGCGTTCGCACAGGAGGTCATCCACCTCTACAAGCATCCGCTGGAAATCGAGCAGATGGCACACAACGCCGTGAATTTCATCACGACCTTCTACTCGCCGGATGGCGCCTGGGCGAAGATCAAGGATGATTTCGAAAGTGGTCGGAACGTATAAAACATATCGAAATCATGCGTCTGTTTCCGGCAGATGCGAATGGAATATGAAATGCAGGAGGTATCGAATGATGCATCCTGCATATAATAAAGAAAATGAATACACGAAAGCATTATAAACACTGTTTCGCGGTCGCTGCGTACGGGGAGTCTCCGTACCTTCCGCTGCTCCTGCATTCGCTGAAAATGCAGAGCATCGAGAGTCGGGTCATCATCTGTACCTCGACCCCGAACCGTTATATTACGAAGCTGAGTGCACAGTTCGGTTACCCGGTCTATGTGCGGAACGGTGCCCACGGGCTTCGGAATGACTGGAACTTCGCCTACGAGATGGGCGCAGAGCGGGCAGAGCTCGTGACGATCGCGCATCAGGATGATCTGTACTTTCCGGATTATACGAAGGCACTTTTACATGCCTATACGCATTTTCCGGATATGTCGGTGTTCTGCTGCCGCTACGACACGATCGACGGCGAGGGCAATACCATCGATGGAACTTCGGAGAAGGTGAAGCGTATACTTCGGCTGCGCCTGAAAAATCATGAAAAAGCGGACCGGACCACTGTAAAGCTGTCGGCGCTCCGCTATGGCAACGGCATCGGCTGCCCGAGCTGTACTTATCATACGAAGTACTGCCCGGCACCGCTGTTCCGGAATGACTACAAATTCGTCATTGACTGGGATACCCTGATCCGGCTTGCGAAGGAGCCGGGGCGTTTCATCTGTATCGAGAAGCCACTGATGGCCTATCGTGTGCATGCGGGCGCAGAGACGATGCGAAATATCGAGAATCACAATCGAGAGAAAGAGGAACGGGAAGTGTTCCGGAAGCTGCATTCCGCACCGGTCACGGATGTACTGATGCACTTCTATAAGAAAGCCTATGGAGCATACACAGAAGAGGAAAACAAGTAAAGAAAAGATCGGCAGAGAGCGCCTGTACACCGTTGTGGCGCTCGCCCTGCTGCTTCTTTTCGGCCTGTTTATCAACCGGCATCTGAAAATCAAGGCGCTATATGGCGATGATCTCTATCTCTGGTCCTTCTATGGCTGTCAGGATTTCTGGTCTTACACCTTTCCGAAGGTGACGAAGGGAAACTTCCGTCCGTTTTACTGGGCGGTGAGCTACCTTGAGTTTCTGCTGATCGGACCGCATGTGGAGTGGTACGCGACCTTCAATGTTCTGCTGAACGTCCTGATTTCCTGGGTGATCTATTTCTTCAGCCGGCGTTTGAGCCACCTCTCGCGTGTGCCGCATGGTGTGCTCCTCCGTCAGGGCGTCGGACTTCTGACCGGTGGACTCTATCTTCAGTCACACTTCGCAGCCTACCAGATCGCACAGGTGCTCGGACTCCTTGAGTCGCTCGCCCTGCTGCTCGCACTTCTTACGCTCTGGGCGCTCTTCGATTACATGGAGGGACGTGGCACGCGAGCCTATCTGTGCGCCTGCCTCAGCTTTTTCCTCGTGATGTTTACCCATGAGCGCTACATCGCACTTGCACCACTGTTTTACCTCGCGATTTTCACAGTGCTTCTGACAGAGCGTCGGATACGAAAGCGATTCGAGGGCACGGAAAGGCATACGGAAGAGAAGAGCTATAAGGAGGGGACTTCGCGCAGTCGGAGGCATGCGTCGGAACGACAAGAGAGTATGCAGGTGAATCGATGGGAGCTTCTGCTGAAGCTGCTTGCTCCGGTCCTGATGCTTGCCGTCTTTTTCGCTGTGCGAATGACGGTGGCCGGTGAAGCCATCCCGGTCGGAACGGCCGGAACGAAGGTCCAGGACACCTTTTCACTTACGCAGGCCATCGGCTATGCGTTTACGCAGGTGGCGTATATCTTCGGAATCAATGCAGGCCATGCAATCTTCTGCGGTGTTTCCTTCGCGGAGTCGCCACGCTGGGTACATCTTCTGATCTACGGAAGCTGGCTCTGCCTTCTTCTGATGGTCGTGATTTACCTTCGAAGTGCATGGTTACGCGGACGTATCACAGCCCGCCTGATCGGAGAGAACCTTCTGTTCATCGCGTTCATCGCACTCTGCATCGGCTCAAGTTCCATTACGATTCGTCTTGAAACGCGCTGGGTCTATGTGAGCTATACCGCTGCACTCCTGTATCTCTCCTATATGCTGGGCGAGATTGCAAAGGAAAAAGGCGTGCGGGGACCGCTCATCGCATTTACGGCGCTTTTCCTCGCGTATGGTGCCGTCATGACACCGGTGGAGCATTTCGACCGGCAGCACTACTACAACATCTTTTTCTTCTTCGACCAGGATCGTGTGAATTCCCTCGCCGACTGTACGATCGGTGCAGAGGGCGCAGAGAATTTCCTCGGAAAGAAGCAGGTGTATATTTTCTATAATTATTATGAAATGACAGAGTTTTATGCCGAGTATTTCTTTAAGCCGTTTGATCCGGAGAAGACGGGACAGGGGACAGAGATCCATTTCATCAACTCCCCGGCAGCCCTGCCGGAAGATGCGACGGATGAGAACTCCATCGTTCTTATGGAGCATGGAAACCGTGGCTATATCGATGTGACGGCGCAGGCCTTCGGAAAGGCAGGGTGGGAAACCCTCGCACAGGCATAGAGGTTCTCGATGAAAGCAGCATAGGAATAGAAAAGCAGGTGTTCGGGGGATGCCCCGCATATCCGGAAAGGCCGCATGAGATGAGCTCAGCGAAGCGTGAAAATGATGTAAACAGAACGAAGGGAAGAGACAAAACGTGGGAGTGCCGGAAGGGACTCCTTCTTTTGCCGTTATGCGGTACGTTTTTTCTGCTCTGGTATGTGCTCCATGCGACCGTCGATGTGGTCTACTCCGACTACATCCGTCTCATCAACAACTATCTACCGGACACGCTGTCGGCGGAGAGCTTTTTCGTGCCGGATATCCTGACACGCATCCCGCTCAGCTATCTGATCCGCTTTCTCAATGTGAAGTTTTTCGGCTTCTCGGTCCTTTTTGACCGGTTGCTGAGTCTCCTCGGCGTGCTTCTTCTGATGTGGGCGGTGACATGGTACCTCATTCGGGAACGAAGCCATGTTCTGATCATTCTTTCCGTGATGCTCGTCGGCTTCAGTCTTGATAAGTGGGAGCTTCTGATCAATGGCTCCGGCTGTGTGCATTTTCTGAGTTACGGCCTCTTTTTCTATCATTATCTCGTACTGGAGCGCGTGTTTACCGGAACGAAGAAGCCACAGGATGAACGTCTGCTCTGCCTCCTGCCATGGATTTCCATGCTGGTGGCGGGTCCGTACATCGCACAGTACACCGCGACGCTTCTCGTAGTGACGATCTATCTTGCGATCCTCCGGAATAAAAACATCGATGGGCATCGGCTTCCGTGGTACGGCCTTTCTGCATTGCTCCCGCTGATGCTTTACTATATGAGCAATGCTGTCGCTACCTTCGATTATGCGGGTGTGAAAGACATAGGCCTCGTGGAGATGCTGCAGCACTACAGTGGCTTTTCTCTTCGCTTTATCCTGAATGGTTTCGCCAGTACCCTGCTTTCCGGCTCCGTACTGGAGGATCTGCTCGCAGCCGGGACACTTACGTATCCGCTGGTCTATCTTCTCGGGGCGCTGGTGATTCTTCTGTATGCAGTTGCACTCGCGCTGTATTTCCGGACAGGACAGTACCGTCGGACGATTTTTCCGCTGATGCTTCTCGTGAGTGGTGCCGGAAGCCATGTGCTTGTCTTCCTGTCACGTTATATTTTCCTGACGGAAACCTATGCATGGCAGAGCCGCTACGGCTTACAGTATCTGCCGGGGACACTGGGACTCCTTCTGATCTATGGCTATGCACTGCAGCACAGTCGAAAGAAGCAGATCACGCTGCTCTCCATCGTGGTGCTCCTTTCCTTCTCCTTAGGCAGCTGTTATACTGATAAGCGTGAAATCGACGCGATGCCGTATCGGAAGATGTACTTCGAATCGATGGTAGAGGCCGTGCGTCATTATGAGGAGCTCAGCGATGAGGAGCTCAATCTCAGATTTGAATATCACCATGGTGCAGGCCGGGTACGGCATGCGATGGATATTTTAAAGGAAAACCACTTAAATGTTTTCCGGGAGTGATGCTGGATGCGTCACAAGCTGGAGTCTATGGGATTCCGTCTATGATAAACAAAAGGATGTAAGCTATGAAAGTATTGATTTTAGCAGGTGGTTTCGGTACACGTATTTCAGAAGAATCACATCTTCGACCGAAGCCGATGATCGAGATCGGTGAGATGCCGATCCTCTGGCACATCATGAAATACTACTCAAGCTATGGCTACAATGATTTCATCATTCTGGCCGGCTACAAGCAGTACGTCATCAAGGAGTACTTCGCAAACTACTTCCTGCATAACTCGGATGTGACCTTCGATCTCAGTAACAATCAGATGGAAGTTCATCACAACATGAACGAGCCATGGCGTGTGACCATCGTCGACACCGGACTCAATACCATGACCGGTGGACGGATCAAGCGCGTACAGGATTATGTGGGTGATGAGCCGTTCATGCTCACCTATGGCGATGGCGTTTCCAACGTGGACCTCGATGCACTCGTGAATTTCCATCATTCGCATGGAAAAATCGCAACCATCACGACCGTTTCTCTCGCACAGCAGAAAGGCGTCCTCGACATCGATGAGAACAACCGGATCCGCGCGTTTCGTGAAAAGGAGCGAGAGGATGGCGCGATCATCAACGGTGGCTACATGGTCTTCCAGCCGGAAATTTTCAATTACCTCACGGATGACCGCTGCGTCCTCGAGCAGGAACCGATGCATCGCCTCGCGGCAGACGGGGAACTCATGAGCTTCTACCATGCCGGCTTCTGGCAGTGCATGGACACACAGCGCGAGAAAAAACTCCTCGAAGACCTCTGGGCCAGCGGAAACGCCCCATGGAAAACCTGGGAGTGAAAGAGTTTGCATCAGGCAAACTCTGGAACGATATCCAGCAGAGCTATGCTCTGCTCCCGAAGGGCTAAACTCGAGCCTCCTCAGCTCGAGTTTAGGGCCTTGTAAATAGAAAGAAAACCTATCTTTCGGAGTTTGCATCAAGCAAACTCTGGAACGATATCCAGCAGAGCTATGCTCTGCTCCCGAAGGGCTAAACTCGAGCCTCCTCAGCTCGAGTTTAGGGCCTTGTAAATAGAAAGAAAACCTATATGAACAAATTTGCGTCTTTACAACAGTTTTATAAGGGGAAGCGTGTGCTTGTGACCGGCCACACTGGTTTCAAGGGCAGCTGGCTCTGTCTCATGCTTCATATGCTGGGCGCCGAGGTCTATGGCTACGCGCTCGAGGCCCCGACCGAGCCGGCACTTTTCGATATTCTGAAGCTTTCGGATGTGATGCACTCGGAAATCGGTGACATCCGCGACTATGCGCATCTTCGCAGCTTTATGGATACGGCGCGTCCGGAGGTCGTGCTCCATCTGGCGGCACAGCCGATCGTGCGTACCTCCTATGAATTTCCACGCGAGACCTTCGAAACGAACGTGATGGGTACCGTGAACATCCTCGAAGCCATTCGGAACTACAATGCTTCGCATGACGTGCCGGTCACGTCCTTCCTGAACGTGACGACCGATAAGGTCTATGAGAATCCGGAGCTCGAGGACCACGCCTTCCGCGAGGACGAGAAGCTCGATGGCTATGATCCGTACAGTAACTCGAAGTCCTGCTCCGAGCTTGTCACCCACAGCTACCAGAAGTCCTTTTTCCAGGCGGCGCATGCAGGAGCCACGGCGGTGACGGCGATTTCGACGGCACGTGCGGGCAATGTCATCGGCGGTGGTGATTTCGCGAAGGACCGCATCATTCCGGACTGCGTACGGGATACGATCGCCGGAAAGGTCATACATGTACGGAATCCGTACAGCACCCGTCCATACCAGCATGTGCTGGAGCCGCTCTATGTCTATCTCCTAATTGCGATGGCACAGGTGACGGGCGAGGTGAACGTTCTGTCGGGAGTAGACAGCACGGGTGGTGCGGAAAATAACGAAACGGGACATGAGGATGGCGCGTCGAAGGCATTGGCAGAAGGATTCGCCGGATGCTATAACGTCGGACCGGACGAAATCGATGCGATTACGACCGGTGCACTGGCGGACCTGTTCGTACAGAACTGGGGCGAGGGCGCTGCATGGCATACCGATGCCGAGGCAGACGCACCACATGAGGCAGCATACCTGAAGCTCGATACGACGAAGCTGAAGAAGCGTTTCCACTGGCAGCCACGATGGCATGTCACCGAAGCTGTACAGGAAACCGTGGCGTGGTATCATGCCTGGTCTGAGGGTGCCGATATGCGGACCCTGACCGAGCAGCAGATCCGTGAATTTTTAGAGATGAAAGAGAAGTGAACAGGATGACAGAGAAAACAGAGCAGCAGGCCAGACAGGAGATCCTCGATCTGGTCGCAGACTATGCAAAGAAATATAAAGTCGCACCGATGCAGCAGCCGTACCATGAGGGAGATCGTATTCCGTATGCAAGCCGTGTCTATGACGACAAGGAAATGGTGAACCTCGTGGACAGCGCGCTTGAGTTCTGGCTGACCGCCGGACGCTATACCGATGCGTTTGAGAAGAAGCTCGGAGAGTACCTCGGGGTGCGCTATGTGAGCCTCGTGAATTCCGGTTCCAGTGCGAATCTCCTTGCCTTCAGCACACTGACGAGCCCGCTCCTCGGGGAGCGCCGTGTCAAGCGTGGGGACGAGGTTATCACCGTCGCTGCCGGTTTCCCGACGACCGTGAACCCGATCATCCAGTATGGTGCGATTCCGGTTTTTGTAGATGTTACCCTGCCGACCTGTGATATTGATGTCACGAAGCTCGAGGAGGCATACTCCGAGAAAACGAAGGCAGTCATGCTCGCACATACGCTCGGAAATCCGTTTGACCTGAAGACGGTCAAGGAATTCTGTGATCGTCATAATCTCTGGCTTGTGGAGGATAACTGTGATGCGCTCGGTTCGACCTATACGATCGATGGCGAGACGCGCCAGACCGGCTCCATCGGTGATATCGGAACCTCCAGCTTCTATCCGCCACATCATATGACGATGGGCGAGGGCGGCGCATGCTATACAAACAACCCACAGCTTCATCGCATCATGCGTTCCATCCGTGACTGGGGCCGTGACTGCTGGTGTGCACCGGGGCATGATGATACCTGTCATCACCGTTTCGATGGACAGTATGGTGAACTTCCGAAGGGCTACGATCACAAGTATGTCTACAGTCATTTCGGCTACAATCTGAAAGCGACCGATATGCAGGCGGCGATCGGTGTCGCACAGCTGGAGAAGTTCCCTGGCTTCGTCGAGCGCCGGAAGCATAACTTCCGCTTGCTGAAATCCATTCTCGTCGAAGGCGGTGCACAGGAGAAGCTGATTCTGCCGGAGCCGGAGGCGAATTCGGATCCGAGCTGGTTCGGTTTCCTCATGACCTGTCAGGAAGGCGTCGACCGCGAGAAGGTCGTACGCTATATCGAAGATCATGGCGTGCAGACCCGTATGCTGTTTGCCGGAAACCTGATCAAGCATCCATGTTTCGATGAGATGCGTGCGACCGGAGAAGGCTATCGTGTTGTCGGCAGTCTCGATGTCACCGACCGTATCATGCGGGATACCTTCTGGGTAGGACTGTATCCTGGTATGACAGATGAGAAGCTTCGTTACATGGCACGCATCATCCTGGAGGCGATTCGGTCATGAGTGAAGAATTTACATTTGATCTGGAACGTGTACATAAAGCAAATCTCGAGATTCTAAAAGCGGTGAAGGCCATCTGTGAGCGCCACGGCATCACGTATCTCATCGATTCCGGCACCCTTCTCGGTGCTGTGCGCCATAAGGGATTTATCCCATGGGATGATGATGTCGATCTCTGTTTCCGAAGAGAAGAGTTTGAGCGTTTCGTCGAAGTGGCGAGGGCCGAGCTTCCGGGAAATATGCAGCTGGTGCTTCCGAATGAGTATCGTGGCGGCGAGGCCTTTTACGACTTCGTGCCGCGTGTCATCTATCTGAATTCCCGTCGTCATGCAGAGGATGATGCAGATATGGCATTTTATGAGGGAAAGCTCAACCATCTCTGGGTAGACCTTTTTATCCTCGACCGTCTGCCATCCTGCCCGATTCGCGTACGTCTGATGAAGCTGCTGCAGCAAATCGCCTTCGGTCTCGGTATGGGACATCGTCGCAGACTGGACTGGAGCAAGTACCATGGTCTTCAGAAACTGGAGGTACAGGTACTCGCCGGTGTCGGACGTTTCATTCCGCTTCCGACGATCTTCCGTCTGCAGGAGCGCTGGGCACGGAAATACACAGACCTTCATCAGAAGAAGGACAGTGGAACGTCCTTTTTCTCGAATTACCAGCCGGATTTCCAGTACTGCACCGTCGAGGACAGCTGGGAGGAGCCGATCAGTTTCCAGTTTGAGGGGGATCACTTCACCGGTCCGAAGGCCTGGGACAAGGTGCTGAAAATGCTCTATGGCGACTATATGAAACTACCACGGCCGAAGGATCGACATCCATCGCATAGTGGCATGGAGCTGGAGATTCTGGACTGAAGAAAAAAAGAAGCCCATCACCGGAACGGGATGGGCTTTTGCTGATAAAGCATACGAGACGATGCCGGTGCGATCGTATCCGGGGCGTCGTCTTTTAATGGAAAACATGGAGGAAGAGTGGATGAAATTACTGAGTGTAGTGGTTTCAGCATATAACGAAGAAGCCGGACTGGAGACCTTCTATCAGACGACGAGAGACGACTGTGAGGCGCTTCACGAGAAGGATTGGGATTATGAATTCGTTTTTGTAAACGATGGCTCCCGCGATCGGACTGGTGAGATTCTCGACGATATCGCAGGGAGGGATGAAACACATGTGCGTGTCCTCCATTTCTCTCGAAACTTCGGGCACGAGGCAGCGATGACGGCCGGACTCGACTATGCCACAGGCGATGGACTCGTCTTTATGGATGCGGATCTCCAGCATCCGCCGAAGTACCTTTCGGACATCGTGGATCAGTTTGATGCCGGATATCAGGTGATTTCCATGGTTCGTACAGAAAACAAAACCGCCGGTCTGCTGAAAAACATCACCTCCGGTGGCTTTTACTGGCTGATTAATCGGATGTCAGAGGTGCATCTGGAGCCCAATGCTTCCGACTTTTTCGCTATCACCCACGCGGTACAGCAGGTGCTCATGAAAAACTATCGGGAAAAGGTCCGTTTCCTCCGTGGCTACGTGCAGAACGTCGGCTTCCGGAAAACGACGATCTCCTATGAAGCAGCCGCACGCGTAGCCGGCAGCAGCCACTACTCCAT
>CAKQWR010000022.1 GCA_934279105.1 uncultured Oribacterium sp. | reverse complement strand
GTCGTGGACGGTGCATCACTCAGCACCGCCATATCCGTGATCTCGCCGATGAACATCGTATGCGAACCGAGGTCGACGGTCTTATCGACTGTTACGGAAATGTAGGCATTGGTCCCCTCTGTAATGTAATAGAGGCCATCGGCGCCACGCGCACAGCCAGTGAAATCCGCAAACTTATCGACATCACGACCGGACTGGAAACCGAAGTGCTGGAACAGCGCGAAGTCCGCCTGCTCACTCAGCACGGAGACAGTGAACTTTCCGGTTCGCTCGATCATATCATGCGTATAGTTTGCCTTATTTACACAGATGCTCAGCTGATTCGGCTCCGACGCTGCCTGAATCGCCGTGTTAATGATGCAGCCGTTGTCCTTCTCGCCTTCGCGTGCAGTCAGCACAAACAAACCATAGCTCAACTTATACATCGCCTTCTTATCCATCAGACTTCCTCCTTTTCCATAGAATCAACGAACATGAATCACGTACTATTTGTTCTTTATTAAGAACTGTTCCTAATAGTAAGTATATACCCTTTTTGTATGTTGTCAATTAAAATAAGAATACTTATTGATTTGTAAAAGAAGGCCCGCAGCAAAGCATGTATTTCATGCGTTGCTGCGGGGTGTTTGTGTTACAAAATATATTTTATTCTTCTTTTATCTCACTATTAATTTCTGAAATCTACGCCGTACATTTCGAAGCGTCTTGCTTACTCCGCCGGAGCGAAAAGTGCTGTGGCTTTTCCTGCGAAACGCTGTCCGAAGGTTTCGAAATTCGCCTGGAACTTCTCCATACCGTTCTGCTTCTCGATGTTGTCATTTACGCCCACCGGTCCGAGGTGAATCACCGGCTTTCCGAAGGAACTGCCGCCGGAGTAGCACAGCATACCGAACACCATCTCCATCGTCAGAATCGACTGAATCACGACTTCACCGCCACCGTGCGAATACTGCTCTGTGGCGAATGCACCGCCAAGCTTTCCGGCGAGCCCCAGCTTACTGCTGTTCTGCAGCAGCCAGCCATGCATCGCCGGAGTTATGCCGGCCGCATACGACGGACTGCCGATGACTACGCCCGATGCCGCCTTCACAAACGCTGCATCCACATCCTCGATGCTGAATGTCTCTGCCTGTACACCATTCACCGAGCGCATGCCTTCCGCAATCCATTCCGCCGCCTTTTTCGTATTTCCGGTCTTCGAATCATAAATTACCGCCAGTTTCATCACTGTAACCTCCATTCATTTATCGGCCATAACACCCATTTTTATCCTAATACTAGTACTCTGGTTTTGATGCTGCAAGCGATTATGAAGGTTTCGGAATCATAAAAATGAGCAAAAAAAGGACAGGTCATCAGGTCAATGCAAATTTAATGACATCAGCCATCAGGTCTGCTATTTGAAAAATCAGCCTATGTGCGGCATCAATCCTCCTTCTTGCGCCCTTTAGCTTTTGGACTGGAGGAAGTGTCAGACTGAAGAAGAGGCGTTGTTTTACTCTCTTCTACATCCAGAGCGAAGGTTTCATTGAGTTTATTCTGAATTGCGATATATGTTTTAAAATCATCATCACTAAAATCAGACAGATTTGAAAAGCTTCTTTCCAGACAGCGCTTTTCGAAGCGATCATGATCTTCATAGATGCGTTTTCCTTCATCGGTCAGATAGAGCTGGTATTCACGGTTATTTTTTCTGTTTCGCATTTGGAACAGCCAGTCCTTCTTACGAAGCTTCCGAATGAGCTGAGAACAGGCGCTAGGTGTTTTACGAAAGATGGTCGCGATTTCGCTGGCAGTAATACCAGGCTGATGTCCTACTAAATGAATGATCTGTGACTCTGCCTGATAGAGCACAGCGGCGCCATAATCATGAGGCACAGCGTCGTATTCCTCCATTAAACAGAAACCATCGTTGAGAGAATCCAGTAACTGATTAAATAGCTGAGTTCTGGTATCATTTTCGTTATTCATACTAACCGCCTTTTATATTGCTTACGTCCCCCCGTATTATAATCATTATATAAGATTTTCGTTCGATAAACAATGAAAGAGTCACTCTGTGATAAATTAGATTTTAAAAATTCAAACAAATATTTACACTTTGTTTATATAAGAAAATGCTTAGAAATTTGTGTGGAAGAGTGCTTCTGGTCGCGATTCATGCTCTGATGTTTTATAGACTAAGTGCAGGTTACAGAAGAATAGGAAGTATGTCGAGATGCTATGAGAATGTAAAAAAATGATATATTGTTTTTACAAAAAAATCTGTTATATTAAACGTGAAGCAGCTAAACTATATAGCGACTAATATTAAAGGAGGTTTATCACGTGGCAAAATTAAATGTTGGTGAAAAGATGCCGGATTTTTCATCCGTTACCGTGTTTGATGCGGAAGCGAAAGCACTCAGTAAGCGAGTGGGTGATGGAAAGACTGCGATTGTGTTTTTGCGGTATTATGGATGTACTTTATGTCAGTATGACATTCATCTTTATTCTGAAAATTATAAGGATATCGTAGGCAGCCATGGAAAGCTGTTTGTGGTTCTGCAGTCGAAGTCGGAGACCATCAAAAAAACAGTTTCGGAAAACGACCTCCCGTTCGAGATCATCTGTGATCCGGATGAAAAGCTCTATAAAGAGTTTGAGATCAATCCAGCCAAAAGTATGCAGGAATTAGGGGGCCCAGAGGTTGTTGCGAAGGTTGCGAAGGCGAAGGCGCTGTTTTCTCACGGAGAGTACGAAGGTGAGGAACTTCAGCTGCCGGCAGCATTTGTCGTAGAACCGGATCTGACGATTACCTATGCGAGATACGGTAAAAATGGTGCGGATGTACCTACACCAGAAGAGCTGAAAGAGTTATTACAGAATTAATGAAATACATAAAGAAAAGTCCGAGGAGGGACATGATGAGCCCCTTCTTCGGACTTTTTATATTATGAGAAACGCTAATTCTATAACCGGACGCGCACTGTAAAATTTGAATTAAAAAAATAAAAAAACCATTGAAGATTTGTGAAAGCTGCTTTATTATATAAACATATTAAAAGTTAAGCAGCTTAATCAAATGGGAACAATCACAACGAGACAGCGGATTGCAGACGTGCAAAAAGGCTGTTTGCACAAAGAATCATTTCTGCAGGTGGATAGCACGGGGGAATGGAAAAGGAGTGACGGAATATGTCAGAAAGTAAAACAAGTTCAACGAAGCAACTTAAGCAGGTACTTGGCTTTTGGGATTTGATGGGAGCCGCTGTGGGACAGATCATCGGCGCAGGTATCATGACCCTGCTGGGGGCAGCCATTGCGATGACGGGACGCTCGGTTCCGGTTGCATTTTTAATCGCTGCAGTCATTACGGTATGTCAGTATGCACCGTTAGTGTTTATCAGTGGTGCGGTTCGTTTAAGAGGCGGACAGTATACGATGCTGGCTGGTAAAAAATATGCTGGAGCGTATAGCCTGATTTTTACATTTTCAAATTTAAGCTTATCGATGTATGCACTTTCATTTGCAAGCTATTTCATTTCACTTTTCGGTGTTGGTAATGAAAGAGTAATTGCGCTTGCAGTATTAACGATTTTCTTCATGCTGAACTGCCTCGGCATCGATAAGTTCGCAAAGGTACAGAATATTATCGTAGCGTGCCTCATTGTGGCACTTGCAGCATTTGCTGCGTTCGGTGTAGGTGAAGTGAAGCCGGGATACATGGATTCGTCATCATGGATGACCGGTGGTACACTGGGACTGCTTCAGGCAGGTGGACTTCTGACATTTGCAGTAGGTGGTGCGAACTGTGTCGTTAATCTCTCTGCAGAAGCGAAGAATCCGACCAGAGACATCCCGATGGTTATGATTACAGCGACACTGTTTGTAGCAGTCATTTATGGATTTGTAGCCGTTGTTGCAGCCGGTGTTCTTCCGGTTGAGCAGGTAGCTGGTGAAAACCTTTCCATCGTTGCAAAGGAAATCCTTTCGAAGCCGGTGTACGTATTCTTTATGCTCTGTGGTGCAGGATTTGCACTTATTTCTACATTGAATTCCCAGTTCGCATGGGCACCGAAGCCGATCATGCAGGCTTGTGATGATGGATGGCTTCCAGGCGGTCTTGCGAAGCTTTCAAAGTGGAACACACCGGTTATTCTCTTAGGCATCCTCTATGTGATTGGTGTTATTTGTATCGTGACTGGTCTGAGCGTTTCCATCCTCGGAAATATGTGCCTGGTTGCAAATGGTGTCATCACGCTTCTGGTGAATGCATCGCTGTTTAGACTTCCGAAGGTCGTTCCGGAAGCATGGGAAAAGTCGAAATTCCACTGCAGTAATACAGTATTAGGACTGTTTACCGTTTTAGGCTCAGCAGCTGCTATTTTCAATATTTTCCTGAATGCAAGCAGACTTTCCATGACGCTTCTTATAATCAATGCAGTCGTCATCGTAGGCGCGTTTATCTTTGGTACAGCCCGTGAGAAGATGGCAAGTGTAGAGGTCAGCTACGAGGTAGCCTGAATAGTATTTGTAAATTCAATAGGTTAAAATAACTACGAAGAGTAGTATTCATTACATAAGATATAGTAAAAAGGAGATAAGAAGATGAAGTATGATTTTACGTCGATTATGGATCGAGTAGGTAAGGATGCGATGGCAGTAGAGGCGCTTGGAAAGTCACCGATGGCACCGAAGCCACCGAAGGAGGGCTTCGATATCATCCCTATGTGGGTTGCAGATATGAACTTCCCAACGGTGCCGACCATTCCGGAGGCTATCATCGAGAGAACGAAGCACCCAGCATATGGTTATTTTGCACCACGTCAGGAATATTTTGATTCTATTATTAAGTGGCATGAGACCAGAAATGGTGTGACTGGTCTGACACCGGAGTGCATCGGCTATGAGAACGGTGTACTTGGTGGTGTCATCAGTGCGATGAACGTATACTGCTCGAAGGGCGATAACGTTCTGGTACATAAGCCAACCTATATCGGTTTCACCAACTGTCTGACAAACAACGGCTATCACATCGTTCACAGTGATCTCGTAAAGGATGAGAACGGCGTATGGCGCATGGACTTCGACGATATGGAGAAGAAGATCGTAGAGAATAAGATTCATGCAGCAATTTTCTGTTCGCCGCACAACCCTTGTGGTCGTGTATGGGAGCGCTGGGAGATCGAAAAGGCCATGGAGATCTATAAGAAGCATGATGTCATGGTTATTTCAGATGAAATCTGGTCCGATATCATCACTACTGGTCACAAACATATCCCGACACAGAGCGTATCCGAGGATGCGAAGATGCGTACCGTTGCACTCTATGCACCGAGCAAGACCTTTAACCTCGCTGGATTAATCGGAAGCTATCACATCATCTACAACGAGCACATCCGTGATCGCGTAGATAAGGAGTCCAGCTTAGGTCACTATAACAGCATGAACGTACTTTCCATGCACGCACTGATCGGTGCATATAAGCCGGAAGGATATGAGTGGGTAGAGGAACTTCGTGAAGTTATCACCGGAAATATCGACTATGCCTGCAACTACATCAAGGATCACTTCGAAGGCGTATCCGTAGCCCGTCCGGAAGGAACCTACATGCTGTTTGTCGACTGCACCGAGTGGTGTGAGAAGCACGGAAAGACCATCGATGATGTCGAGAAGGCTGCATGGGATGTCGGTGTCGCATGTCAGGATGGACGTATGTTCCACGGCCCATGCCACTTACGTATCAACCTCGCACTTCCACTCTCCAGAGTTCAGGAGGCATTTGACCGTTTAGATAAGTATGTATTTAATGCGTGATTCCAGCCGGATGAAGCATTGAACCCGGAATAGAAAGGAGCTGTGGACTGCTGTAGATAGTGCAAACTGTTTTACAGCAGTCCATGCCGTGTTTAGATGAATATTTTAAAATTAGTACTGGTTTTCTGCGTGATCATCGCCGTTATGTGGATGAAAAAACCGATGTGGCTGGCGGTCATCGCAGCCTCGTTTACGACGATTCTCCTCTATGGACTTTCACCGACCACGGCCCTGCATGCCATCATAAAAGGTGCCACTGCGAAAGCGACGATCGAAACGCTCGTTGTGTTTTACTCCATCACATTTTTACAGCGTATGATGGAGAAACGGAAAAATCTGAGCAACGCCCAGGTCGCGATGAACGGACTCTTTAATAACAATCGGGTCAATGCTTCGGTCGTGCCATTTCTGCTCGGCATGCTGCCGGCCGCAAGTACCGTGCTGATCTGCGGTCCGATCGTCCGCGAAAGCGTGAAGGACTCGGACCTCAGCGTTCCGGAGCAGGCTTGCATCACCTCGTATTTCCGTCACATCTCGGAGGCATTCGTGCCTACCTACACGAGCATCTTTATCGCCCTCGGCATCACAGAAGGCCGTGTCAGTGCAGGCGCGTTCATCCTTGCGATGCTCCCGATGGTGGCAGCGCTGTTTGCAGTCGGCTGGCTCTTTTACCTCCGTCGCGTACCGAAGGATACCGGCATGGTGCCGGATCAGCCGAAGCGCTACTACTGGATGCTCCTCGCACAGAGCATCTGGGCTATCGCACTTACCATTTTCCTGATTCTGGCCTTTAATCTTCCGGTGTGGGGGGCTGTGTGGATCTGTATTCTGATTAACGTCTTCGTCAATCACTTTAACGGTCGGGAGCTGGTTCCGTTTATTCGGACCGCATTTGAAACAAAGCTCCTCCTCAGCACACTGCTGATCATGATCTTCAAGGAAATCCTGACGGAGACCGGTGTCATCACCGCACTGCCGGAGTTCTTCTCCGCACTGCCGATCCCAACCTTCCTCGTCTTCGTGCTTCTGTTCCTCTTCGGAACCATCGTCGCAGGAACCCAGGCCATCATCGTCCTCTGCATGCCGATGGCGATGGAAGTCATCACCGCAGGCCATACCGGCCTCGCGCTTTTCACACTTCTGATGTGCATCGGCTACGTCGCGATGCAGATCTCACCGACCCACATCTGCCTGATCCTCTGCTCGGAAGACTATAAAGTCTCCCTCGGCAGCATGATTCGCAAAACCATCCCGATGGTCGCTGTCTTCACCCTCATCGCCATCGCCTATTACGGAGTCCTCAGCATGTTCGGATTCTGACTAAGAAAGGATATCATCACTATGGCAAACAAAGCAATTCATACAGTAAATGCACCGGCCGCAATCGGTCCATATTCCCAGGGTATCGCCTCCGGCGACCTCGCCTTCATCTCCGGCCAGCTTCCAATCGATCCGGCGACCGGCAACTTCGCCGGTGAGGACATCGAAAGCCAGACCCGTCAGTCTCTCGAGAACCTGAAGGCCATCCTCGAAGAAAACGGCATGACCATGGCAGACGTTACGAAGACCACCGTCCTCCTCGCGGACATCGCAGAGTTCGCTGCGATGAATGCAATCTATGGCGAGTACTTCGCAGAGCCATATCCGGCACGTGCCGCATTCCAGGTAGCCGCGCTCCCGAAGAACGCAAGAGTGGAAATCGAAGCCTTCGCAGTGAAGCACTGAATCCATGCCATCGAGTGCTGTGCTCCGATGCATTGAAATCACGAAAAGCCAAATGTAAGTGTAGAAAATATCATAGCAGGCTGCCGTTTAGCGTTGCATCCAGGCACGGCGTTTCGACCTATAGATGAAAATCCCCCACGATGTATCGCATTATCCTCCGTGATTCACCGTGGGGGATTTCTGTATCTGCGCGCCTGAGGCCAATGCCTTCGTCCTCGGGATCATCACGCTGCATCGGCGTTCTTTTCTCCGTGCCGCAGTGTTCACTGCGCGAAAGATGTTTGTATATCACAACAAATATCAGGTTTGTCGTCTCCCGATCCAAATCGTAAAGTTGTAGTATGTAACTACAGCTATTCGCTATACTTATAGCGGATATTCTTACGAAAACGGAGGAGTTACACAACTATGATGACGCATCTCGCTGCGCAACCACCAAGCACTGGCTGGTACTACGAAGACATCAGCAGCCAGTGGTACTACTATGCACTGCCATCACCGGGACATTCCCCGCTGAAAACCGGCTGGCACCACGACATCGACGGGTTCACCTATTACCTGGACCTGTCCGATGGCCACATGCTCGACGGTCCCCAGACCATCGACGGTATGGACTACGACTTCCTCCCCGAACGGAATCGCGGCAACTATCATCAGGACGAAGAGGGCGTCTGGTACTACCGCGCGAACGGACTCTCGACCTATGGCTCGCTTCAGTCCGGTACCTCGCCGACGAATCAGACACCATCTGCGGACCTGACGCACGGCTATCCGCTCGTCGACTCCAGCCAGCTCGTCACCGGCCGCCTTATCATCCCGATGAAGGAGATCAGTAACGGTAGCTCGAACGATCGCGACGCGAACACGGGCACATCGACCACGAAGCCGCCGACCTCCACACCATCAGAGATTCCGACGCCGCCGGATCCATCCACTCCGCCCGATCCTTCGACCCCACCAACCCCACCGGAGGATGACCAGCGCCACACGCACACGGACGATCCGGAGATCCGCTGCATCGCGACCGACGACTGGGACACCATCCTCGCGCATAAGGATGCCTACGCCGACTGCATCATGAACCACTGCACCACGCGCCTCTATTTGAGCGGTCCGGCGTTCGACTGCCCGCATCCATCCGCAGACAGCACACGCCATGACTACCCGCTTTATGTCTCCCTCGTCGATGATCAGAACGACCAGCTCACCTTCGCGCAGGCCTACGCCATCCCGGAGCTGAGCGACGTCCCGATTTATGTCGGCCTGAACCAGTACACCGTCGAAAGTGCGGCTGTGTATAAGCAGTCCAATGCAGGTGGCCTCGTCGATACATGGCTCTACCAGATTCTCTGCGGCACCGGAAGCGGCGCATCGTACATCTTTTACATGGATGGCGGCGATGGGACCTACACGCACTATGAGTATTCGTATCCGGGGTATCAGATCCGGAAACCGGACACAGAGGAGGAAGAAACGGCCGGCGCAGTCCTCTCTCTTCAGCGCACCCAGAAGTATATAAGCGATGGGTACCGTGCAGAGAACGACGCCGCGAACAGAGCGTTTTATACCAGCAAATACCTGAATCGCCCGAAGGGAAAAGAAAGCGCCCTCGTGCAGCTCCGACCGACGAAGTCGACGCTCTGGTTTCCATCCGAACAGGAGCTTATCGCCTACAGCATCGAAGACGCCCGCGGTGAAACCGGCAACATGCCACTCAGCATCTACCTGAAATCCGAGTCGCAGATACCGGAACTCGCCGACAGCTGGCGTAGCAGCGAATCCTACTGGCTCCGCAGCACCCCATCCGCCTACCTCGCAGCCGAAGACTACGATGACCTCGGCATGGGTACCACCGCCAGCACGCGCGACGAATACTTCCTCATCGCTGACAGCAGCGGCATCGCGGACGTCGCCCACTATGATGACACTGCCGCCGTACGACTCATGTTCACAGTGAAGTGACATACCTTTCGTGGTATCATGGATGTGGAAGAGAGCCAGCTTATATACCGAAACGAAAAAAAGAAAGGAATGATCGAAATGAATCTTAAACTATTTCAGGAACTGTCCGATGCCTTCGGTCCCAGCGGATACGAAGAAGATGTGCTGCGGCGTGTCGAGCCCTTTCTTGAGGGACTGCGCTACAGAAACGACGCGATGAATAATCTCTACCTCGATCTGCCGGCGCAGGAGCCGGACGATCGCCCGACCCTTCTCCTCGACGCGCATCTCGATGAATGCGGCATGATGGTGCAGAGCATCGAAGACGATGGAACACTGAAAATCATCCTTCTCGGCGGTTTCCACCCGACCAGTCTGCCGGCGCACTCCGTCATGATCCGTAATCGGAAGGGAGAGTACATCCGTGGCATCATCGCCTCCGAACCCGTCCATTTCATGAGCGAAGAGGCGCGGAAAAACACGAAGCTCCAGATCGAAACCATGAAGCTCGACGTCGGCGCTGTCAGCAGAGAAGACGTCATCGAGTCCTTCGGTATCCACATCGGCGATCCGATCGTGCCGGATGTCCGCTTCGACTATGACGAAAAGCACGGACTCTGCTTCGGCAAGGCGTTCGATAACCGTGTCGGTTGCGCTGTCATCATCGAAATCATGCAGCAGCTGCGCGCACAGGCTTCCACGCTTCCGATCAGACTGGTCGGCGCGCTCGCCGCACAGGAAGAAGTCGGAGAGCGAGGTGCGACCGTCACCGCGCAGCAGGTCCACCCGGACCTCGCGATCGTCTTCGAAGGCTCCCCATCGGATGACTTCTATTTCGGCGTGCAGCAGGCACAGTGCCGGATGGGCGAAGGCACACAGATCCGCATCATGGATCGAAGCTACATCTCGAATCCGGCCTTCATCGAAGTCGCCGAACACATCGCCGAAAAATACCATATCCGTTATCAGGAGGCGGTTCGAAGAGGCGGCGGCACCAACGCCGGCGTCATCAGCCTCACCCATCAGGCCGTTCCGGTCCTCGTCCTCGGCGTCCCGAGCCGCTACGTGCACAGCCACTATAACTTCTGTAAAACCGAGGACATCGATGCCACCATCGATCTCGTCACCCACCTCGTGCAGGACCTCAGCAGCGCAGACCTCCGGCACATCCTCCGCCGCGACATCCTCTCGGAGGACGACTGACGGCGCAGCCATCTGCCGGGGGCAGATCCCATATACCCGAAAGGGTGTAAATTGACTGCCCGGTGCATACCCGCGGCATCGCGAAACACAAAAATCCCACCGTGAACTACGTTCCCCGCGATTCACTGTGGGATTTTTATATGTCCTCGGCCAATGCCTCCGCCGTCAACATCATCACCCGACTTTTATCTGCATCTTCGCCAGCAGATCCCCGAAGCTGCAGCTCAGCGGCGCATCCGACACCGGCGGCACATACCCCGCCGTCAGCTCGAATGTCGGATCCAGCTCCAGCTTCCGGATCAGCTTCCCGGTATTTACCGCATCATCGAGCCCGTCGTGGAAGCGTCCCTCCGGTCGGATATCCGCACGGATGAGCGCCTCCTCGAGACTGCATTCCCGCCCGAGCTTATAGCGCCGCACGAACACCGCCTGATAATCGACCCAGCGCGCCGCCTGCATGAAACCCGCGATCTTCTCATTTACGATACTCTTCCCCCGCAGCTCATGAAGAAGCTGCTGCCGATCCGACCGGCTCCACGCATAGATCCGGTACTCGCGATCACCGATCCAGTCGATTAGATGCACCAGCGCCTCCTCCAGCTTCGGCGCACCCCGCAGATCCGACTGCCGAATCCCCGTCAGATTCCCGATGAAACTGTCGATCGCACCATAGCTCGGATTCACATACTCGCTGAGCGTACCGATCCGCCCGAAATGCTCATCCAGCAGTGCCGCACCGATCTGAATCGTCTCCATCCTGCATCGGTAGTCCGCACTGCTTCTCCTCGGAACACGACACATTTCCAGATCAATAACTACATGATACATACGCACCCTCTTTTCACTCCATCCACCAGATTGCTATGTTACGGTTGTAGCATACCGGTATGGCATTTTTTTGCACATCAAATTATCTCGTCATTTATCTCGTTAAATGAATCGATTCTTTTGATGAGATATGATTAGATACGAGGAGATAAAAGCACCGAGGAAAAAGCATTGCTATGCCTTCGGCCAAGGCTTCCGTCCTCCACCTCGTCACGCCGCCGACCACCGCTCACCGACCGCCGGGGCATATGTCAGAGTATGTAGAGCACGACATGAGAATGTGATAAAATCAGAAGCATATTGAATCTCGTATTTACGTAGCGCATCTTTACACCGGAGGCCTGCTCATGGACTTAGTACTACATACCGATGCTTCCTACAGGAACGATCTGGATACGGGTAAGTTCGCGCGTATGCTGGACGATCCGTCGCAGTGCTACAAGTTCTACTGGCTGGAGGCGATCCTCAACCTGCTGCCGACCGAGGAAGGCGACATCAGCTTCGAAAAGATCATCGACGAGATGATCTGCGACGCGTGGTACTCCGTGACGCGCTACAAGCTGCATCTCGGCCCGACGATCCGGGGCAAGTGCGAGAATGCGCTGGAGCGTGCGATCAATGTCATCAACCGAGATGATCAGATGTCCTACGCGTCCTCGAAGGATGAAATCATGCATGGCATCGAGCAGCATCAGGCGGAGATCCGGGCGGATAAACTCACGCTGACGATCAATGTTCCGTACCGTCTGCTGTCCTCCTTCCTCGATGAGATCGGCGGCAGCAATAAGATGTGGTATAAGTCCGGAGAGATGATCCGGTATATCAGCCTGCTGAACCAGGACACTGCACTTCCGTACATCATCATTGACGGCAAAGGCCTGGAGAAGAAAATCCGCATCCATCCGGAGTGGCGCCGTCTGATCATCGACAACTATCCGATCATCAAGGGCTGGATTCAGATGAAGAAGGTGCGTTTCCTGCAGGATCGTAATCCGGGCGTGCCAGGCATCATCTATAAGCTGGCACCGGAGAATGAAAACGGCCGCAAGCTGTCGAACGCGAAGGCGCTCTGGAAAGAGGTGGCGGAGGTGCTCGCGACGCCGATTCATGACATCTATTCCGGTCACGAGATCGACGTTCGAAAGAGTGATCTCGATCACTTCGTGCCGTGGTCTTTCGTCGCCAATGATGAGCTTTGGGACCTCATCCCGATGGAGCGTCGGCTGAATTCCAGTAAGAGCAACCGCCTCCCGGAGTGGGATCTTTACTTCGGAAATCTGGCGGCGCTCCAGTATAAGATGTATGAAACCGTCTTCAGCCACGAGCAGATCCAGAAGGCCTTCGAGAAGTGCCGTCGCGATAATCTCAATGCGATGTGGGCGGTCGAAAATCTGTACATCCCCGGAAATACCGAAGAGCAGTTCACGAACATCCTCGAGCACAACCTGCGACCGGTTTACGACGCCGCGAAACTGCAGGGCTACGGACTGTGGAGATATACAGATTATGTGGTTATTCGATAAGAGAAATGTGGAAAACCCTGTCGCTTTGGCCGGCAGACATGCCGATCATGCCGCGTAAAGGCGTGAAACAGGGCGCTTGCAGGTGGATAACTAGAGAAAGCTCGTCGGACAAGGATTGAGGCTGGAAAATTCACTGCAGGGTAGGTCAAATCTGAGTATAAAACGGGTTAGTTTTCAGTATAAAAAAGATGATGAACGAGAAGAACCAGACGATAGCATATTACGATGATCCTGCTAACGCGTATGCAGATCAGACGGTACATGCAGATATGAGTGCGATTTATGAGCGCTTTGAGAAGCACCTCGCGCCGGGGGCAGCGGTGCTGGATGCCGGATGTGGAAGCGGTCGAGATAGTTTGCACTTTAGGAAGGCCGGCTATGCTGTGACCGCCATCGATGCGTCGCAGGAAATGTGTGCATTTGCATCGCGGCTTCTGCAACAGGAGGTCCGACAGCTGCGCTTCCAGGAACTGGATTACGATGCGTGCTTCGACGGTATCTGGGCGTGCGCGTCGCTGCTTCACGTACCGGAGCGGCAGCAGGCTGAGGTGTTCCATCGACTGATGCGTGCACTTGTGCCGGGCGGCGTACTCTATGCGTCCTGGAAGTATGGTGAGATGGAACGCACCGAAGCATCGAGCGGTCGCCTGTTCTGCGACATGACAGAGCAGAGGGCAGAAGCATTGGCCCAGAATGAAGGAGGTGTAAGCGTAGAAGCGTGCTGGCTATCCGAAGATGTACGCGCAGACCGAAGAAGCCAGAAGTGGCTGAATGTGATCTTTCGGAAGGGATTGCATGATCTTGTGAAGCCTGTTTAATCATGGTACGATCTTAGTAATATTATATGAGAGTGAGGTAAAATCTATGCCTGCATCATCGAATTCGTATGAGTTCATAACGAATAAAATTCATACCCTCAAAGATACCTTCCCATCGCTGCGTTCAAAATCGGATGATTATGTGTTTTCTGCACTTGCCGTAAAATCTACGTATTACCAGAATCCTGCACTGGTATTAAATGATAGTGATTTTGATACCTTCATCGTAGATGGACAGTATGATGGCGGTGTGGATGTACTGCTGACGGATCCGAATAGTGAAGCTTCAAATATGGTTATAGGGCAATCGAAATATTATCAGAACATTTCGGCTGATGATGTGGTGAATGCATTGACGAAGATGGCTCTGTTTTATAAAGATATGCGCGATGGACATTATGAAAATGTTAATGAAAAAGTTCAAGGTCGGTTCTTATCTCTGAATTCGGAGATCGGTGAAGAATCGCGCATACAGTTCGTTTTTTATACAAGTGCGCCACAAGCTGGAATACGTCGTAATCTGGTGGAACGCAAATTCAGATCACAGTTTAGTGATTCGAGCTATTTTGATGTCATCCTCATGTTTGGTAGTGATATGGAGGAGGCGATTAAAGAATCTGAATCCAGAAGGCCGACGGTTGAATCAGGTAAAATTAAAATTGACAAGCGAGAGAATTATCTGAGTTACGGAGATGACGCTGCAATAGTTAATGTATCTGCGTTTTCCATCAAGTCGTTGTATGCTCAGCATAATACAAACCTACTGGCTCGAAATTTGCGTTACCATGTAACCGGAAGAGAGATCGATAAAGGCATCGCGACTACGATTCAAGAAGCACCGGAGAGTTTTTGGCTTAAGAATAATGGAATCACGATCATCTGTGATGACTTTGATATCGATGGAACGGAAGTGAAGCTTACAAATTTTTCTATCGTGAATGGTGGTCAGACCACTTATATGATTCACAAGAGCAAATATGTAACGGAGCAACAGGACTTTTACCTTCCATGTAAAGTTATTAAGACATCCGGATCAACGGAAGATGAAAAAACAAAATTTAGTTTGGAAATAGCCCAGGCTACAAATTCGCAAAAGGCGATAAAACCGATTGACTTGAAGGCGAATGCTCCGGAGCAGATTCGCTTTAGTAAGGCAATGCGTGATGTTGGGATCTTTTATCAGACAAAACGAGGAGAGACGGTGCCTTCTGCGTTCAAGCCGGCGTATCTCAATACAGATCTGAGTGAAATTGGAAAATTGTGTCTGTCTGCAATCTTCCAGGTGCCAGGATCAAGTAGAAATAAACCATCATCATTATATAACCCGCAGTATTACGATATTATTTTTGAGAAGGATCAGGCACAGATTGCGAGCATCTGTAAAGAACTTCTGTATATAGATTATTATTTCCGCAATACATTTCAGAAGCGGTTTGATTCGGAAAATAAAAATACGCCGGATGCAGCAAATAGAATTGCTTTTGCGCACAATGCACGCACCATTTGTACCGCATTTGTTGTTCTGGCATCGAGATATCATCAAGGCAATATCAAGGACAGCGATTTGCAGGTGATTTTTGATGCATCCAAATTAGATGTTGCAGATGGAAAGGTATATGATGTTGCCAAAAATCTCACAGGATTCGATCACGTACTTCCTGGAGAAATTTTCTCGAACAAGACAGAATACGAAGATGTGCTGTATAAACTGTTTATGGCAATCATTAATGCCGGAATTATGTGCTATTCGATGGCGGCAAGATACGAAGAAGGAATCAATGCAACAAACTATCTGAAGAAGGATAAAAATTACTATAGCATTCTTCAGAGTAATTGGCCGAGTATTTCAAGCGCTGTGAATTCGATTTTTTCTGCTTTGGAGTGAGCGACATTATAAAGAGGAAAGAGATCAGGGACTATCGTTCCTAAATAGAGAAGGAGAGTCGAGGATATGGGGTTAATAGAAGTCGCAAGTGGTGATTCTGTCTGGCGTGGTATGGACTACTATGAGCGCAAAAGGGTAGCTTCATGGAGTAAGGCGGGCGATGGTACGTATGATGGCGTAGTTGGTGGTAACGATGGAAACAGCTATGTCGTGCATGTCGATAAGATGCATCCTAGAAAATCCACGTGCACCTGTCCTTTCGCCGATGGGCGACGTGTCGTGTGTAAGCATATGATCGCGCTGTATTTCACGGCGGAACCGAAAGCGGCAGTAGATTTCAAGAAACAGGTGGAAATATGGGAGCATGAGGAAAAAGAGCGGGTAAAGCAACATTACATTGACTTGAGAAAATATGTAAATAGTCTTAAAAAACAGGAATTGCAGATGCAGCTCTATGATGCACTCGTAGAACTAGAGGAGATAAAAGAACGTCGGTGGTACTGATGCGGAGCGCACGGAAACG
>CAKQWR010000021.1 GCA_934279105.1 uncultured Oribacterium sp. | reverse complement strand
TTTCTCCCTTCGGAAGCAGATAGCAGTTCTGGAGCGTGCCGAGCCCGTTCGGCTTGCTTCCGTGGCGCTGATCCTTTCCATAGGAAAAGATGCCGCCGACGTCGGTGCTGGCGGAGAAGAAATACTGTCCGACCTCCAGTGCCGGATGATAGCTCTCATCGTAGATGTCCGCTACGATATCGCCCTTTTTATACTTTACCTTATAGGGTTTTCCACCGATTTTAATGTCGAAGGAAAGATCCTCGGAACCATTTGTGACTGCACCGTTGGAAGCATTGGCCTCCTCGTCCTCATCTGAGAGCATAGCAACGCTGGAGAAGAGCGTCGTTCCCTCTTCCCCATCGATAACGATGGCGTTCGCCTCCGTCGTGGTGCCGGCCTGCGCAGCGAGGTAATCGCTGAGATACAGTGTGCTGTCCTTCGTGAGGGCGAGCTCCACTTCCTTTTCGGTTTCGTATGGTGCGAAGACGACGGTGCCGTAGACCTGCTCCGCGCCGTTTTCTGCGTCCTTGCCGCGAATGTTAGCAGACGCCATCGAGTATTCGGCGCCCTCGCGCTGCAGGGTCACGAGCGCCTTCCCGTCCTCGACGATAAACTCGTCGCTGTCGAAAGAAAGCGCCGACTGCTCCGAGGCTTCGTCGTCCGTGATGATGACGGAGAGGGAGGTGACCTTGTACGGCTCCATGTTTTCGGCGTCGGTGATCATCACCGAGAACGCCTCCGTGCCCTCGGCGCGGTCATCATCGCAGATGCGGAACCGGAGGTACTGCACGTCTTCGCCAGGTGCGAAGTGAATCGTCTGCTCCGCAGAATGTGGGATCGCCGCGACCTGCTCCGGCAGGATCTGGGAGAGGATTGCATCGGTCAGACTGCCGCTGACACCGCTCGAGCCCTCTTCACGCGTCGGCTCACCCGTCGCCGCCTCCTTCAGCATCGCGAGACGGCTCTTCGTCGAGCTCACCGCATCGCTCCCGGCGACCGACAGCACGGAGGCCGAGGCGATGGAGTCGAGGTCGGAAGCATTGGCCTCCTCGTCGTCGAGGTCGGCATCGCCTGCGTCGTCGAGGTCGGCATCGCCTGCGTCGTCGAGGTCGGCATCGCCTGCGTCGTCTTCGTCGAAATCAGCGGCGTTTGAATCATCGTCATCGAGATCGGCATCTTCATCTGCGGCGTCGAAATCCTGATCTATTAATGAATTCTCATCTTCATCGTCCTCTGCATCCTCCGATGGATCGTTTTCGGCGAATGCTTCATCCGCGTCATCGTCATCCAGCTCGGATGGAGAGGCCTTCTTTACTCTTCTGGCATGTGAAGGTACTTCGATATCGACCTCTGCCAGCTCGTCCGTATCGTCATCTGTATGTTCATCCTCGGCTTCGGCTGCATCTGCTTCTGACTGCGCTGCCTTCGCGACCCACTCCAGGATCTCCTCCGAACTCGTCTTACCGGTCTCGCCGATCAGATTTCCATCTGCATCGAAGCGGTACTCCGTGCCCTGCGGCGCATGTTCTCCGCTGTCTTCGGCAGCTTCGTCATCACGGTCGGCGGCATCGCGGTCGTGGTCTGTATCCTCACTGCCACGGGCCGCAGATTCAGCGTCACTATCTGTATCTTCGCTTCCGCTGACGACGGCTTCACGATCACAGTCAGAGATTTTGCTGTCTTTGTTTGCAATCTCGCTTCCACTCGCGATGGCATCACTGTCACCATCTGTATCCTCACTGCCGCTGTCCCGGTTTTTGACTTCACTGTCATCATCTACGGCTTCATCACTCTCGTCCTCTTCTCTTCCGCGGTCGGCGGCCTGCTGCAGAAGCGTTTTTCCGATCTCGAGCTCCGTGATGTCGTTGCCCAGCAGCCTATAGTCCTCGTTATAAAGCGCGGAAATGTCAAGGGTATGGACCGTCACCGACGCTTCCTGATCGAGATCACCCTCACGATAAATCGCAATCTCATAGCTGTCCGAAGCCTCCTTTACCGTCAGTCCGGACACGCCAAAATAAACCAGCTCGCCTTCCGTAAGCTGGTCTTCACTTAGCCTCGCGCCCGCGATCACCGTCGGACTCTGCTGCGGTATCTCCGCAAGCGAGCTCAGCGGTTGCAGAAGAATCATCTGCAGCACCATAAGAATCGATGTGTAACGTTTACCTAGCGCTCGGTGTTTCATCAAACTGCCTCCGTGGTGTCTACCTTCAAAAATCTAAAAACTCACGACTCATTTTCCAACTAAACAAAGTAGAAAAACTTCTCCATGACATACAAAAATCTTTACACAAGTTACAAAGAAATCTATTCGTAAACGTCAATGGTTGAGCTTCTACCCCCTTTACTTACTAAAAGGCATAAAAACCAAAATCTTCTCACTAAAAATTAAAATATTTCAAAAAATGCAGCCGCCCCAAAACGGGACGGCTGCATGAGAGTTGGTTGTATTATTTAAAAGAGATGTTCAGTTTAGACAAATTGACTTTTGCTATGAAAAGACAAACAATCAAAACAGATGGAAAGAGATATCCTACTACTTTCCATACTCCATCGGTAGTAATCAGCAGATTATAAATACCATGAAAACCTGTGCAGGCACCGAAGATTCCGGCCGTTCCGGTAAGGGACAACCAGCGGCGACGAAATACATAGGAAATACCGAAGCCTGAAAGGATTCCACAAAGAATATGCAATCCGCCCGCCGAAATTCCCCGGATCAGTAGAAAACTGAAATCAGCTGCACCATGTGCCGTAAGGTAACATACATTTTCAAGAGTTGCAAAACCTGTTGCTATGGCGATTGCCACCATAGGCAGCTCTACTGGCTCTGGTTCAAAAATCAAATAGTAAAACAGTAGCGGAAGCAACTTTAACAGTTCTTCACAAACGGGCGTAATCTCAATCGCCGTAAGCGTCCCATCCACGCCGTATAAACACATAAAAAAACTAGTAACATAAGCGCTTAACAGGCAGATACCCATGCCCATGGTCACAAACAGGGTAAAGCTTCGAGACCGTCCTTTTATGAAAAACAGTGAAAGAATCATCGGTATGGTGAGACAGAGAAAAATATTCTCGATATAGGTCATTTACTCACCTCCCGCAGTGTGAGCGGTAGCAGTGCCGTCATGGAAAGCGTTAGTATAATATCCACAGCAAAATAAAGGTTGAAACTGGTATAATCTCGCGTGAAATCAGAAACCAGATACAGAAGCACCTGTAGGATAGTACACGCAGCCATCAGCGCATCCATGCTTCTATAAGGATGAACACTTCGTATGCCAAGAATCGAAAGATACAGGTTCGTTCCTGCCGTGAGTGCAAACAGTGCTGAGAAGAAAAGAGAAGGCCCAAAGACACGGTCGGAAAAAGCAACTACGGCGATAAGTATCGCCAGACCACCAGCAAGCCACGAGAAGCAATATCCGATTTTCTCCATCCGCAGAATCTGGACAGACAGGTAAAAAAGCCACGCTGCCAGCCAGGAAATCTCCGCCACATAAAAAATCTGTGGAACTTTTCCCATGATGACCAGATACAGAATATAGTATGTCGTTCCCATGCAGAAACAGGCATATGCCAGCGCCAGAATCAACATACTCCGGCTTTTATACCTAAGCGCCAGAAAAAGAGCGATGATGGTGCAAATTCCCAGCATGATTATCTGGAAACTATTGTCAATCAGTTCAAAGCCCATCTTCCATTTCCTCTCTGTGTCTGTGCTCATTTCGCTGTCGCAGACGGTACAGCAATATGGTCACACATACGCCAAGTAGAAATGCCAGCAATCCTGTAATGATATAGCCCAGGGCAACATGACTGGCAATCATACTTGCTGCTCCTGTAGAATGGATGATGTTTCCAGCCGTGGAATCTGCCATCGGTTCCGGTATCCATGCACCGATTCCTATAACGAAAACCATACAGATCACCATACAGACTGCATCAAATCTCCGCTGTTTTCTAATCCGATGTTCTCGCTTTATTTCCGCTGTCCGTTTATGAATCAACAGAGTGCGTTGTTCATTCGTCCGCATATTCAAATCCCTCCTTCTCCAGAATAGACTTCAGGCGCTGTTTGCCACGGTAAACAAGATTTTTAATTTGCTGCTCACTTTTCGACATAACCGCTGCCACATTACGATAGCTCATCCCCTCAAGGTAAATAAGGTATACTGCTTCCCGATATTCCGGTTTCAGTTTATCCAGCGCTGCATAAAGCTGACGATTCCGCTCATTCAGAAGCACACTGGTTTCGGTCAAGATATTGTCTGGCAGTTCAAATTCGAGATGATCCATCCACAAAATGAAGTGACCGCATTTTTTTCGGTGGCGCAGAGCGAGGTTACGAGCGGTTTTATATAGATATGCCTTGAAACTTCCATTTCCTGAAATCGGTCGTTCTTTTGCAAATATCTGTGAAAAAGCTTCAATCATCAGATCCTCAGCCTCATGAATATCCTTAATATAAGCGTTGATGTAACAAATCAGCAAATCAGCGTATTTTTCCACCAGCAGGTCAGCGGCATCACTTTCACCCTCCAGATATCGCTGGTATGTCATTTCGTCTGTCGCCACGTATGCCACCTCCCATCCAGCCTGTACTTGTAAAGAAAGCAAAACCACCAGCTAAGCTGGTGGTTTTGCTTTCTTTACAAGTTGTATGATTCCCAGCTTATGTTCATCACACCACGCCGACCATTCATCGTTTACGGCATAATTGAGTTCGCACCGTCGACGATGACGCTCTGGCCCGAGAAGTAGCATGAATCCGGACCGGCGAGGAAGGCGATGACCGGTGCGATGTCCATCTCCGGATCACCGAAACGCTTCATCGGATTCAGATTCACCTGCTTTGCGTACTCTTCTGGGAATTTCTCGGCCCAGGCCTTCGCGGCAGGCGATTCTGCACCAGGAAGGACGATGTTCACGCAGATACCATACTGGCCCCACTCCTTCGCTGCGATCTTCGTCAGTCCACGTAAAGCTTCCTTATTTGAGCCATACGCAAGCTGTCCGGCGATGCCGAACATACCGGTTGCGGACGCAAAGTTGATGATTCTACCCTCATGCTGTTCCTTCATATATGGGAATGCCGCCTGCATATAGTTCAGAGAACCAATCACACCACTCTGCCATGCCTTCAGCATGTTATCATATGTTGTTTCTTCTACCGGGGAAGAAGGAACGATGGCCTGTCCGTTGTTCACCACAACATCGATTGTTCCATACTTCTCTACCGTCGCCTTCACGACTTCTTCTACTCTGTCTCGATCTGCAGAATCACAGCTCATCGCGAAACCCTCTCCGCCAAGCTCCTTGATTTCTGCGATGGTCTGTTCGATCGGCTCCAGACGACGTCCTGTCGCAACTACTTTCACGCCTCTCTTCGCAAGACAGAGGGCGATGCCCTTGCCTATTCCCTGTCCTGCACCTGTAACGATTGCTACCTTTTCATTTAACTGCTTCATGCCAGCGGCCTCCTGTAAAATAATACATTGATTATAGCAAGTTTTACAGTTTGCACAAATCTTTTTATTTCACCGCCGGAATTCCGACATTTCTGACAGTTTTATATTACATAGCCAGCACTTCGTTCCACTTTTCTTCTGCGACCGGGATGCCCAGCTCCAGATTCTCCTTCCGATTGCGATGCTCTCCCATACCAGGGCAACGCACCTCTGTTCCTTCCTCGATCGGCTCGCTGGAGGCTACATCCGCTGCAATAGCATTCACGATGGCATCGGTCTCCTCGACGGACTGGAATTTACCTGGATCGATGGCAATCATAATCTGGGTCAGGCCGACCTCATCTCCGAAGGTGCCGATTTTCGCCACCGAATTTGCATCGGTCAGTATCGTAGCCATCATATCGAGAAGAATCGAAAGACCACTACCCTTCCAGTAGCCGATCGGAATCATACGACGGCTCTTTTCGATCGCTGCAGGATCCGTGGTTAAATTGCCATTTTCATCGTAACCGCCCACAACCGGAAGCTGCTTGCCTGCAAGGCGGGTAGTCTCAAGCTTGCCATAGCTGAACTGACTCAGGGCACAGTCTACCATGATGTGCTCACCGTTCGAGCGCGGAACTGCAAGAATCAGCGGATTGTTACCGATATGATGGTCCTTTGCACCCCACGCCGGCATATTCGGACAGGTGTTGGACCAGCAGATACCGATACAGCCTGCATCTGCTGCCTGCCATCCATAGGTACCGCCACGCATCCAGTGATTGTTGTTGCCGAGCGCCACCATGCCGATGCCATACTGATGTGCCAGCTCTACAGCACGATTCATCGCACACTTCGCATTCAGAGGACCGAAGCCTCTATGACCATCCCAACGCTCCATCGCGCCGAAGCTTGCAATACACTCCGCTTCAGCGGCAGGATCAATTTCGCCCTTTTTCAGGTAATCCACAACGACCGGAAAACGATTCAGTCCGTGACTGAATACTCCGGCGAGACTATTCTGAGCGAAAATTTCAGCAGCATCGTGCGCACGCTCCTCGCTGAATCCATACTTTTTCAGTACACGCTCGAACTCAGCCAGCATCGTCTCATAAGCAACTCTCATAACTCTATCCTCCTTATCGCTTCTCTTTCACTTGCAGCCCAGGTTTTGCAATCGATTGCAGTTTTTTCTTTTAAAGATTACACGATGATGAACGATTTTGCAATATCATTCACTGCTTTCCCGCTGGATAATTTCGGTAAGAAGCATGAGTTTATGGCTCACCGGTCGATTCTGCAGTACATCCAGCAGTATATTGACCGCAGCGAGGCTCACCTCACCGAGCTTGTTATCCAGCGTCGTCAGTGATGGCGTGCATAGCTCTCCATATAAGGTATTATCAACGCCGATCACCGCCACCTGTTCCGGTACGGCGATATGCTGTCGCTTTAATTCCTGAATACAGCCGATCGCCAGCATATCCGTAGCGCAGAGAATCCCGTCCACATCAGGCGTTCGTCTGAGAAGCTCTGCAGTCTCGGAAGCACCTCTTTCTATCGAGCTTCGTGGATCTGTGGTTCCATCGATTTCCGTATAGATCAAATGCCCGGCCGATTCCATCCCGTTACGGAGCATCCCGGTACAGAAGCCACGGTTCTTTTTCTCATTGGCAGGGCTTGCCATATCCATCAGGTACGCCAGCTGCTTCCGCCCCTTCCGAATCAGCAGATCTACGCATTCCTCGGTACCGCGTTCTTCATCGATGAGAACACTGTAGGTGTTGGGCAGTTCCAGTGTTCCGTTTACGACCACCACCGGAATGTTCGAAAGGTGCTGTTCTACGCTCTTCCGTACCTCGTCAGTACCAAACATGGAGCCGATGAAAATCGCGCCCTCTACACGACGCTGCTCCAGAATTTCGATATAATGCGCTTTTTGCTTACTATCGACACCTGTGCTGAATGTAATACAGGTATAGCCCTGTCGAGTCATCTCCTGCTCAATCACATATGCAGACTCCGTATGATGAGAAACCCGGATATCTTCGATCAGAATCCCGATGAATTTAGATGCCTGCATGACGAGTCCACGCGCCGCGATATCCGGCGTATAGTTGTATTTTTCCAGAAGTTCCTGTACCTTTTTCCGCGTGCTCTCCTTAATACCTGTTTTGTTATTAATAACACGAGACACAGTACTGGCCGAAACACCGGCTTCGCGTGCGATGTCATAAATCGTCATGGGGTTCCTCCCTATCATCTTGCAACTTGTGCAATTATTATAGCAAACGATTGCAAAGAAAAGCAAAAGAAAACCGCCACACGTCCGGATTTTCATCCGATCATGCGACGGTCTCTTTTTGCGTCTATGATTGATTCAACTTGTCCCTATCACAGTGGCAGGATACCCATGATGACTGCGAACAGCATGCAGAGAATCGAGAATACCCATACATAACCGAAAGATGCATGGATGTGATCCTTGATGTCGACATCGGCAAGTCCGATACCAAGCAGTGTAGCCGGTACCATCGGGCTGATGAAGGTTGCACAGTTACGGCAAACAACCATCGCAACAGCGATTGGGAATGCCTCTACACCGAAGGATGCGCCGATGGCGATCATAACCGGAAGCATACCATAGAAGTAGGAATCCGTATCGAAGCAGAGTGCGAGCGGTACAGAAAGGATACCAATCACGAGTGGCAGATGCTGTCCGAGTGATGCCGGAAGAATCATCGAGATGATACCCGCCATGTTGGATACAACAGAGGTCTTCATCATCTCAACACCTGGCTTCGCGATTGCTGCGGCGCCGTCTGCATTGAAACCATATACGAGAACACCCATCAGAACCGCTGCACCCATAAGTGTGGAACACATCATCAGCGCAGGACCTGCATGACGGTTGATCATCTTCTTCTGCAGCTTGATCGGTGTATAGTTCACGAGGAGGGCTGCTGCCACACCCAGCATGAACGGATAGTAGCTCGGGAACTGATCCCATACGAGCATTGCGATAACGGCGATGGTCAGGCAGATATTGAAGGCAAAAAGCTTCGGACGAGCGTACTCATTCTCATCAGCCGCATGCTGTGCCTCTTCTGCAGCCTCTTCTGCACTTGCTGCCTGTGCCAGCTTACCATTGAGACCTGCGCCTCTTCTCTTCTCCTGCACGCCGGCAAATACCGCATGTACAAGACAGAGAACGATACCAAAGATCTGAATCGGAATCAGCTTATTCCAGAGCTGACCAGCCTCCATACCAAGTACGGATGCGGCTCTCATGGTCGGACCTGCCCACGGCATCAGGTTAAGAACACCCATGGCGAGAACAGCGACACGAAGCAGCGTCGTCGATCTCATATGCATCTTCTTATAAACCGGAAGCATCGCCGGAACGACGATCAGGAAGGTAGATGCTCCACCGCCATCGAGATGACCGATCAGTGCGATGATGGCGGTCATGACGGTAACACCGATTACATTGTCACCGACATACTTCATCAGCTTGTTGATGATAACGTCGAACATGCCGGCATCGGTCATGATTCCGAAGAACAGCACAGAGAATACGAACAGTGCTGCGGTCGGGCCGGTGCTCTTGAATCCACCCTTGATAAGATCACCGATCTGGTCGATGGAATAGTAGCCACCGATGACCAGAATCAGCGCAAGAAGTGATGGAAAGATGATGAAGGCCATGCTCGGTGTGGTTTTGCTCTTAAACAGCGTCACAACCAGCGCGATGATACAGACGAATCCCAAAATACCTACGACGAATTCTGACATACGTTTTCCCCCTTTTGTATGTGTGTCATTTGATATTTGCAGTGTACCATTACACGTACAATCACGCTAATATTTATATTCGAATAGGTGGTATAAGTTTTTTGCTATGTATTTCAAATTTTTATAGGATTATGCTATTCTGCTTTTTCGAAGCAAAAAGAACAGCCCATCGGACGTCTCCATCCATGAGCTGCTCTAACTACATAATTTATCTCTACATCACGAAGGATGATCGATATATTTATTTTTCTTCCTGAATATCCTTTATCTGCCATACGCGAATATTCATCGGTTCCAGTGCGGTACCGCAGTACTCGCAGACCTTGCTGCCGAGCTTTTTCACCGGTGCACCACAGTTCGGACAGCTATATCCCAACATCTCACCATCCAGCTGATCCGCATCCTGCACATAAACAAGATCAACATCAAATACTGTCTGCTGTGTTTTTCCTCCTGCATCGTAGCTCGCCGAGGTTTCCGTATGAATCGTACAGAGTCCCTTCGTCTTATCATAACGACGGATGGCTGTTTTATATACCCAGCGGTTCTTATATTCCCTCGATGCGGTTGCGGCGATTTCCACTTCCGCCTTTTTCCGTAATCCCGGGTACTCTCCGAGGATGGAGGCATCGCCTTCATCAAGGGCCTGCATATAGCGCATCACTGCATTTCTGACACCTGCTCTCCACTCTGCCCAGTTAAACTCCGGAAAATCCTTCATGATATTCGGGAGATAGACCGAGTCCATCGCGGATACCGACTTCGGCGTCCGTGCGATTTCCTCCTCGGTCACCACACCTTCACCCGACTTAAAATCCTTTATCAGCTCTCCTGCAAGCTGCCCTATTTCAGAACGCTTGAATTTCTGAAACTTCATATATAAAAAAATCGCAACACAGCCCACGAAAATAAGACTGCCGGCAAGCACCATCATCGGATTCATAACATCACCTACATAATTCTGAATTTAGTACAACACTCGAATTTTATCATAGGTTGAAACATTATAATAGAGTATAAAAGACAGCCCCTTACGATCTTTTAAAATCGTAAGGGGCTGCCCTCAAACTAAACTTCTCCGTTTTCTTCCCAGCCTTTACAGATGTCACACCATCCCTTCGGCTCTGTGATCTGTTCGAGTTCATCCGGCGTGATGTTCACCGAAGTAAACTCGTTTCCACCGGCGGGGTGCACGTACTGAAATCGCTTCATCGAGACATCCAGCCAGATTGGGATATCCTTCGGAACCGCAAACGGGCATACACCCCCCGGCTGGAAGCCTGTGATATCCTCCACCTGCTCACGTGGTATCATATGTGGCTTCGTATGAAAAATCGACTTAAACTTCGAGCTGTTCACCTTTCCATCGCCAGCCATCACGACGATGACCGGCTTCTCATCCACGAGAAAAGATAACGTTTTCGCGATTTCCGGCTCCGAACAGCCGATACGCAGTGCCGCATGCTCCACCGTATCAATCGTCTCTGCATGCTCGGTCAAGCGATCGCCGAATCCCTTCTGCTCCAGAAATTCTTTCACTTTCGTATTTATCATCTCTCGGACACTCCTTCATCTATGCTAAGCATCACTATACACTTCAACGTACATATTTACCAATACAATTTGACGATTGTCCGCAATAGGCGAAAACTATAAGAACGGGAAGTCACAGCGTGCCCTTCCCGTTCTTATCCATTATTTCTTTTTTAAAATATCAAGAATCGTGTCTTCTGTTTTCTCCATGCCAGGCGATGCAATCATTCCCATGTTTTTCATGGTCTTCTCCGGCGTACTTCCGTTGATGCCATGCACATCTGCGATGTATACGCCCTGCATCGCCATGCGCACCGACGCAAATGCCGCGCTGACTGCCACGACTCCCTTCATGGTGCAGCCCTGGTTTCCGCCATCGCAGATCATACCGGTGATGCTGCTCGCCATGTTGTTGATGACATGTACCATCTGCTCGACCGACCCCTGCTTCAGTAGCACGAGACCGCAGGCCATACCTGTTCCCGCCGCAATCGCGCATCCACAGAATGCCGAAAGCTTTCCGGAATATTCCTTTATGTACATGCACACGAGATATGACAGTGCCGTCGCCCGAAGAAGCTGCTCATCTGTATAGTGATTCGTCTTACATACCGCATACAGTGGCAGGGTCGCGATGATACCATGCGCACCGGAACCGGTAATGCTCATCGCTGCCTGATCGAGTCCGATCACCCGTGCCTCGATTGCGGCATTGCACAGAAGCTGCGCCGTTTTCTCTTCATCCTCCGAAATCACCTGCTGTCCATTCTGTGCATACAGATACTTCGCAAAACTCGTTTTCTCGCTGTGTAGCCCCTCTTCGAAGAGCGCCATATTTGTCACGTATGCGCTCTCTATAAAGGAAATCTCCTCGAGCGGCACCGTCTTTGCATACTCGACGAGCTGCGCCAGCGTATACTTATGGATCGTCGGCACAGCCTGCTCGCCGTCTGTACCAGCAACCGCCTTCTCAAATATCACATCCCCGTTCTTTTCGATACGGACAATGTTGGTATGCGCATCGCAGATGGTGACGCACGCCACATCCTCCCCGGAACGCACCGTGGCCCGAATGAAAATCTTACTCGAAATGCTGTCGAGTTTCACCTTTACCTGGTTTTCGCGAATCATCCTCTCTGCCTTTTTCTCATCTTCCTCCGTGATGTTCGAAAGGCACTCCAGCTTCTGCTCCGCTTTCGCGCAGATCGCACCGAACGCTGCCGCATATAAATTTCCTACGTAGCGGCTGCCCGGAATACCACAGGTATATGCATTTTTATACATGCCGCTGTTTAACTCTACAAGGATGCTATCCACCTCACCGATAAGACAATCCCTCGCCGATGCCACCGCATATGCGATGGCGCCCGGCTCCGTGACCCCCAGTGCCGGTCGCATGTCTTCTTTAATAAGTTCCGTTAATGAATGCATCTTTCACACTCCTTCTCATACATTCTTTAAAAGCAATCTATCCTTGATTACTTTTCATCCACTCTCCGAAGCACTCTACCATTGCATAGTGAATGGTACTCTCCCTGCTCCACGGCGAGCGCACCGTTGATCATCACATAATCGATGCCATCTGCCAGCGCATCATGATGATCATAGTCTGCATTGTCATGAAGCTTTTCGAAATCCATCACCAGAATATCGGCCTTATGACCTTCCAGCAGTTTTCCTCTATCCGTGAAGCCGATCTTATCTGCCGGCATACCGGTCATCTTATAGATAGCATTCGGCAGAGAAAGCAGATGCTCCTGCTTCACATACTTTTCAAGCACGCGGATAAATGCGGAGAAGTAGCGCGGATGCGTCTTGCCAGGAGAAGCAAATCCATCTGTGCAGATCATCGACGCCGGATCAAATACCACGCGCGCGACATCTGTCGCATCCATGAAGAATACAATCATCATCACGATGTTTCGGCTCTCCTTAATGATATCGAGGGCCGTCTCAAACGGATCTCTTCCTAACTCTTCTGCAATCGTCGCAACCGTTTTTCCTTCATACGCCTTGACGGCACATTCGTTGATCAGAATCCGATCCCAGGAGCCGGCGAGCTGATAGAAGCTCTCATAGTCCGGTTCTTCGTTCTTGATTTCTTCGATCATTCGTGCACGTAAGTCCGGATCCTCCAGACGCTCGAGCAGCTTCTCTACACCACCCGCAAGCGCCCATGGTGGAAGAATCGAGTTAAAGTTCGTGCTTGCAGCATCGTATGGATACACATCGCAGTTCACCGGCAGTCCTTCTGCGCGGGCATCCGCAATCATCCGGAGCGTTTCTTTCACCTTCCCGTGATTTCTCTTTCCTGCTGCCTTGTGATGCGAGATTTCAGCATTGACCCCGGTCAGGCGAGATACACGAATCGTTTCCTGTACCGCATCGAGAAGGCCCTCGCTTTCGCTTCGCATATGCGAAGAATACATACCATCATAGGCCTTTACAACTTCTGCAAGCTGCACCATCTCCCCGTCATCCGCGAACAGTCCAGGCGGATAAATCAGGCCGGACGACATACCGAAGGCACCATCTTCCATCGCCTCCGCGAGCAGCTTTTTCATCTTCTTCATCTCTTCATCCGTTAATTTTCTATCTTCGAAGCCAGCGACTGCGATGCGAAGCGCACCATGGCCGACCAGCGCTGCTGTATTCAGCACCGGATGCCGACGTTCCACCTCATCCAGATACTCCTTAAAGGAATTCCAGTCATACGGAAGCGGCACACACGCATAGTACGGATCACAGTACTTCTCTAGCAGCGCCTTCGTTTCCGGATTTACCGGTGCCGCCGAAATACCACAGTTTCCGATTACCTCTGTCGTAAATCCCTGCTGCAGACGCTTCGCATTCTTTCCCTCGAAAAAGCAGACAGCATCCGAGTGACAGTGGATGTCGATAAAGCCAGGCGTCACGATACGACCAGCCGCATCGATGACACGCTTCGCCGGCGCATCGATCTCGCCGATGTTTACGATGGTATCCCCCTCAATTGCGATATCCGCCGGATAAGGTGCTGTATTTGTACCATCCACGATCACACCATTCTTGATAAGATAGTCATACATGAGGTTTTCTCCTTTCACCATCACATAACGATACGAGTGGATCAGCAACGCATATTCATCGCAGAATATTCACATCCCATCGCTGATCGACGAACTCGTTCACTTATGTTTTCTTTTTATAACCATACAAGTTCCTGTTTCTTCATTATACCAGTCATCCTCGGTTCGAAGGTTATAGTCCGGAAGGATATTGGTTATAAGCAAAAGGTATAATATAATATTCACAGGAGGACAATGTCTATGAATATGCAACAGCTCCAGTACGCACTGGAAATCGAAAAGTGCGGTTCCATCAATAAAGCCGCCCAGAACCTCTATATCTCGCAGCCTGCCCTGAGTCGCGCCTTGCATGAGCTCGAAAACGAAATCGGGATCACGCTGTTTCATCGTACGAAATCCGGTATCACCCTCACCCATCAGGGTGAAGAATTTCTCGCACGGGCACGTCACCTGAACGAACAGTTCGTCAGTTTCCAGAACCAGTATTACGACAAAAGAAAAAAGCACATTCTCACCCTTTCCGTAGCCTCCTCCCGCTATGCTGTTGTAGAACGTGCCTTTACGAATTTTTATAATCAGCATGAGCACTACGAATTACAGAATCTATCCATTTCTGAATTCAATGCAGAGGATGTCCTGTATCAGGTGTATGATGGCCGCTTCACGCTGGGCGTCATTCTGATTTCCAGTGATGAAAAAGCGCACTGGAAACACAAGGCAGGTCTTTACAATCTCACGTGGGAAACCCTCTCGATTCAGCCTTCTTATGTTCAGGTCGGCATGCAGCACCCGCTTGCTCAGAAACAGAGTGTCTGCATCGAGGAGCTGAAGGACTATCCTCATGCCACCATGGCCGCAAGCGATGTCTCTTCGATCCTCTCCTGCTCAGATATCCGCGGTTATGACGAGAAACAGGCGAAGAAGCGAATTCTCGTAAATGATAAGTCCATGATGTACGAGATTCTCACACACACGAATGCTTTCTATATCGGCGTCAACCTCGAAGCTCTCGCGCCAAAAAACGGACAGATCTGCTACCTTCCGATTGAAAACACCGATGTCACCATCGAAATCGCACTCCTGCACCTTGAAACGCATAAGCTCACGAAAACCGAACAGAGTTTCATCGAGGAGTTAAAAAAACTTCTATAGAACTCTACCTTTGTTTGTAACTGTTTACTCGAAAGCCTATTCCAAACCACATCCTGATAGAGCTATGCATGAACTATTTACCCTTTGTTTTATATCCGCGACATACGAATTTATTCTGTATATTGACACAAATGTTAAATTTCTTTAAAATAAGCGTGAATAATTATTCCATTTTAGTAAGGTTTCATAAATCAGCATAATTATTTTTCATATCGTTAAGTATACACTGACAGAAGCAAGAACCCATGACCATGGCGCAATGTCGATACGCATGTCCTTCGTTCCTGCTTCTTTTTTTTCGGAGGAATATCTATGGCTCTTCAAAATCCGATAGAAAGAGGCCACAAAGGAACGAAATCAGAAACATCCATCGTGTTCACCGGAGATATCGGTTTCGACCGCTACATGGATAAACGATGGGAAGACGAGCATTTTTTATCTGCTCCTGTCCTTGCGTTCTTTCATAGCGCAGATCACACCGTCGCCAATGTAGAGGGCGCACTGATCGACGCTGTCGATGATGGTTCCCGTGGGGTCTTCTTTCATAGCATGAACCCGGCAGCAGCATGCGTCCTCGACGCTATGCATGCAGACATCTGGAGCATCGGAAACAACCATACCATGGATGCCGGATACGAAGGTATTTTAAGTACGAAGAAATGTGCGACAGAAATCGGCGCACACACGATCGGTGCCGGTATGAATGATACCGAGGCTTCCGAACCTGTTTATCTCGATGAAGCCGGCGGTATCGGCATGATCTGTGTGGCCTATCAGGCAGAATGCATTCCGGCCACGGCGACGGAACCCGGTACTTTTCGCTGGGACGACCTCGATCTCATCGCGAAACGAATCGCGGAGATCAAAGCTCACTGTCGCTGGTGTGTGATCGTCTCTCACGGAGGGGAGGAATTCACCAGTCTCCCGAGTCCTTATACGCGAGCGCGTTATCTCAAGTATCTCGAGCTCGGTGCAGATGTCGTCGTAGCACATCATCCGCATGTACCGGAAAACTATGAACTTTTCGATGATGGGAAGGCCATCTTCTACTCGCTCGGAAACTTCATTTTTGATACCGATTACCAGCGTGTACATCCGTACACTGATATCGGCATACTTTTGAAGCTGATATTCACAGAAGAAAAGCTCGACTTCGAAGCCATCGGCATTCAGATCATCCGTGGCGAAGAGCGCATCGATATCGCACCGCTTCCGGCGATCTTCACGAATGTCCCAGCAGAAGAATATACGCGTCTCGCACCGCTTTCTGCACAGGCTTTTATCGCGGAGGAACGGCAAAAGATGCTTTATCTCGAGCCGGAACGCTTCCGGGATGCGCCAGAGGAGACCTGGAACGGCTACTTCTACAGCTCGGAGCCGGACGGCTACGTCGAGGGCGCACACATGGACTTAAGCGTCATCATGGCACTCGCGGCGGAAGCTGAGAAGGGCGCGTGGAAGGAGAGCCCGCTCGACGCTGTGAAGGAGCA
>CAKQWR010000020.1 GCA_934279105.1 uncultured Oribacterium sp. | reverse complement strand
AAAAGGAGTTTTTATGGCAGCAGAAACACGTTCCTCCGGTGTCACAGACCTGACGACCGGAAAACCTCTGGTTCAGATTTTACGTTTTGCGTTTCCACTGGTGCTCGGCACCCTGTTTCAGCAGCTCTACAGCTTCGTTGATACGGTTATCGTCGGCCGCTGTCTCGGAAGCAATGCACTCGGTGCGGTCGGTACGACCTACTCGCTGAACTTCCTTATCCTCGGCTTCGTGCAGGGGGCCTGCGTCGGTTTCGGTATTCCGGTTGCGGAGAAATTTGGTGCGAAGGATCAGGATGGACTTCGGAAATATCTGTGTAATGGCGCACTACTCTGTGTGATTCTGAGTGTCATCTTCACCATCTTTACAACCCTGATGGCGGGACCACTGCTTGCACTTATTCATACACCTGTTGAGCTGTATGCGGATGCCGTACTCTATATCCGCATCATCTTCATCGGTATCCCTGCGACAGTGCTGTATAATTACGGTTCCAGTGTACTGCGCGCGATGGGTGACTCGAAGCATCCGTTCTACTTCCTTCTCATCGCGAGTATCCTGAATATCGTGCTGGACTATCTGCTCATCGTACCATTCGGCATGGGTGTGGATGGTGCAGCCATCGCGACGGTGTTCAGTCAGCTGGTGAGCGGCGGACTCTGTGCGTTCTGGTTTTTTACGAGAACGGCGCGGCATGAGAAGTTATCGTTCCGTCATGGGGCTCGTCTCGTGTCGGGAGAGCACTGCATGCGGCTCGCCTACATTGGCCTCCCAATGGGATTTGAATACTCTGTTTCGGCGATCGGCGCGGTCATCATGCAGGATGCCATCAACCTGCTCGGCACGACGGCGGTTGCAGCGCAGACAGCGGGTGAGAAAATCCGGCAGATGTTCACACTGCCGATGGAGAGTGTCGGCATGGCGATGGCGACCTACGTCGGGCAGAATCACGGCGCGAGACGGAATGACCGTATCCGACAGGGGATCAAGGATGGCTGCATGGTGCAACTCATCTACTGCGTGCTGGCCTGGGTGGTGATTTTCTTTATGAAGCCATATGCGGTTGGCCTCGTGCTCGGCGATGCAGATCCGGCAGTGACGGCCGGTGCGATTCAGTACCTCGCCGTCATGAGCCTGCTGTTCTGTTTCCATGGACTTCTCATGATTTTCCGCAACACACTGCAGGGCCTCGGCTACAGCATGCAGGCCATCATCTCCGGTGTCGGCGAGCTGATCGGACGAAGTCTCGGCGGCCTCCTCGCCATCAAGACCAGCCTCGGCTACCTCGGCATCTGCCTCTCAAACCCATTCGCCTGGGGACTTGCGATGTTTTACTGCATGTTTATGGTGCGGCGTGTGATGAAGAGAGAAGGGAAGTAGAAGGGAAAAAGATGCTTGGTATGTTCGTGATAACGGGACTTAGAAAGAAAATGCATTCATCCCTTGCGTACTTGGGGCACCAAAGTCGACGTGGTATTTGATATTTTCGCAATAACAGGACTCAATCGAAAAAGACATTATAATTTGAAATAGGTATAGGCCGAAAGAGCTTGTTAATGAAGGCTTTTGACACAATAGCGCTGGATGATAGAAATTGACATTAGCAATATATAATGTCATTTCTAAATATATAAGCTTATTGTGTCAAAAGCCTTATTTTAGTTAATGTTAATTTGGAATATTTTCTGTATTGTGTGAAATGCTAATGTCAAATGATAGAGATGCAAATTATAGTCAAAGTCCGCTAATGTCAAATTCTGCTATTAAGCCGTATTGCGTCAATTTTCCAAATACCTAATACCAATATATCATCTACGCACATATAGTGAAAATGGAAATGACGAATGATGCGAAGCTAGAGCTGAATTGCAAAAGTAATGCAATATGAAAAAGTAAATGCTACTTGTGTAAGACGAAATGCAACTTGCACTCAGAGGAGTAGCATTTCGAATTTTAATTTTGAAAAGTGAAAAAAAGAGCCTGAGAGACAGTGGACCCCTTGCAAGAAGATGCTTTCCTGATGAAGAACTTCGTCTTGGAGGGGAGATGAAGGGGAAATTCCGCTGTCTCGATGGGCTCTTTTTGATTTTACATATTCTTTTTTTCTTCTGGGATTCTATTATTTCCCCAGGATGCGCTTTTACAGAAAATCAAGTTTTATGAATAAAATATAGTTATGGCAGTTAAATTTCTGGGTTATATTATCACCGAGTGCTACAGCCGAAAAGGAATAATAACGCGCTGGAAATATGCGATCGACGTGAAAAAAGAGCATATTTTTTGTGAAACCATATTGCAAAAGAATACCGCAAGGTGATAATATGTGTCGAAGGCATACAATGGACGATTTTTGAGCTACCTGCTTCGTGAAATGTTCTTTGAGAAATTGCAAAAAATATATTGACCGTTGCTGTATGACGTTATATAATGACAGTACATTATAAGACGTCTTAAATCAGTGAAGTACTATGGCAAATTTGGAGGAATAATTATGAAGCAGGAGCACATTGATCAGATCAACAAGGCCGTTGCGGCCGTTGCAGCAAAGAAGCACATTAACCACTTCTATTTCGTGGCATGTGGTGGTTCCCAGGCATTTATGATGCCGGCACAGTTTATGTTTGATAAGGAGCTGGAGATCCCGTCAGGTATCTATACATCGAACCAGTTTGTACATGAAGTGCCGAAGGCATTAGGCGAGGATTCTGTCGTTATTACATGTTCTCATTCCGGTAATACACCAGAGACTGTAAAGGCAACTGAGATGGCAAGATCTATGGGCGCAACGACGATTGCATTATCAAATCTTGTAGATTCTCCACTTTGGAACGCAGCAGAATATCCGATTCACTATGACTGGGGCAAGGATGCAGATGCAAGTGATTTGAATAAGGCTGTATTATATTCTCTGGTTTTCCGTATTCTGGATGCAGTTGCTCCGTGCGATAAGTATAAGGAAGGTATCGCATCTGTAGAGAATATCAATGATGTTCTCGAGAAGGCAAAGGCTCTGTATGCTGATAAGCTGAAGGAGTGGGGCAAGAAGTATAAGAGAGAGAAGCTGATTTACACCATGGGCAGCGGCGCTTGCTATGGCGAGACATATTCTTTCGCGATCTGCCTGCTGATGGAGATGCAGTGGATCCACTCGAGTTGCATTCATAGTGGTGAGTACTTCCACGGCCCATTCGAGGTGACAGATTATGATGTACCATTTATCATCGTGAAGGGCATCGGCTCTACCAGACCGCTGGATGAGAGAGCATACAATTTCTGTAAGAAATATTCTGATTGCATTATGCTGATTGATTGTGAGGACTTCGATATGACCGGCATTGCGGAGAGTGTAAGAGAGTACTTTGCACCACTGGTAGCAGGCGCTGTTCTTCGCTCACTTGCAGATGAGTTTGCATATCAGAGAGGTCATGACCTTGGCGTTCGCCGTTATATGTGGAAGATGGAATACTAATCAGATATAAGGACGAAAGAACGACGGGGGTTCTGACAGGAAGACGAGTCAGGATTTCCGTCGTTCTGTCATAAATATAGATAAGGAGAAAGTGACATATGAAAATGAAGCGTGCTTTTGCTGCACTTATGGCAGCAGTAATGGGACTTTCCTTAGCAGCTTGCGGTAGCAGTTCCGGAACGGATACAACGACGGCAGCCAACGGCGCAGCGACAACGGATGACGGAAAGGTTGTCATTAATTTCTTCCACCGCTGGCCGAATGATCCGAAGAACTCGATGTTTAAGGAGCTGGTTCAGGAATATATGGATGAGAACCCGAATGTAACCATTAACATGGATTGCATTCTGAATGATCAGTATAAAGAAAAAATCCGTATGATTGTAAGTACAGATGAAGTGCCGGATATTTTCTCTTCCTGGTCAGGAACATTTGCACAGGAAATGATCGCTTCCGGCAATGTTGCATCATTAAACGATATGTATGAGTCAGATACCGACTGGTCCTCTCAGCTTGCACCGGCGAGTGTTGAAAAGTTTACATTTGATGGCCAGATCTACGGAGTACCATGGTCTCAGGATGGTAAGGTATTCTATTACAACAAGAAGGCTTTTGAAGAGAATAATATCAGTGTTCCGACAACCTGGAATGAGTTCATCGCTGTACTGGATCAGCTAAAGGCAGCAGGCTATGAAACACCGATTATCGCGGGTCTGTCTGATGGATTCGAATCCCTGCACTATTTAGGTACGATGAACCAGAGAATGATCGATCCGGAGACGCTGGCAAAGGATTATGATCCTGCAACCGGTGAGTTTACAGATCCTGGTTACACTGAAGTGCTGAAGAAGTGGCAGCAGTTAACATCCTATATGGGAGAGACCAGCACCGCGATTGATCATGAGACCGCAAGAAACACCTATTTTGCAACCGGTGAAGCGCCGATCATGTACTTGCAGTTTGCAGAGATTCCGTTGCTTGAGAAATCCCTTCCGGATGATTTCGAATATGGATTCTTTAATTTCCCTGCATTTGAGGATGGCAAGGGTGATCCGAAGGAGCTGACCGGTGCACCGGAGGGCTTCATGATCAGCAATAAGGCGAAGAATCCGGAAGAGTGCCAGAAGTTCTTAAAGTGGCTGGTAAGCAAGAAGGGTGGAGAGCAGTTAACCACGAAGTGCGGCGATATTTCCTCTGTAGCAGGTGCTGTGGATGAGACAAATGCACTGCCGGCACAGTTAGAGGCGATGGATATCATCAAGAACGCAACGAAGCTCACCCCATGGTTCGACAATGCATGCGATCCTGGCGTATATACCGTATACCAGCAGGTAGCGCAGGCCATTGCGACGGGTGATGAAACACCGGAGAGCGGTATGCAGGAGGTACAGCAGGCCGCAGCATCCTTACATTAAAGAAATATGCGGCCCGATGGTCGTAAAATAGTGAATATGAATCCGTTCGAGGCAGGGAATCACCTGCTTCGGACGTGATGAAAAGATGGGATGGATGATTTTGACGAAGAAGAAAAATTTAGAAGCATTTATTTTTGCAATACCAGCACTCATGATACTCGGTATCTTTGTGTATTTCCCACTGATTAAAAATATTATCTATAGCTTCCAGTCATTTACACTTTCTTCGGTAACCAAGGAATGGGTAGGACTGGCAAATTATAAGCAGCTTTTTACCGACAAGACTATCCTTGCCTGTCTGAAAAATAATATTCTTTATGCATTAATTTCCATTATCATACAGGTAGGATTCGGCCTCGTTCTGGCGGCAGTGCTGGAGGACGTCGTATTCCAGCGAGTTGCCTCGTTTTTCAGAAGTGTATATTTTATCCCGACGGTTATTTCGATGACCGTTGTGTGTCTGTTATTTAAATTTATCTATGATCCTCAAATGGGATTGCTGAACAGCTTTTTACAGGCGATTGGACTAGATAATCTCGCGAAAGTCTGGTTGGGAAGCAAAAAAACAGCGATGTATGCAGTCATTGCGGTATCGCAGTGGCAGAGTACCGGATATACGACCATGTTGTTTATCGTGGCGATTCAGAAGATTCCACATGATTTATATCAGGCTGCTGAGGTTGATGGCGCAAGTAAAATCGAACGGTTTTTCTATATCACCGTTCCGCAGGTAAAGCAGATGTTCTTTGTAACCATGATTTTAACCGTCGTGGGTGCATTTACCGTCTTTAACGAGCCGTATATTTTAACGGGTGGTGGTCCTGGTACCGCAACGATTGTTCTGTCTCTGCACATGTATCAGACGGGATTCATCAAGCAGAATATGGGTTATGCATCCGCGATTGCGATGCTGATCTTCTTGATTACAGCCGTATTATCTTCCGTACAGTTCTTTAGTTATGGAACGGATAAGGAGAATGGCGATGAGTAAAATACATCAAAATAGAAACAAAATCGGAGTAGGCGAAGTACTATGGTTTGTTGTGCTCTGTATTTTAGCAATCCTGATTATTTATCCTCTGTGCTGGATTCTGATGTCTTCCTTTAAGGACTATCAGGGAATCTATGGAGATGTATGGGGACTTCCGAAAAAATGGCTCTGGGAAAATTACGTAACGGCGTGGAATAAGGGTATTTCCCAGTATTTTGCAAACAGCTTGATCGTTACGATTGCGACTCTGGCAGGCGTAGTATTTGTTTCTTCTTTTGCAGCATTTGGCGTATGCCAGATTAAGGGAAAGCTTGGAAATTTTGTATTTTTATTCTGTCTGTGCGGACTCTTACTTTCCCCACAGGTATGTCTGCTTCCGCTGTTTATGCTGCTGAAGGCGTTAAAGCTGAAGAACACCCTGGGTGCGATGATTTTACCATACATTGCGTTCCGTCTTCCGGTTTCCATCATGCTGATCCGCTCGTTCTTTATCGGTATTTCAAAAGAAATGGAAGAGGCAGCCATCCTGGACGGAGCAACACTGTTCCAGATTTATAAAGAGATTTATCTGCCGCTTTCGAAGCCGATCATGTCAACTGTGGTCATCATGACGACGTACTATGCATGGAATGAATTCGTTTTTGCGACGATTTTTGTAGACAGTTCAAAACTCAGAACCATTCCGGTAGGTCTGATGGCCTTCAGTGACGGACTCATGACAGAATGGGGCGTTGTTCTGGCTGGTATGGTGATCGCCTGCCTCCCAATCATGATTCTGTTTATCGCGATGCAGAAGAACTTCGTTCGAGGCATGATGGCAGGATCTGTAAAGGGCTGATTTCATGCAAATAATCGACAGGTTAGTGTGATAAGTAATGGGACAGAGTGCCAGACATTAATATGGAGGTTTGAGAAGATATGAAATTAATCGCAATCGGCGACAATGTAACGGATTGCTATATGGATGAGGGTGTGTATTTTCCAGGCGGCAATGCAGTGAACGTAGCTGTAAACTGTAAGAAAAACGGAGCGGAAAAAGTAAATTACATCGGCGTTTTCGGTGATGACGAGCGTGCAGATTATATTAAGCAGTGCCTGACAGAAGAGGGTGTTACGTATGACCGATCCAGAAAGGTATATGCACATTCGGCTCAGCCGAGAGTGTACCTGAAGGATGGAGACCGTGTATTTGCAGCAGGCCTTCGTGACAGCTGTCAGCATCTATTCTCGATTAAAATCGTGAAGGAAGATGAGGAAATCATTAAGGAGTATGATATCTGCCATACCAGCTGCTACTCGAACTTAGAGTACGAGCTTCCGGCACTGGCGGAACTCTGCGCAGTTTCCTTCGATTTCTCAGATAAAAAGGATGAGGAGTATCTGAAGAGAACCTGCCCATATGTAAGCTATGCGTTTTTCTCCGGTTCGGACATGACGGAAGAAGAGTGCGAAGCGCTTTTAAAGCATGTGCATACATTCGGAACGAAAATTGTAGGCATTACCAGAGGATCGAAGGGCTCGATGTTCTATGATGGAGAGAAGGTATATCATCAGGGAATCAAAAAAGTAGAAGCCATCGATACCATGGGTGCAGGAGATAGCTTCATCGCCGGTTTCTTAACAGCACATGGTGATGGAAAAACGATGGAAGAGGCACTCGATTATGCGGCAGAGCGTTCTGCGCTTACCTGTACGATTCGTGGCGGTTTCGGACATCCACATCCGATGTGAGTTTTGCAATAATGAACTGTAAGAAGAATGGACTGGTGTTGAAATGACAACAGTCCATTTTGATGTATGGAAAGCATGCTGATAGATGATAAATCCATGACTTTCTTTCGTGATTATGTAAAAAGGTAGAGGAGATATACTATGCTTCATATGGATTATCATGTACACTGTAAAAATTCTCCGGATAGCAGTGAGCCACTGGATGAAATCTGTCAAGGTGCAGTGGATGCCGGGCTTACGGAAATCATGGTCACGGATCATTATGAGTTATTCACCGATGATTATGGGCGTGCGGCGTTTGATCCTGCATATCTGGATCAATGTCTGGATTCGGTCATGGAATGCAGAGAAAAGTATAAAGAACGTCTCTATGTGGGTTTTGGAACCGAATTAGGACAGATTCATCTGCAGCAGAAAGCCGCAGACTTCATTACAGCTACCTATCCGTTTGATTTTGTGATTGCGTCCTTTCATAAAATTGACAATATGGATTTGAAAGGATACGATTACCATAATGTAAGTTGTGATAGCTTAAAAGAGCGATATTTGGAAGGACTACTGAAAATTGCTGAAACGGGAGACTTCGACTGTCTCGGTCATGTGGATCTGATCAAGCGCTATGCTGCTGGACAGGGAATCAGCATTCGCTTAGAGGATGGCGAAGAGGCGGTCAGGGAACTGTTCCGGATTTTAGTACGCAGAAATAAAGGGATTGAAATCAATACATCAGGACTTCGACAGGCTGTACATGAACAGTTTCCATCGACTACTCTTTTAAAGTGGTACAAGGAAGAGGGCGGAACCATCATAACGCTTGGGTCGGATGCACATCGCAGACAGGATGTTGGTGCAGGAATCCAGGAGGCTGAGAAGATACTACAGAGCTTGGGATTTCCTTATATTAGCAGGTTCAAGGAAAGAAGACTATTACAAGAGAAAATAAATTAAGGGAGAGAATAGCCGATGCTGGATCAGAATACGTCAATTCCGTTGTACGAACAAATGAAAATTTCAATCAGGAGAGACATTGAAAGAAAAAAATATGCACCAGGAGATCGTATGCCGAGCGAGCCGGAGCTGGAAGAGCAGTACCATGTCAGTCGAATCACAGTGCGTAGAGCGATCAAAGAGCTATGTGATGAAAACGTACTGATCAAACGACAGGGGAAGGGAACGTTTGTGATAGGCGAAGAAAACAACGCGGCAAGACTGGATCAGGAAACCTTAGGCTTTCACGAGTCAATTCGACGAAATGGAAAAAGCGCAAGATCGGAAGTTATAAAAAAAGAGATTATCAAGGTTAAAAAGGAGTATGCCAGTGATTTGGAAATCGATCCGGACGATGATGTAATCTTTTTACAGCGGGTCATGTATGCGGATAAAAAGCCGATTATGATTGACAACAGTTATATTCCGCTTAAACGTTTCCCTGGAATTTTCGAAAAATTAACAGAGGACTTTTCGCTAATTGAGATACTGGAGAAGGACTATGGCGTGAAGCTCGAAAAGTATTATCGGGTATTAAAGGTTCAGAAAGCAAATGAAGAGATGAGCCAGCTGCTGAACTGCCAGCTGGGTGATCCTGTCTTTGATCTTTTTAAACTGACCTTTGATGCACGTGACAATGCGCAGTATATCTCCATATCGTTACTGAATGGAGCGGATACATACTATGTGATGTCAAATGATGCCGGAAATGAAATCAAGCATAGTGGCTTAAGATGGAAGGTGTAGATTCACCGATTAGAAGTGGCCTCCGTTTAGGAGGCTGCTTTTTAGTTGGACCAAGATGAAAAGAGTTGAATTGAGATGAGAACTGTTGAATCGAGATGCCAGATTTTATAAATTTCCAGTTACTATTTGGAACACACTGCGCTATAATATACAGCTGTAGCGGGGACATAGCTCAGTTGGGAGAGCGTTGCGTTCGCAACGCAAAGGTCGCGGGTTCGAATCCCGTTGTCTCCATAAAAGAAGGACCGTATTCGGCATCGCGGATACGGTCCTTTTTACACGCAAATCTGCGGTTTGGGTATGCTGAAATGGAGACAGACGGCTTACTTCTGCAACGTAAGCCGTTCGTTCTTTTGTATTCTTTTTTTCAGCGCGGTATACGTTCTGATCTCTTCTTCTGTGAAATCCTTGAATTTCGCCTGCTCATAGTCGCGCTCGGCAGCTTCGATGTCCCGGAGAACCGCGTCCGCCGCCGGCAGCAGCTCGAGGCGGATTTTCCGCGGCTCACGTTTCTTCTTCATAAGGTCTGCTGTTTCTGCGATATTTCCTGCCACGTTTTCCGGTTTCGAAATCCAGGTCTCGTCCACATCCCGGTCCTCGTTCTGCATTTCGAAAAGCCCCGTCGCTTCGGCCATCGCCTCGCTCCGCTTTCGCGGCAGTTCGACCACCTCGATCATCTCTCGTGCCACCAGTCTCTGCAGCGTGCCGCGTAGCTCCCCGCGGCTGAGGTGCATCAGATTCGCGAGGTTCTTCCGGCTCAGCTCATGGCTCGCATCCTTCCGATAGAGCAGCAGTGAAATCTCTGCCATCGTCATATCATACTTGAGTGCCACCGATTCCAGATACCGCTCGAGCAGCTTCCGGTCGCGGTACTTCTCGACGATGATGCCATCATCCGAAATCACCTCCTGCAGCGCACTGCTCCGCTCCTCGCCGAGCTTCCGGTTTCCCGGAATCGTCGCCGGGAACACGAAGCCATCCTTCGCCGCATCGACGAGGAAATGGTACACCTGCAGCCGCTTCCGCTCATACTCTGTCTCGTCCAGCACGTGCTTGTAGAAGTCGTTGTAGCACTCAAACATCATGAGCTTCATCTCGAGCGTCTTCGCGAAGCTGATCTTCTGATTCACGAGCGAGCCTTTCGTCTTCACGTAATAGTACACCGGTGTCCGCAGCGCATAAAAACTCGTCGCATAGCGCACATACTCGAGATTAAACATGAAGTCCTCGCACCAGCTGATCTTCGTATCCATGCGGATCTGATGCGCATTCACGATATCACGGCGATACAGCTTGTTCCACAGCACGCCATAGTAGTAATCCGCCGGATTCTCCATCATGAAGCTCGCGAATTCCTCTCGCCCGATCACATGGTCTGCGTCAATGTCTCCTTTCCGCGATACCATCTCTCCGACGACACGGTAGAAGTCCGCGATCACCATGTCGCAGCCCGTCTCCTCAGCAGACCGCACCATGAGCTTCGTCGCATCCGGCGTCAGCCAGTCATCACTGTCCACGAACTGAAGATAGGTTCCCTGCGCCCGCTCGATCCCGCGATTCCGCGTGTCGGATACCCCGGAATTCTCCTTGTGCACAACCACCACGCGCGCATCCGCCTGCGCATACGCATCGCAGATCTCCCCAGACGAATCCTTACTTCCATCATCCATGAGAATCAGCTCGAAATCACTGTACTCCTGATTCAGAATACTGTCCACACAACGCTTCAGCGTCTTCTCTGCATTGTACACCGGAATGATAATACTGACGGTCGGCTTCATGTTCACCCTCCATAACGAATCGATAACTATATTTGTACCATAAAACCTACCCGAAGGCACCCATATATTTCTGCCATCCCCATGCCATATATTTCTGTCATCCCCATGCCAATGCCTCCGTCCACCACCTCCTCACGCCGCGTCGCCCGGTCTCCCCCGCCACCTTCCAGTATCTCCTCGCGCCACCCTGAAGCACCGATTCCCTCATGAAAGTGTAACGAAGCCTCAATTATTCCCTCATGAAAATGGCATACCGTGGCGCTGATTCACTCATAAAAATGTAAGAATGCGATTCAAATTCGCTCATAAAAGTGGCAAAACACCGAAAAGAACGCTCATAAAAGTGTAATCTGGTGTATACTATAGGAAGTACAGCAGGAGAATTCATAAGCAGTCAAGAATATGACGAGGTCATCATGGGATATTTAAAACGAAAAGCAGATCTCTTTCTGCAGGCGTGGAAGCGTGATCCGGACCGCTATCCTTTAATCATTAAAGGTGCGCGTCAGGTCGGTAAGACCGAGACGATTCGGCGATTCGCGGCAGAAAATTATGCGCAGCTGATCGAAATCAACTTCATCACGGAGCCGGTCTATAAGTCCATCATCGAGGAGGGATTTTCGGCGGACAGCATCACGAAACTGATCAGCCGGATCGACCCAGGCAAGAAATTTCGGCCGGGTGAAACCCTGATTTTCTTCGATGAGATCCAGGACTTTCCGGAGATCGCCACTTCGCTGAAATTCTTCCGGGAGGATGGCCGTTATGATGTCATCTGCTCCGGCTCCCTGCTGGGTGTTCAGTACCATCGCATCGCCAGCATCAGTGTCGGCTACAAGATGGATTACCCGATGTACTCGATGGACTTCGAGGAGTTCCTGTGGGCGAAGGGCTATGCTGCGGACGTCATCGACGACATGCTGCAGCACATGCTCTCGAAAGCTGCATTTTCCACGACCGAGCATACGATGTACTCGACACTGTTCCTCGAGTACTGCATCCTGGGCGGTATGCCGGCCATCGTGCAGAATTATATCGAGAGAGGGACCTTCGAGGGCTCGCAGGCCCTGCAGCGACAGCTCCTTCGTGACTACGAGAACGACATCGTGAAGTATGCCGAGGGGCTCGATAAGGCGAAGATCCTGAGCGTCTACCGCTCGATCCCGGCGCAGCTCGCGAAAGAAAACAAGAAATTCCAGTATTCGAAGGTCGCGAAGGGCGCGCGGTCCAGGGACTACATGGGCTGTGTGGAGTGGCTGAAGGACGCCGGCCTCATCAATGTGTGCGCCTGCCTGCAGTTCCCAGAGCTCCCGCTGAAGGGAAACGTCAATGAGGAGAAGTTCAAGGTCTATATGGCGGACACCGGCCTCCTGGTCGCAAATCTCGACGACGAAGCTCAGCTTGACCTGCGCGCTCATAAAAACCTCGGGGTCTATAAAGGTGCGCTCTATGAAAATTTCGCGGCAGAAGCATTGACCAAACAGGACTACGGGCTCTTCTACTACTCGAAGGAGAACTCCACCCTGGAAGAGGATTTCTTCATCCGGAGCGCGAACGAGCTCGTCCCGCTCGAGGTCAAGGCGAACACAAACCGCTCGAAATCACTGGCACAGCTGATCAAAAGCGACAGCTACCCGGACATCCGACATGGAATCAAGCTCACAACGGGCAATGTCGACGCCAGCGAAAACATCATCACCTTCCCGTACTTCTGCGCATTCCTGCTGAAACGGTATATGCAAGAGCAGAAGGTGTTTGAATGAATAGGAGATAAACGATGATTGGAAAATCTGCTCATTTCTTCAACTTGCTTTAACTTAAATGCTGTATTGTAACTTAAAATGAGTTATAATACAAAAATAGAGTTAAATTGAAGGAGAATGTATGGAATATCTCTATAAAGTCCTGGGAATTAAAGTGATCTATGAGCGTACAGAGTTTGAACATCTGCCTAATTATATAGCTGTAAGGTATCGTTTACAGAAGGTATCTATGGATGGACAGAAAGCGATTTTTCTTTATCCAAAGACGGAACTGGAGCAGGTCGAAGTACTGAAAAAGCATATTGCCAGAACACAGAAAAATGAGAATCTACCTGTCGTGCTGGTGCTAAACGAACTCAGTTACCGTCAGAAGGAATACCTGCTTCGTGAAAAGATCCCGTTTATCGTAGATGGAAAGCAAATCTATCTTCCGTTTATGAGCGTGTATTTGCAGGAACGGTGCGATGCTGAGAAGCAGCCAAGAGAAGATCTGCTTCCATCAGCGCAGTTACTTTTACTGCACTTTATTTACGGCGGCACGAAAGAGCTGCCGTCGAGCCAGGCAGCGAAGAATTTGAAGCTGACAGCTACGTCTATATCGAGAGCATCGAGACAGTTGGAGGAGCTGGGGATGCTGCGGATAAAGAAAGCTGGTGTACAGAAAAGTCTGCTGTCCGAAGATTCGCCGGAAGTGCTGTTTCAGAAAGCGGAAGAGAAGCTGTTGAATCCGGTAAAGCGAACGGTCTATGTTCCGAAGGAATATATTGGGGCGGATATGATGGTGAGCGGATATTCAGCACTGGCAGAATATTCGATGCTGAGCGCACCAGCCGTCGAGTGCTATGCGACAGATAAAATATCTCAGTGGAAGAATGTTATGACAAACAGACTTCAGGATTCGAAGACCCAGGTGGCGGTAGAAATGTGGAGATACGATCCACGGATTTTAGCTACGGGACATAGCGTTGATGAGCTCTCGCTGGCTCTGGCACTAAAAAATGATGCAGATGAACGCGTTGAACAGGCAGTGGAAGAACTGCTGAGTGAAGTGTGGAGGAAGATAGATGGTTACAGGAATTGAAAGCTTTAAGGAGTGGTTCAGCGGAAGCGAAGAACAGTATACGATCATTGGCGGAACAGCGTGTGACATTCTGATGACAGAGGAAGGATTGGATTTTCGTGCAACAAAGGACATAGACCTCGTTCTGATTATAGAAGCAGTTGACGCGGATTTCGGAAGGAAATTTTGGGAATATGTAAAGCAGGCAGGATATGAGCACTGTAATAAAAGCTCAGGTGTACCGCAGTTTTATCGATTCAGTCATCCGATCTCGAATCAGTATCCAGCTATGATCGAACTTTTTACGCGGAAACTGGATGCACTGCATCTTCCGGACGACGCAGTATTGACACCACTCCCGATGGATGACGACATTTCGAGTTTGTCTGCGATTCTTCTGGACGATGATTATTATGAATTTTTAAAACTGGGGAAAGTTACGGTCGATGGTGTGACTGTTCTGGATGCGGCATATTTAATTCCGTTTAAGGCCAAAGCGTGGATGGATTTGACGGACCGCAAGGCTGCGGGAGAACATGTGGACAGTAAAAATATCAGAAAGCATAAGAATGATGTTTTCCGCCTGACAGAATTGATTGATCCGACAGTCAGAATCACGATGCCTGCAGGTGTATATGGGGACATTCAGGAGTTTGTTCAGAGAATGGAAGACGAAAGTGTGGATCTTAAACAGCTGGGCTTGCCAGGGAGAACAAAAGATCAGATTCTGGAAGAACTAAAAGAAATGTATATCGTGTAGAGTTGACTGTTTGAGATTATCTTTTGACTATCTTTTGAAATTTGATGCTTGATTCGAAGATAGATTTGAATGCGCATACAGTTGAGGCCGTGAAGTCGCAAATTGCGACTTCGCTGAATTCCAATTTTTACTCTGGCCAGGAAGGTGGCCGCAGGAAACAGGAGATAAACCATGGTGGGAAAATATAAGGTAGTCACGCTCTGCGGCAGCACCCGCTTCAAGGAGCAGTTCATGGAGGCGCAGAAGCGGCTGACGCTTGCAGGTTATATCGTCATTAGCGTCGGGCTCTTCGGACACGCCGGCGACCAGGAAGTCTGGGACGGCATGGACGAAGGCACCCTCTCGAAAACGAAAGAGATGCTCGACGACATGCACAAACGGAAAATCGACATGGCCGACGAAATCTACGTCATCAACGTCGGCGGTTACATCGGCGACAGTACCCGCTCGGAGATCCAGTACGCCGAAGAGCACAGGAAAACGGTCCGGTACTACCAGAATGTATAACGGATTGTTTGTGGTATGTAAAAAATTTTGTCGCAGAACCGCGCTATGCTCATAGTGCAGAAGACCATCTGCGGCATATAGACAGGAGGAACGGATTATGAACAGACAGCAGATCATCGGCTTTCACAACCCGGATGAGGAATACGGATATTTGAGTAACTGGTACCGGTCGGATTTCGAAAAGGACGGCATCCGCTTCTCCTCGATGGAGCAGTACATGATGTATCAGAAGGCGCGCTGCTTTCGGGATGAGAAGATCGCAGCAGAAATCCTGAAAACCGATGACGTCGGCCGCATCAAGGAACTGGGCCGTCAGGTCTCGAACTATAACGAAAGCAGATGGAACGGCATGCGCCAGATCCTCGTCTATGAGGGCCTCCTAGCGAAGTTCGAGCAGAACGAAGAGCTGAAAGCCCAGCTCAAAGCCACCGGCGACGCGATCCTCGCAGAGTGTGCCGTCAAGGACCGCATCTGGGGCATCGGCTTATCGATGAAGGACCCGGACCGGCTCGACGTGAAAAAGTGGCACGGAACGAACCTGCTGGGGTACGCACTTATGATCGTAAGAGAACGGGTGTGAAGAGTGCATATTTAGATATCAATCTAAATATTTATTTAACGAAATTGATATTTGTGGGGGCACAGGCAAGATACAAGTATGTTGCTGCTACGCGTGAGGGATGATGATGAGATTAGAAGATATATGTACTGTTTTTAAAGACGGGGACTGGATAGAAAGTAAAGATCAATCTGAAGAAGGAATCCGACTGATACAAACAGGAAATATTGGAGAAGGTATATATTTAGAAAAAGAATCAAGAGCTAAGTATATTTCAGAAGAGACTTTTAAACGGATGAAATGTACAGAAATATTTCCAGGAGATATTTTGGTATCAAGATTACCGGATCCGGTAGGAAGAGCTTGTATTATTCCGGAAAAAAAAGAACGAATGGTAACGGCGGTAGACTGTACAATTTGCCGCCCGAACAAGTCTTTGATAAGCAAAGAATATCTGTGCTATTTCATGCGTTCTAATGCTTATTACACAAGATTAATGGGAAATATCAAAGGGGCAACAAGAAAAAGAATATCGCGAAAGAATTTGGGAAACATTGAATTGGATGTACCGTCAAAGGAAGAGCAACTGAGGGTTGTGAAACAGTTGGATTGTTTGACCAAGGTTATAAATTCAAGAAGAAAAGAAATTGAGCTATTAGATAATCTTATTAAAGCCCGATTTATCGAGCTGTTTGGTAATATACTTTGTGATAGTAATTTGCCATTGGTTCAGTTGAGTGAACTTGCCAATATAGGATCAAGCAAAAGAATTTATGCAAATGAGTATGTTGATGAAGGTATTCCGTTTTATAGAAGTAAGGAAATTAGAGAGCTGGGAACTGGCTTAAAACCATCTGTAGAGCTATTTATTAAACAAGAACGCTATGATGAGATAAAAGAAAAGTATGGAGTGCCTAAAGTGGGGGACATTCTTGTGGCAGCAATAGGTGCAACTATCGGTTATTCATGGATAGTTGATACTGAGAATCCTTTTTACTACAAAGATGGAAATCTCATTATTTTATCAATAAAGGATAATGTAAATCCTGTTTTCTTAAATCATACAATGGGCATACTTATTGAGGATTTTAAGAATAAAGGAGTAGCAGGAAGTGCGCAGCTCGCATTAACAATTGAAAAACTTGAGAAGATGATGGTTGTAAATCCTGATATTGAGTTGCAAAACCAGTTCGCTGAATTTGTCAATCAGGTCGACAAATCAAAATTGCTTGATGCACAGCATGTCGGATTTATAGCAAAAAACAGGCTGACAAATAAGCTTTTGTCGATA
>CAKQWR010000019.1 GCA_934279105.1 uncultured Oribacterium sp. | reverse complement strand
AAGCCCTCTTCGATACCGAACTTGATGTCCTCGATATCCTTCTCGGTCAGACCCGGAAGGCGAATGCTGACGTTCGGAACATTGACGCCCTTCTTCTCACCGAGCTCGCCGCCGTTTGTGATGAGGCAGTGGATATCCGCGCCCTCCACGCGCTGCACCTTGAGACCGATGAGGCCATCATCGATAAGGATGGTGCTGCCCTCCTGGACGTCTTCATTGAGCCCGTTATAGTTAATGTATACACGAGATGCATTTCCGATGCACTCGTCGATGGTCAGGACGATTTCGTTGCCCGCCTCGAGCATCACCTTCTTGTGGTCCTCGAGCTCACCGGTACGAATCTCCGGTCCCTTCGTGTCAAGTAGTGCTGCGATCTCACGACCGGTATCCTTGCGTGCCTGCTTCAGCAGCGCGAGACGGCCGAGGTGCTCCTGGTGGCTGCCATGAGAGAAGTTGAAACGTGCCACGTCCATCTTCTCTGCGAGCTTCTTCATCAGCTCATAATCATTTTCATTCGGTCCAAGTGTACATACAATCTTCGTCTTTCTCATAAATTCTCCTCTTTTTTAGAACCGGCCGGTACTGTGTCCGGCATATATGTCAAGCGCCGGGATATCCGGTGCATGCTCGTAGTTTTTTAACGAAAATCCCGCATGTTGTAAATATTTCTGTTCTTCGGCTTCTGATTCGTCAGGAAGAAGAACAGTGCCACATTCAGAAGGCTCACGAGAATCGCCACCTTGTTGCTGAGTCCCGGAAGGGCTACGAAATAGAAAAGATACAGCACCACTTCTGCAATTGCAAGCCATTTCGCCTTAATCGGAATGATGAAATACAGAAGGAAGGTCGCATTCGGAAATGTCAGCGCATACGCCAGGAAAATGCTGAAGGTCATATACGTCGGGTAAATCTGAACGGAAATTCCGGTCACAAGATAGATCAGAATCGCTGCAAGCACCAGCAAAATCACACCTGTAAAATAGAAGAAATTATACTTGAAGGTGCCCCAGACCCGCTCCAGTGTCGAACCGAGACTGTAATATACAAACAGTGCGATGATCATCCATAAGAAACTCGTCGATGGCGGATAGAAAATAAACGTGATGATGCGCCAGATATGGCCATGAAGAATCGCCTCCGGATCCAGGTCCAGATAGTAATAGTAGAAAAGCGGATTAAATGCCTGAATCAGGTAACCCACCACATAAATCACGCAGATATACTTCATAAGATTCGGAACAGCATACTTTCCAAACTTCCGCTCCAGTTTCTGATATAAGGTCAATATATACTCCTTTCAATTCGTCGCATACCACCAGACATGCGACCTGTCCACTCATTTACAAACAAACTGTAAAACAGCACGAAAACCGGTTATAAAATTATCAATTTCAGCCTCCTGATACTAGTACCCCATCATGAAACCAAAATATGTGATGAGTATAAATGCAGTCCCTTCGTTTTTCAAGAGAAATATACGTAAAGGGCCGTCGGAAACTATACGTAAGAACGTCTTCAACTGATACACATATCTGTGTAGATGCTACAACTTCCATATCCATACAGCTCGCGCGGCATGGCTTCAACCGATACACATATCTCTGTAGATCGTGCAACTTCCATATCCATACAGCTTTCACGATATGCCCAAAAACCATAATAAGCCCAATGAAACCGCTTCCGACTTCATAAAAGTTTTATGATTATGCCGATTGAACCCCCTATTTTTAAATGTTACAATGCTACATTGTTCTTTCTATATATTAATATAGGTAGCTATTCAGCACATTTTGATCTTTCTGTTAATCACAAGAATCAGGTGCCAGGAAAGTATATAGGTAATAAGAGGTTATATCATGCAAGAGTACAGACTCGGAATCGATATTGGTTCTACAACCGTAAAGATCGCCATCCTCGATCAGGCGAAACAGCTTCTGTTCTCGGACTACCGTCGTCATCACGCGGATATCCAGGGCACGCTGGCAGATATTCTCGAGGAAGCGAAGGAGACGCTGGGTGAAATCCGCCTCGCGTCGGTCATCACCGGTTCAGGTGGACTGACGCTGAGCAAGCACATGCATGTTTTCTTTTGTCAGGAAGTCGTCGCCGTTGCAACCGCACTGAAGGACTATCGTCCGGATACGGACGTAGCCATCGAGCTCGGCGGTGAGGACGCAAAAATCATATATTTCAAGGGTGGTATCGATCAGCGAATGAACGGTATCTGTGCCGGCGGCACGGGCTCCTTCATCGACCAGATGGCTTCCCTCCTCCATACCGATGCAGCGGGGCTCAATGATCTCGCCGCCGGTTATCAGATGATCTACCCGATCGCCGCACGCTGCGGTGTATTCGCCAAAACCGATATTCAGCCACTGATCAACGAGGGCGCCGCACGTGAGGATCTCGCGGCGTCCATCTTCCAGGCGGTCGTCAATCAGACCATCTCCGGCCTCGCACAGGGCAAACCGATCCGTGGACACGTCGCCTTTCTGGGCGGCCCGCTTCACTTCATGCCGGAGCTTCGCAAGGCATTCATCCGCACCCTCCATCTGCAGGGCGACGAAATCATCGAGCCGGAGAACAGCCATCTGTTTGCGGCGATCGGCTCCTGCCTGAACTGCCCGGAGGACGCCGAGGCGGTTTCTATCTCCACACTCATCGAGCAGCTCCGTCACGGCATCAAGATGGATACCGAAATCAAGCGCATGGACCCGCTCTTCCACAACGAGGCAGAGTATCAGGAATTCACCAATCGTCATGAAACGGCCCACGTGAAGACGGCGGATCTCCGTACGTATCATGGCAATGTCTTCCTCGGCATCGATGCCGGCTCCACCACGACGAAGCTGGCGCTCGTATCCGAGAAGGGCGAGCTCCTCTATAAATTCTATGCCAATAATAACGGTTCGCCGATTGCAACCGCCATCAAGTCCATGAAGGAAATCCGGAATCTGCTGCCGTCCGACACGCGCATCGCCTACAGCTGCTCCACCGGTTACGGTGAGGCACTCTTAAAGTCCGCCTTCCAGCTGGATGAGGGTGAGGTGGAGACCATTTCCCACTACTATGCGGCGGCATTCTTCGAGCCGGACGTCGACTGCATCCTCGATATCGGCGGTCAGGACATGAAGTGCATCCGCATCAAGGACGGCACCGTCGATTCGGTTCAGCTCAATGAAGCCTGCTCGTCTGGTTGTGGCTCCTTCCTCGAGACCTTCGCGCGCTCACTGGATTACTCCGTGATCGACTTCGCGCATGAGGCACTCTATGCAGAGAACCCGACCGACCTCGGCTCCCGTTGCACAGTATTCATGAACTCGAACGTAAAACAGGCGCAGAAGGAAGGTGCGACCGTTGCGGATATCTCCGCCGGCCTCGCGTACTCCGTCATTAAGAATGCGCTGTATAAGGTTATCAAGGTCACCGATGCGAAGGATCTCGGCCAGCACATCGTCGTACAGGGTGGTACCTTCTACAACGATGCGGTACTGCGTGCCTTCGAGAACCTGCTCGACGCCCATGTGACCCGTCCGGATATCGCCGGCATCATGGGTGCTTTCGGTGCCGCACTGATCGCACGCGAGCGCTATCAGCTGAAGAACGAGCATCTCCGGGAGATGAAGCCGGGCGATGAAAAAGATGTTCCACTGACCGCTTACGGACGCGTGCAGACCACCATGCTCCCGATCGATGACATCATAAATCTCCAGTACACCACCCGCATGGCACGTTGCCAGGGCTGCAACAACCACTGCGTCCTGACCATCAACCAGTTCGGCGCCGGCCGGAATTTCATCTCCGGTAACCGTTGCGAGCGTGGCCTCGGAAAGGCGAAATCGAAGTCCGACATTCCGAACCTCTTCGCATATAAGATGAAGCGGATGTTTGATTACGAGCCGCTTCCGATCGATCTCGCCGAGCGTGGCGAGGTAGGCATCCCGCGCGTGCTCAACATGTACGAGAACTATCCGTTCTGGGCGACCTTCTTCCGTGAGCTTAAGTTCCGAACCGTACTGTCACCGGCAAGTACACGCCAGATTTACGAGCTCGGTATCGAGACGATTCCGTCCGAGTCCGAGTGCTATCCGGCAAAGATCGCGCACGGCCACATCGAGTGGCTGCTGAAGCATGGTCAGACGTTTATCTGGTATCCATGCATTCCATACGAGCGAAACGAAACGCCGGATGCGGGCAATCACTATAACTGCCCGATGGTCACCTCCTATGCGGAGAACATCATCAACAATGTCGAGGGCCTGCAGAACAACTCCACCCTCTTCATGAAGCCGTTCCTCGCACTGACGAACGAAAAGATCTGTACGGATCAGCTCGTGAAGGTCTTCGTCCATCCGGATCGCATCGAAGATTCGATTCGTCCGATCGGCAATCTCACGCTCGAAAAGATCGGTGCGCAGTTTAAGAAGTGGAATTTTACCGAAGAAGAAATCCGCTCGGCGGCGCATGAGGCCTGGGAAGAGCTTGAGCGAGCACATAAGGATATGGAAAAGAAGGGCGAAGAGACCCTTCGCTGGATGAAGGAAACCGGTCACCGCGGCATCGTGCTCGCAGGTCGTCCGTACCATGTAGACCCGGAAATCAACCACGGCATCCCGGAGCTGATCACGAGCTACAACTTCGCTGTCCTGACCGAGGATTCCGTCTCCCATCTCGGCGAGGTGGAGCGTCCACTCATCGTGACCGACCAGTGGATGTACCATACGAGACTCTATCGCGCGGCTTCCTTCGTGAAGACTCGTGAGGACCTCGATCTCATCCAGCTGAACTCCTTCGGCTGCGGACTCGATGCCGTCACCGTGGATCAGGTGCGTGATATCCTGAACGGCTCCGACAAGATCTACACCGTACTGAAGATCGATGAGGTCAATAACCTCGGCGCGGCACGTATCCGTGTGCGTTCGCTGATCGCAGCGATCCGCGTACGGGAGGAGAAACACTACGAGCGCACGCTGCGTCCGGCAAGCTATGATCGAAAGCTCTTTACGAAGGACATGAAGGACGAGGGCTATACCATTCTCTGCCCACAGATGTCCCCGATTCACTTCGAGCTGATCGAGCCGGCCATCCGCGCCTGCGGCTACCATATCGAAGTTCTGAACAACGCAAACCGAACCGCCATCGATACGGGTCTCAAGTACGTAAACAACGATGCCTGCTACCCGTCCATCATCGTGGTCGGACAGATCATGGATGCGCTGAACTCCGGAAAGTACGACCTCGATCATACCGCGGTCATCATGTCCCAGACGGGTGGTGGCTGCCGTGCGTCCAATTACATCGGCTTCATCCGTCGTGCCCTCGAGCATGCCGGCATGGCGCAGATTCCGGTGATTTCGCTCAATGCAAATGGCATGGAGACGACACCGGGCTTTAAGATCACACTCCCGCTGCTGACGAAGGCCATGCAGGCGATCGTCTATGGCGACATCTTCATGCGCTGTCTCTATGCGACGCGCCCGTATGAACAGACGCCGGGTTCCGCAGAGGAGCTGCACGCCAAGTGGCGGGCGAGCTGCATCGCCTCCCTTCAGAAGAAGTCCTCATCGATGAGCGAGTTCTCGAAGAACGTACGCGGCATCATTCATGATTTCGATGTACTGCCACTGAAGGAAGGCCTCCGGAAGCCGAAGGTCGGTATCGTCGGCGAGATCCTCGTCAAGTTCTCGCCGCTCGCGAACAACCACGTCGTGGATCTGCTTGAGCGTGAGGGCGCGGAGGCCGTCATGCCGGATCTCATGGACTTCCTGCTCTACTGCTTCTACAACCAGAATTTCAAGTATGAGAATCTGGGGGCCGGCTGGAAGGGGAAGACGCTCTGCAATGCGGCGATTACGCTGCTCGAGTTCTTCCGAAAGACCGCACGGAAGGCATTTGCCCAGTCCGCACGTTTTACGCCGCCTGGCGACATCCACGAGCTTGCGAAGATGGCGCGGGAGTATGTATCGCTTGGTAACCAGACCGGTGAGGGATGGTTCCTGACGGGCGAGATGCTCGAGCTCATGGATGAGGGCGTCAACAACATCATCTGCACACAGCCGTTTGGTTGTCTCCCGAACCATATCGTCGGTAAGGGCGTCATCAAGGAGCTGAAGCGGCATCATCCGAACGCAAACATCATCGCGGTGGATTACGATCCGGGCGCATCGGAGGTCAACCAGCTGAATCGTATCAAGCTGATGCTGACCGTCGCGCAGAACAGCTTAAAAACGACGTGAGTGACGACTGCTGAGGGGCGGAACCGTCTCTGAAGGAATTGCACGAGGACGATAAAAATCAAAAACGGGCCCTTAGAATCACTTGGTCATTTTCCTTAGCACCCCCTGCAACGCTGAGTTCTCATCAAGAGAATCTCAGCGATTGCAGGGGGCCTAGTGATTCTTAGGGTCCGTTTTTTGATTTTTACGACGAAGTGCAACTGACTGCAGGGACGGTTCCGCCCCTCAGCAGTGCGTCATCCTTCGTAGATCGGATGTGCCTTTGTGAGCTCGAGGACCTTTGCGGTGACGTCGTCCTTCGTCGCTTCGAAGTTGGTTGCGACGTTCCAGATGCAGTCCGCGATTGGTGCCATGTCAGTCTCCGTGAAACCGCGGGTGGTGACAGCAGCGGTGCCGATGCGGACGCCGGAGGTGACGAACGGGGAACGCGGATCGTTCGGGATGGCGTTCCGGTTCAAGGTGATATGCACTTCGTCACAGTTGTTCTGAAGTGTCTTACCTGTGAGATCCGGGATGTTTGTGAGGTCCACAAGCATCAGGTGATTGTCGGTGCCACCGGAAACGAGCTTGAAGCCCTTTGCCATCATGGCGTCGGCGAGTGCCTTACAGTTCTTGACGATCTGCTCCTGGTATGTCTTGAATTCCGGCTTCAGTGCTTCGCCGAAGCAGATGGCCTTGCCGGCGATGACATGCTCGAGCGGGCCGCCCTGGCTGCCTGGGAAGACGTTCTTGTTGAACTTGAAGCGCTCGGCTGCCTCTGCACTAGAGAGGATGAGTCCACCACGTGGTCCGCGAAGAGTCTTGTGCGTCGTCGTGGTAGTGACGTCCGCGTATGGAATCGGTGATGGATGCAGGCCGGCTGCTACGAGTCCGGCGATGTGTGCCATATCGACCCAGAGAACGGCACCGCACTTGTCCGCGATCTCACGGAAGCGCTTGAAGTCGATGATACGTGGGTACGCAGATGCACCGGCGATGATCATCTTCGGATGGTGCTTCATCGCAAGCGCCTCGACTTCATCATAATCGATATAGCCGTCGGCATTGATGCCGTATGGAACGATGTTATAGAAGCGGCCGGAGAAGTTTGCTGGTGAACCGTGGGTGAGATGTCCACCGGCGTCGAGGGACATGCCGAGGATGGTATCGCCTGGCTCGCAGATCGCCATCGTCACGGCCATATTTGCCTGTGCACCAGAATGCGGCTGTACGTTTGCATATTCACAACCGAAGAGCTTCTTCGCACGCTCGATCGCGATGGTCTCGATTTCGTCAACATTGACACAGCCACCGTAGTAGCGCTTGCCAGGGTAACCCTCGGCGTACTTGTTTGTGAGCACGGTGCCCATCGCCATCATGGCCGGGCCGGATACGATGTTCTCCGATGCGATCAGCTCGATGTTGTGCATCTGTCGATCATACTCGCGAAGGATCGCAGCGCCGATTTCCGGGTCTGCCTGTGCGATGTAGTCCATTACTTCCTTAATCATAATCTGCCTCCTCTTTCTGTCTTCGTGCCGCGTTGCGGCTTCTCTGCCGGTCATCCATCATGAAGTATACGATATGAATTCCTCATGCGTATTCACCGCCCTCCGCGTTGCGAAATCAGCTTTCACACCCGGCACCAGCGTTTTTATCTCAGGTTTTCCGTCAGCGTCGGTCTGCGCACGCCCTCAGCTGGTAATCCTCGATGACGATCTGCAGACTTTTAAAACCATTATATTCATTCACTTCCGGATAGTAAACAACATCTATCAGTGATTTCGTACCTTTATTTTTCAGGAAGGCATCGCCGTCCGTGAACAGAATGCCGGAGATCGCGGTGCCCTGCTGCGACAGGAGCTGCAGGCGCACGACATTACGGCCCTTGCCGAGCACGCGGGTGTCCATGATGCGAAGATTTTTCTCGGCGAAGCATGGCTTTTCGTTGCCCTTTCCATATGGCTCGAGACGGTCAAACTCATGAATCAGTTCCTCGGTAACGTAGTGTACCGGCATCGGGACATCGATCCAGAGCTTGTCGACGAGCTGTGCCGGCTCGAGTGTGCACTTCTCGTTGAGCGCACGTCGGAAGAGGTCAATGCGGTCGCGCGGGAGGCTGAACCCGGCCGCGAGTGGGTGGCCGCCGAACTTCGTGAGCAGCGTCGCCACTTCAGCGAGACGATCCGACATCGGATAGGCGTCAATGCTTCGGCCGGAGCCTTTCGCCATGAGCGTGCCATCTTCGGCATCCTCTGCGTCCGTGATGACGAAGGACGGACGGTAGTAGCGCTCGCGGAGGCGACCGGCGACGATGCCGGCGAGACTCTCGTGCAATTTCGGCAGATACACAACAAGCACCTTATCCGATGCGTACTGTGCTTCGACCTGCTCGAAAGCCTCCTTCGTGGCATCGATCGTCATTTCCTTCCGGACATCGTTCAGCGCCTTCAGCTTCACTGCCTTCGTGAAGGCCTCCGACGGATCCGTCGTGGTAAAGAGTGAAAGTGCGATCTCGGCACTACGAAGCCGGCCGCCTGCATTGATACACGGTCCGATCACATAACCGATATGGTAAGTGGTGATGTGGTCCTTCTCCATGAGCCCCTGCACCTCGAGGAGCGCGCGGAGGCCCGGGTTCGTCGTCTGGCGGATCTGCTGGAGACCGAATTTCACGATGATACGGTTCTCATCCTGCAGTTCCACGACGTCACAGATGGTCGCGATGGCGGCAAACTCGAGGAAATCGAGGTAGGCATCCTTCGGAAGACCGTGGTTTTCGTAGAGCATGGTGATGATCTTCCAGGCAACGACGGCACCGCAGATGTGCGTATATGGGTAGCGGCTGTCTTCCCGTTTCGCATCCACGACCGCGCTCGCCGGCGGGAGGATGTCCCTCGACTCACAGCCGTAATCCTCGTCGTCCTTCTGCCGCACGTCATGATGGTCGGTGATGAGTACGGTGAGTCCGAGGTCACGCGCATGCTTCATCTCCTCGATGGCACTGATGCCGTTGTCGCAGGTCAGCATAACGCTCACGCCGTCCTCCTTCGCCTGGTCGATGATGTGGACATTGATTCCGTATCCATCTTTGATTCGGTCCGGCAGTACATAATCCACCTGCGCGCCGAGGCGCTGGAGACCGGTGTAGAGAATGTAGGTCGCACACACACCATCGACGTCGTAATCTCCGACGATTCGGATGCGACGGCCGTCCTTGATGGCGCGGTTAAGCTGATTCATGCAGCGGATGGCATCCGGCAGAAGCAGCGGCGAGTGAAGCTCCTCGAGGGAACCGTGCAGATACTGCTCGATCTGCGCATCCGAGTTGATTTCACGGTTTCGGAGGATGCGCGCCGTCACCTGATCGATGTGGTGCGCCGCCGCAATCGCCTTAAAATCCGCCTTTTTATTATATATGAACCATTTTTTCATGTGTTGTCCTTCTGGGTTTTGTTGTATAATTAGTAGCTTAACCAGTATAGCATAAAAGCGCGGCAGCTCAGACGGTGAAATGCCATCTATGTGCGCGCAGTGCATCATTTATGTAACAGTTCAAGCATGGGGCCCGGCTTGATTTCACACGCTCTCTCCGTATGACCTCCGTTGCCGCCCTCCGGCCCCCGCTTGAACTGTCACTAGTTTATGGCCTGAACGACTCGTATCGGGCGATGCGCGTCCTCACGAAAGGAAGCAATGTATGTATTTTAGTAATCCGGCGAAACGAAGCTTTACGAAGGTCGCGCTCGCGATTCTTCTTTATGAGTTTCTGTTTCAAGTAGGAAGTGGTTTTCTGATCCAGTACGGGTCAACTATTTACCAGCATGAGGACTTTACGATGATTGCGGTGAGCCTGTTCGGGCTCGTACTGATGCTTCTCCTGCTCGGGAGCGATGGCATCCCGCGGACGAAGCATGCACGTTTCGGAATCGTGCAGTATCTCTGGCTGCTGCTCCTCATTTATGGTCTGCAGGCCTTCAGCTCGATTCTGCTCTCACCGATCGAGGCGTTTCTGCATCAGCAGGGCTTTTCTCTCGAGTATGCGACGGATGTGGCGAGTGGGCGGCTGAGCGGCTTCTGGATGATTCTTTATGCGGTCGTCGTTGCGCCGTTCGTCGAGGAGAGTATGTTCCGCGGGCTCATCTATAATCAGCTTCGTCACTATGGACGGCTGTTTGCAATCGTCATCAGCGCGCTGCTGTTTGCGCTGATGCATGGCAATCTGATGCAGTTTGTAACGGCACTGTTCGTCGGCATGCTGCTCGCGTTTATCCGTGAGCGCTATGGCTTTGCGTTTTCGATTCTCATGCACATCAGCAACAACACCTTCGCCCTTTTCTTCAATAATTACGGCGGAAACAGCGCGATCGTGAACCTTCTGTATATCGGCTTCATCTATGGCGGACTCATCGTGATGGTCGTGACGCTGCTTCGGAATTTTAAAAAGCTGTGCAGCTTCTGTCGAAGCGAACACAGCTTTCAGCGGATGGTGAAGACCTGGTTTACGACACCTGCGGTCATCATCATCAACCTGCTTTTTATCGGGCTCACCATCCTCAGTATTTTCGAATGAGGAAGCCGAGCCACATCGCTTTGATGCACATAGGACTCATCATCTCGCAATCGGAGTATTTCTTTATTTTCCAAATAAAGTATCGAGAATACCGCGGCCGAGTGCAGCACCGACGTTACCACCGACGCGTTTTCCGAAGCTGCCCATGAAGCTTTTTCCGACGGCGCCACCGACTTCACGGCCGAGGGTACCGGCGGTGGTGCGGCCGACGGACTTCGCGATTCTCGCCTGCTCCTTTTTCGCCTTTTCTTCAGCCTTCGCTTTTGCGAGGGCTTCTTTTTCTGCGAGCTTCGCCTGTTCCTTCGCTTCCTTTTCTGCGAGTTTCGCCGCTTCCGCCTCTTCCTTTTCACGCACTGCGTTTGCGGTCGCCTCGTCGGTCATACGCTTCAGGAACTCGTACGCGGAATCCCGGTCGATGCTTTCATCATACTTTCCGCATAGGTCAGAAGCGACTCGCACTGCAAGACGTGAGGTCTCGTCCACTGTACCCATGCGGGAGGCCGGCGGGAGCACATAGCAGCGACGCACCACCTCCGGCTTTCCGTCGCTGTCGAGGAAGGAAATCAGTGCTTCGCCGGTGCCGAGGCTCTGGAGTGCCTCCGCGGTATCAAAATTCGGATTTACACGGAAGGAGGCCGCCGCGGCCTTCACCTTCTTCTCTTCGCTCGGTGTATAGGCATGAAGCGCATGCTCCACCTTATGGCCGAGCTGCGCGAGTACACCATCCGGAATATCACTCGGATTCTGGGTGATGAAATAAACGCCGATGCCCTTCGAACGGATGAGCTTCACGACCTGCTCGATTTTCTCGATGAGCGCCTTCGGAGCACCGTTAAAGAGAAGGTGGGCTTCGTCGAAGAAGAAGACCATCTTCGGTTTCTCGAGGTCACCGACCTCCGGCATCTGCTCGAAAAGCTCGCTCAGCATGAAGAGCATGAAGGTCGAGTAGATCAGCGGATTCTGAATCGTCGATTCGGCATCGAGGATGTTGATCATGCCACGGCCGACACTGTTTGTACGGATGAAGTCATGGATATCGATCGCCGGCTCACCGAAAAACTTATCGCCACCGGCGGTCTCGAGTGCGACGACCGAACGCAGGATTGCGTTCAGCGAGGCCGTCGCCATATTACCGTACTCGGACGAGTATTTCTTATTGTTTTCCGCGACGTACTGCACCATCGCCCGAAGGTCCTTCGTATCGAGCAGGAGCAGGTTCTCTTCGTCCGCGATACGGAAGATGATCGTCAGGATATCGGTCTGCAGCTGTGTGAGCCCGAGGAGACGTCCGAGCAGGGTCGGTCCGAACTCACTGATGGTCGTGCGGAGCGGAAGCCCATTCTTTCCGTTGATATCCCAGAACTGCGTCAGGTAGGCCTGGTACTGAAAGCCCGCCGGTGCGAGCCCGAAACGCTCGATGCGCTTCTGCATATTTTCGGAATCGATGCCCGGCAGGATCATGCCGGCGAGGTCGCCCTTTACATCCGACAGAAAGACCGGCACACCCATGTCACTGAAGGACTCCGCAAGCACCTTCAGGGTGATGGTCTTACCGGTACCGGTCGCGCCCGCGATCAAACCATGACGGTTCGCCATCTTCGGCAGGATATAGACCTTCTCCTGCGTATCCATATCGACCGCCGCCCACACTTTTTCATTATAGAACATAAACAGAACCTCCTCCGGAGAATGATCGTTAGATTCATCTTACCACGAATAGAGGTTCTTTAAAATGGATTTTGCAAACCGGATTGCTTCGTTCATTCCTTGCAGAATTAAAAAAGGAAGAACGACGTTTTCGATAAACGCGTCGTTCTTCCTTGTATAGCTGGATCAGATTGCGCCGAGGATTTCCTTCGCGTGTGCGACGCTTTCGTTCGTCGGCGGGTTCACGCCTTCGAGGGTGTACGGGATACCGAGATTCTCGTACTTAAAGGTACCGAGGGTGTGGTACGGCAGGACTTCGACCTTCTTTACGCTCTTCAGCTCGTCGATGAACCTGCGGGTCGCGATGAGTTCTTCATCCGAGTCCGTGAGGCCCGGGACGAGGACGTGACGGATCCACATCGGCACGCCATGCTCACTGAGGTAGCGTGCGCAGTCGAGGATGTTTCGATTCGTCCAGCCGGTCAGCGCCTTGTGCTTCTCGTCGTCGATTTCCTTGATGTCGAAGAGGACCGTGTCGGTAACCTGGGTCAATGCCTCAAACTTCGAGATAAATGGCTCTTCGCGTGTGAATGGCTGCGCCGAGGTGTCGAGGCAGGTGTTGATGCCGCGCGCCTTTGCCTTCCGGAAGAGCTCGAGTACGAAATCGATCTGCACGAGTGGGTCTCCACCACTCACCGTGATGCCGCCCTCTTCGCCCCAGTACTCGCGGTAGCGCTCTGCATGGTCGAGAAGCTCGTCGGCGGTACGCATATCATCGCTCTGCAGCGTCCAGGTGTCCGGATTGTGGCAGTAGCGGCAGCGCATATGACAGCCCTTCAGAAAAATCGTATAACGGATGCCCGGGCCGTCCACGGCGCCGAAGGTCTCGATGGAATGAATTGCACCTTTGATTGATTCTGCCATGATATCTCCTTTTCTACTTGTTTCTAAAACGATAACGCAAGGATGCATGCTTGCCCGCCACTTCTCGCAGGGTGGCTTCCGAGATGCAGAAGTTATTTCCTCTTCCCGCATCTCTACCGAGGCACGCGTTCTTCTGTGCATCCGATGACGCATCGGACCGTATAAATAAAAACATGAGGGAGCGCAGTCCACGCAGTGTGGGTGCCTCCCTCATGATGTCTTTATGACTGCATGCTTGTGCATGTTCCTGCGTGATCACAGGTATGTAACCATCCGTATGCATCGACTGTCGTACAACCGCTGCACCTGGCCGGCGCCTTCCTGCATTACAGGGACTTGTGCTCTGTTCTGGAGATTACGTCGAGCTGCTGCTCTCTGGTAAGGTCGATGAACTTAACAGCATAGCCGGATACACGGATCGTGAAGTTTGCGTACTCTGGCTTCTCCGGGTGCTCCATCGCATCCTTCAGCTTCTCTACGCCGAATACATTCACGTTTACATGGTGTGCGCCCTTTGCGAAGTAACCGTCCATAACACGAACGAGGGTGTTCGACTGCTCGTCCTCGTTGTGGCCGAGTGCGCTCGGGTTGATGGTCTGGGTGTTGGAGATACCATCGAGTGCGTACTCATATGGCAGCTTCGCAACAGAGTTCAGGGAAGCCAGAAGACCGGACTTCTCTGCACCGTAGCTTGGGTTTGCTCCCGGTGAAAGTGGAGCGCCTGCCGGACGGCCATCCGGAAGAGCACCGGTTGCCTTACCGTACACAACGTTCGAAGTGATGGTAAGGATGGACGTGGTCGGCTCGGAATCACGGTAGGTGTGGTGCTTCTTGATCTTCGTGAGGAAGGTGCGAAGAAGATCTACAGCGATGTCATCTGCGCGGTCGTCATCATTGCCATAACGAGGGAAATCGCCCTCTACGATATAATCGGTTACGAGGCCATCCTCATCACGAACGGTCTTTACGCGTGCATACTTGATTGCGGAAAGAGAGTCAACAACGTGTGAGAAACCAGCGATACCGGTTGCGAAGGTACGACGAACATCGGTGTCGATGAGGGCCATCTCCGCTGCCTCATAGTAGTACTTATCGTGCATGTACTGAATCAGGTTCAGAACATTTACATAGATGCCTGCAAGCCAGTCCATCATACGATCGTACTTCGCCATCACCTCATCATAATCGAGGTACTCGGAAGTAATCGGACGATACTCCGGACCTACCTGCTGCTTGCTCTTCTCATCGATACCGCCGTTGATTGCGTAGAGAAGGCACTTTGCGAGGTTTGCACGAGCACCGAAGAACTGCATCTCCTTACCGGTCTGTGTTGCAGATACGCAGCAGCAGATGGAATAGTCATCGCCCCATACCGGACGCATAACATCATCGTTCTCGTACTGGATGGAGGAAGTGCGAACAGAAATCTCTGCAGCGTACTTCTTAAAGTTCTCCGGAAGTCTCTTCGTGTAAAGAACCGTAAGATTTGGCTCTGGAGCCGGGCCCATGTTCTCAAGGGTGTGCAGGAAACGGTAGTCACTCTTCGTAACCATGGATCTGCCATCCTGGCCCATACCACCGACCTCAAGGGTAGCCCACACCGGGTCACCGGAGAAGAGCTGGTTGTAGGACGGGATACGTGCAAACTTGACCATACGAAGCTTCATAACGAAGTGGTCGATGAGCTCCTGTGCCTGCTTCTCGGTAAGTGTACCTTCCTTAAGATCACGCTCGATATAGATATCAAGGAATGTAGATACACGACCAACGGACATCGCTGCACCGTTCTGGGTCTTGATGGCTGCGAGGTAACCGAAGTAGAGCCACTGAACCGCTTCCTTCGCATTCTTTGCAGGTACGGAAATGTCATAGCCGTAGCTCAGTGCCATCTCCTTCATCTGCTTCAGTGCGCGAACCTGATCGGAAATCTCCTCTCTCTGACGAATCACTTCATCGATCATGGTGCCGTCACCGGTGTTTGCATAATCGGCCATCTTCTCCTGGATCAGGAAGTCAATACCGTAGAGGGCAACTCTTCTGTAGTCGCCGACGATACGGCCACGGCCATAGGTATCTGGAAGACCAGTGAGGATCTTGTTATGACGAGCCTTCATCATCTCCGGTGTGTACGCATCGAAAACGCCCTGGTTGTGGGTCTTGTGATACTCTGTGAAGATCTTGTGAAGCTCAGGATCCGGTGTGTAACCATAGGTGGAGCAAGCCTGCTCTGCCATCTTGATACCACCGTATGGCATGAATGCTCTCTTCAGCGGCTTATCGGTCTGAAGACCTACAACCTGCTCGAGATCCTTCTCTGCCTCGTTGATATAAGCAGCGCCATATGCAGTGATACCGGAAACAACCTTGGTCTCCATATCGAGCACGCCGCCCTTTGCACGCTCTTCCTTCTGAAGTCCCTGAACCTCGTTCCAAAGCTTCTCCGTAGCCTCTGTAGGTCCAGCCAGGAAGTTGGAATCACCATCATAAACAGTGTAGTTTTCCTGAATAAATGAACGAACATTGACATCCTTCATCCAATGTCCGGTTTTAAAGCCTCTCCATTCTTCTCTCATATCTTCTCCTCTTTCTACCATGTTGTCTATTTTGTATACAGGATTCAATACTCTTTACGCGTGCTAATATAAAGCATAAAGGGCAGACTCGTCAATGTTTTAACTATTAAATTTTCGATGTTTTCCAATTAGAACATGAGGGGAATGCAGATCGTGCAATCGGGGCATAGTCATGCCCCGATTGGGAGCGATGCTCCTATATGCGCGCAAAAAGAAACGGGAGAACAAGTAAACTTGTTCTCCCGTTTCTTTTTGTGCTCATGCACGATCATGCGTGCGACAAGATTCGAACTCGCGACCTTCTGGTCCGTAGCCAGACGCTCTATCCAGCTGAGCTACGCGCGCATAAGCGTTTCTCTCAAACGCAAGTGTTATATTACAGAAGAGAAGGGCAAATGTCAAGCATCAATTTGAAAAAATTTTACGTCGTGCAGGAGCTGCTGTTTGCGGCGCTCGACTGGTCGACGAGATCCTTCAGGGTGTAGCGGTTCACGACTTCGTAGATGGCGTTGTCGATTTCCTTATAGAGGGGGAAGGTCGGGCAGCTGGCAGATTTTGCGCAGGTGCTGGTGCCGTTCACGCAGTCGACCGGAGCGAGGGTGCCTTCGGCGGCGTCGAGGATCTCACCGACCTTAATCTGATCAATCGGGCGGGTAAAGAGGTAGCCGCCCTTCGCGCCACGGATGGACTTCAGGAAGCCGCCCTTCACCATCAGGGAGATGATCTGCTCGAGGTACTTCATCGAAATTTTCTGGCGATCTGAGATCTCCTTGATGCTGACCGGGGTCACACCGTCGAAATTCTGCGCGATATCTATCAGGGTTGTCAGGGCGTAGCGGCCCTTGGTTGAAATCATCATGTTTCTCTCACCTCATACTGTCCAAGTCTTTACGTTCTGGCGATACTTCATTAATCCTACCACGCAGCTAGAATTTAATCAAGTCGAGGCGCTCAGAGGGGTCCACGGAGGGGCGGCAACGCTTATTTAGAAATGATCCTTTTCGCGGCGGCGACGGGCGATTTCCTTCTTAAGGTAGGCGAAGGTTTTTTCTTCGCCTTCGGTTTTCAGCATCCAGAGGAGTTCGGTGATTTCGCGGCGGGTTTCCGGCTCAAGGAGCGGGGAATCCTTGCAGGGCTGGAAATACTCCCACGGGCAGCTGTCATCGTACTCTGCGCCTTTGTAGACCTT
>CAKQWR010000018.1 GCA_934279105.1 uncultured Oribacterium sp. | reverse complement strand
AAGCATCCCGATCGAGTGATCATTGGCCTCCTTGTGTTTTTCCGCCGTCACAGGATAGTATCCTTTTATTTCCACGCTTCCGAGGGTGATACAGTCGCCGCAGCCGAAATACCGAATGCGCACATTTCTTTCTTCCGCCGCATTCCGAAGTCGGTCATAACGCGCGTCGCTTTCCGCCATCCGCGAAAGCAGCAGCTCTCCGATGGTGATCTTCGGTTCTTCTTCCAGTAGATATAAAATACCCGAGTAGTGGTCAGCGTCACAGTGTGTGATCAGTGCGAAATCGATGTGTCCGATTCCCTGCGATTCGAGGTATGGAACCAGCACATTTTTCCCGAGACTCTGATTGCTCGTCGAACCACCATCCACCGTCATCACGAGGTTCTGATGCCGCAATACGAACCCATCTCCCTGTCCCACATCGAGCGCCGTAACATCGAGTCCTTTCGGCGCTTTCACCGGCAGGAGAAACATGGCGATGATCAGTGGCAGGCAGAGAAGCGGTCGTGGCAACCGACGCAGCCGATCTGCCTGCCGTTTGCTGCGCACAGATTCGGATCGCCCTCCTGGCCGCTCATCATCGGCCTCCTTTTTTCGCTTCATCAACATCATGGTCAGAAATCCAAGCGCCATATAGTAAAGCACGATATGTCGGAAAGACGGGCGTCCCAAAAGAAGCGAGCTATAGGGTAACGCCGATGCCCACTCGCAAATCCAGGTATAGAGTCGAAGGATATAGTGCCCACCGCCTACCGCGATGGTAGCCAGCCGCACAGAAAGGAAGAAAAGGACGACGCCCAGCAGTCCACTGTAGATGACATAGCTCATCAGTGGAAGCACGATCAGATTCAGGATGATACCATAGAAAGGAAAACGGAAAAAATGAAATAAAATCACCGGAAGCGTCAGGAGCTGAAGATAAGCGGATATCCACAATCCTTCGAAAATTGGATGTGACGGTACCGGCAGTTCATGACAGAGGCCGATGGACAGCACAGCGAGAAAGCTGAGCTGAAATCCTGCACCGAAGAGCATGTAGGGTTCCTTCCACAAGAGAAGAAGTGCTGCGGCCGCCATCGCCGAAAGAAGATCATAGTGCCGCCCCTCCGCAGCCCCCAGAAATCGAATCAGAAGCATGATGACCGCACGCAGAGCCGAGCCCGAGCACCCCGTGAAGATGCCATACGATACGATCAGCATCGCTGCACCGATGCCTGCGACCGCCTTACTCCCTCCGCATCGTCGCAGAAGCCGGTAAACACCCATGCCGAGAATTGAGAGATGAAGCCCTGATACTGCCAGGATATGTGCGATGCCACTATCTTGATAAAGACTTCGGATGTCCGCATCCATCGCACTCTTATCACCACACAGCAGTGCCCGGTAAACGCCTGCATCCTGTTCCGGAAGAAGCTGATCCAGGATATCCCCCATGCGTAGCCGAATCCGTTGCAGACCTTCTGCAAACGGCTTCGGTGCACCGCCGATGACGCGGAAGCTTTTTCCATACATCGATCCATGTACGGAAATCGATCGGTAATACAAGCGAAAATCAAACTGCCCTTCATTCCGAGGTGCTTCCGTCGGCGAGATTTTCCCCAGCACTTCGATGACTTCTCCAGGCCGTGGTTTTTTCTCTTCCGCATCCATATAGACGAGGATCGTGCCCACCGACTGATCATAACGTGCTCGCATCGCACTGGTCGCAGTTGCCGGAAGCTCATTCTTATCACCATATGCGCTCGAAAGCACTGCATTCCGGATACGAAGCTTCGCTTTTCCGCCCGCTTCCGTGTACTCCTCGAGTTCTCCCGAAAGGCGCACACGAAGCCCATCGAAGATGCGGATCCGCGCCTCCGACTGCTGATAGCTGCGTTGTGCCAGCTGATAGCGAAGACCACCGGCCAGTGACAGCACAAATAAGAGTGCTACTGCACCCTTCGTTAGCCTTTTCCTTTTTACCCCATGGAGGACAATGCTGACGAGTAGAACCCTCACAGCAAGTTTCAGAAAACCACCACACTCCCCGGCAGATACGCACACTCCAAGTACATACACCACGGTCATCAGAAGAAGCGGTCGTTTATAATTCATAAAAGCATCATAACAGAAGAGGCCGGACCCATCAAGGTCCGACCTCTTCGAATTTGATTCTATTTTTCATTTTCCGCTGAAGTCATACTACACAGTTCACTGTGCTTCCTCCATAACTTCGATGAAAATGATTCCTCTTATGCTTCGATCAGTTCAACCGGACGCTCGATCACTGCCGCCCCCAGACCATTCTGACCGATGTGGCAGGAAATCAGAAGTGACAGTGGGCGAACGACGATTTCCGGATTCAGACGATCCGGGAATGCTTCTTTCAGCTCTTCTGCAAATTCTGTCGCCTGCTCCAGATTATCCGTATACGCAATCGCCACATAGCAGTTCTTCATCTCCGGATCCCCGAGACGACTCTCCAGCTCATTCTTCAAGCCCTTAATGATTGCATCCTTCACTTGACGTGTCGTCCGCACCTTCGTATAGGAGTCGAGCTTTCCACCATTTGTAATACCGAGTACCGGCTTAATATGAAGCAATGTACCGACTGCTGCTGCCATCGGTGTGATCCGACCACCCTTCTTCAGGTACTTCAGCGTATCCACACCGACGTATATCTGATTGCTTTCCGCCTCACGGTTCAGAATGTCACAGATCTGCTGTCCATCATAGCCACGTGCCGCCAGCTCGGTCGCAAAAATCGTATCCTGACGCTGCACGACAGAAACGCCGCGATCATCCGGTACGAACACACGGCCCTCGTACTTATCCTCCTGCGCCAGCATCATCGCTGTCTGCGTAGAACCGGAAAGACCGGAGCTCAGTGGGACATGCACGATCTGATCACAGGTCTCAAGCAGTTCATCCCAGACCTTCATCACATCCTCCATACTCGGCTGTGAGGTTGCAATCTCGTGGTCGTTCTCTAACTTCTCAAAAAACTCTTCTCTTGTAAGGTTGATGTTTTCGTAATATTCCTGATCATCGATGCGGAAAGGCATCGGTACGACACGAATGCCGAGCTCCGCACTCTCCTGTGGAGTAATCCCACTACCGGAATCTGTTGAAACGCCAACTTTCATATATATTTTACCTCAAACTCTCTGTGCAATGCCGCTTGGCGAGGCCTTGCGGCACTGCCCGTAGCAGCTCTTATTTTTCAACGATAAGAGACTTTCCGCTCATCTCTTCCGGCTGTGGAATCTCCATCATCTGAAGCAGTGTCGGTGCGATATCGCAGAGTGCACCACCCTCACGAAGCTTCCAGTCCGGATTCGCATTGATCAGAATAAATGGAACCGGATTTGTCGTATGTGCAGTCCATGGTTCACCGGTCTCATAATTGATCATCATATCTGCATTACCGTGATCCGCTACGATCATCATCTGACCGTCTACTTCCTTAATGGCCTCGACAACCTGGCCAACTGCATGATCAACGACCTCGATGGCCTTCACAGCTGCCGGAATCACGCCTGTATGGCCGACCATATCCGGATTTGCGAAGTTTGCGATGATCATGTCATACTTCTTAGACTTGATCGCCTCAACCAGCTTCTCGCATACCTCAGGGCAGGACATCTGTGGCTTCAGATCATAGGTCGGAACATCCTTCGGAGACGGAACGAGGATACGATCCTCACCGGCATTCGGCTCCTCTACGCCACCATTAAAGAAGAAGGTAACATGGGCATACTTCTCCGTCTCTGCGATACGAAGCTGCTTTAAACCAAGGGAAGCAACGTACTCACCAAGGGTCTTCGTGATGCTCTGCTTCGGGAAAGCAACCAGCTTGTTCGGAATCGTCGCATCATAATCTGTGAAGCAGACAAACGTAGTATCAAGGCGCTTTCCTCTCTCGAAGAAGCTGAACTCATCGTCACAGAAGCAGTGGGTCATCTCACGTGCACGGTCCGGACGGAAATTGAAGAAGATGCAGGAATCACCATCCTGAATCATATGTCTCGGAGCGCCATCCTTCTCGATGACACAAGGTACAACAAATTCATCATATACCTTCTCATCATAAGAGCTCTGCATTGCTTCCGAAACAGAAGTGAAGTGATTACCGATGCCCTTCGTCATCGCATCATATGCCTTCTCCACACGATCGTAGTTCTTATCACGATCCATCGCATAGTAACGACCGGAAATCATCGCAATCTCACCGACACCGAGCTCTGCCATCTTCGCCTCTACCTGCTCGAGGAATTCCTTACCGGAATCTGGTGGCGTATCACGGCCATCAAGGAAAGCATACAGATATACCTTCGTTAAACCATGACGCTTTGCAAGCTCGAGGAGACCGAAGATATGCTCGAGATGAGAATGTACACCACCGTTCGACACAAGGCCCATCAGGTTCAGCGCGGAGTTGTTCTTCTTGCAGTTCTCCACGGCAGCAACAAGCTCTGCATTGGTAAAGAAATCCCCATCCTGAATCGACTTCGTGATTCTCGTAAGGTCCTGATAAACGATACGGCCGGCTCCCATATTCATGTGACCTACCTCGGAGTTACCCATCTGACCGTCCGGAAGACCTACATACAGGCCGGAAGCCTGACCCTCTACAAACGGATACTCCTTCTCGAGCTGGTCCATAACCGGCGTAGCAGCCATCGCAATTGCATTTCCCTCCGGATTCGGATTGATACCATATCCATCAAGAATCAGCAGTAAAACTGGTTTCTTCTCTGTCATAATTGCCACCTTCTATTTTTATTATTCAACATAAACATGGGGTTCCAGTGACGCTTAAAAATGAAGCTTTTAAGCTATAATCGTTTGTAGTTTATACCAAAAGGAGGGCATCGTCAACGACTCAGCCCTCCCTTTGTTAAAAAATATACAATGCCATTTCACGTGGTTTTGATTACTATCACATGTCTGTTTTATACCGTCTGACATAGCCTGATCTGCACGATTCCGGTCTTGTCAGCGTAAGACTTGTAAGCATCTGCTCTTCGATGAGAATGCGCAAATCGCAGTCCATCATCATGCATTAACCAAAGTATCTCTTCAGAAGACCAGCAAATGCCTTACCATGTCTAGCTTCGTCACGTGCCATCTCATGAACTGTATCATGGATTGCATCGAGGTTCAGCTCCTTCGCACGCTTTGCGAGATCCACCTTACCAGCCGTTGCGCCGTTCTCAGCAGCTACACGTACCGTCAGATTCTCCTTGGTTGACGGAGAAACAACCTCACCGAGAAGCTCTGCGAACTTTGCCGCATGCTCAGCCTCTTCAAAAGCAGCGGTCTTATAGTACTCACCGATCTCCGGATAGCCCTCACGGTAAGCTGCTCTGGACATCGCAAGATACATACCAACCTCGGTGCACTCGCCCTGGAAGTTTGCACGAAGATCTTCCTTGATATCCTCGCGAACATCACTTGCAACACCGATCACATGCTCTGCAGCCCAGGTCATCTCCTCTTCCTGCTCTACGAACTTGTCCGCCGGAGCATGGCATACCGGACACTCCTCTGGTGGAACCTCTCCCTTATAAACATAACCACATACGGAACATACCCAAGTCTTTACCTTCATAATTCATTCTCCTTTTAAATGAGCAGCTTCAGCTGCATAATTATTTCGTTTATCCGTTCTTACTCCATTCGCTGCCGATGAGCGCTGACACCGGACATTTCTTCGTGTCCTCATCGAAGCTTCGCGCTGAATTTTTTCTAAGCATCTTTGCATTTAACGCTCTGCATCACCCTGCAGCACGTCATCCTTCTGACAACACGCATCACAAATGCCATGAAATACCAGATCATGTCCCGTGACGATACCCTGTACATGCCTTGCAGCCTCTTCATCCAGTGTCTCTGCCTCTGGCATCGGCACATCAAAGACGCCGCCACAGCGGTCACATACGAAGTGTACATGCTTTTCTGCATTCGGATCGAAGTGATCAGCGCCTGACACGAAACTCAACTTCTGAATCGTACCGTTCTGTGCCAGAAGCTTCAGATTACGGTAAACCGTCGCCAGACTGATATTCGGATCCCTGTCACGAAGCTCTGCAAAAATCACATCCGCCGTCGGATGATCATGATGCCCGCTAAGCTGTTCGAGGACTTCCTCGCGCTGTCTTGAATAATTCATCGTTACTCCTAAACAGTGAATTCGAAATCAATAACTATTATTGATTTATCTGTATCTTACTCCTTTACGTGCTCCACGTCAAGCGAAATCGATAAAAATTTTCATTTTTATTTTTGTCTCTCCTGCTCCTTGTATATTTTTTCGAGGATCTCCCCTCAAAGATCATAACAGACTATACACAAAGCATGGATTTTCCCAAAAGTGTATATAGATTTCCTGCTCAAATAATGAATTCGGCAAAAGAAATATACATAAATCGAGCTTTTTCAAAATAATGTATTTTCCAGACGATGAATCCGAAATAAAAGAAACGCTTTGCACGGCATCCGATATACACTTTTTTAAATTTTTCTTTTCTGTGTATAGTTTTCCACGGAAGCCCCTGTTTATCAACCGAAATATCTATACATTATTTTTAAAAACGCTTCGTAGTGTATATTGAGCCCCCAGGCAACGAAGATGACGCCATATCTTTGCATTATGTGCGATATCATTGAGCCCCCGGGCAGCGAAATAGACGAGGATGAGATTTCGAACGCCCCGCCGTGCATATTGAGTCCTTCAGGCATGTCTTCATGAAGTTGTGTGTGAACAATAGCCGTCCATGAACAGGCCCCCGCGGGGATTCGCTTTGGATGATAACCGCTTGAAGAATGAACCTCCGTGAACAGAAAAGCCACGCCTGAAATCCCCAAAAACCCGTGCTGAAATCCACGGTGGCATTTTCTGCCCCATCGCATTATAATAAGTACAACTTCGGTCAAACGAAGAACATTCATGCGTATATAGTTTTAAGGAGATAAAATGGGACAGATCAAAGTTACCAAGGCACCGATTGAGGGCCTTTATGTCATCGAGCCGAGCGTTCACGGCGATGCGCGTGGCTATTTTATGGAAACCTATAATCAGAAGGATATGCACGAGGCCGGCCTCGACATGGTCTTCGTACAGGACAATCAGTCCATGTCCACGAAGGGTGTACTCCGTGGCCTCCACTTCCAGAAGCAGTACCCGCAGGGCAAGCTCGTGCGCGTCATCAAGGGTTCCGTATATGATGTTGCCGTCGATCTTCGTGAGGGCAGCCCGACCTATGGTCAGTACTACGGCGTCGAGCTCACCGAGGAAAACAAGAAGCAGTTCTATATTTCCGAGGGCTTCGCGCATGGTTTCCTGGTGCTTTCCGATGTCGCTGAATTCTGCTATAAGGTCACCGATTTCTGGCATCCGGGTGACGAATCCGGTCTGGCATGGAACGATCCGGAGATCAATATCCAGTGGCCACAGCTTCAGGGCGCATACCCTGGCTCTGCAAGCGCAGAAGGCTATACCCTCGAGGATGGCACGCCGCTGAACCTGTCCGATAAGGATCAGAAGTGGCTCGGTCTCAAGGACACCTTCCATTTCACTACAGAAAAGTAATATCCGTCCGACTGCGACCATGCAGTCCCTTATGAAAGTGAGATTATGGCAGAAAACCTGCGTCAAATCGAATACATCATTCCGGAAAGCTTCCACGGCCACACCGTGGAGGCTTTTCTTCGTTCCGAGGACTACTCGCGGACGACACTCTACCACCTTCGAAACACCCGTGCGCTCAGCGTGGCGGAACACATCACCACCGATATACCGGCGGCCAATGCAGACGGCCGGACCACCTGCACCTCCGCAGCCAGCATTGGCCACGCAACTGAAACGAAACCAGACGGCATCGACGGGATCGTTCTGAACGGGCACCGGAGCTATCTGAAGGAAGTCCTCGCCACCGGCGACCGGCTTCTCTGCAACATTCTGGAAACCGAGGACAGTCCGAATGTCATCGAGACAGAAATACCACTCTCCATCGTCTATGAAGATGAAGATATCCTCGTCATCGACAAGCCAGCCGGACTTCCGATTCATCCGTCGATGGGACACTATGAGCATACACTCGGCAATGCACTCTGCTGGTACACACACCATGTTCTCGGCTACGAGCATTATGTGAATCGTATCGTAAATCGTCTGGATCGGGATACCAGCGGTCTTCTGATTGCAGCGAAAAACATGCTTGCGGCTGCGCGCCTCGGCGATATGATTCGTGCACACGCCATCCAGCGAGAGTACCTCGCCATCGCCGCCGGAGACGTCCGTGATATTTTCCGATGTACCGATACGGATGCTGCTTCACAAAAATGCACGGTGTCCCGTCACACGCACGCTAACCAGTACGAAACGCGCTCAGTTAAAGAAAGTCCTCCGGATAGCATCCGCACACCTGACGGCACCTCTCTTCCGTGTGGACTCTATCTGAGCCGTTCTGCAGATTCAGCCTATGCGCATGCCCGCCTGCAGAACTTGGATGGTCATTTTCCATCAAGTCTGTCCTCGATCTCGGCGCTCTCCGATCCCGCGAATACGGCGCTCGGTCTGCACTTCACCGTCAATGCGCCGATTGGACGGAAGGAAGACTCCGTCATCGCGCGTTGCATCAACTATACAGAAGGAGACTATGCCGTCACGCATGGCCTGCTGCTTTCCTATCATAAGGAAAAAGACCTGAGTCTCCTGCGGCTGAAGCTCGAAACCGGACGCACCCATCAGATCCGTGTGCATATGAAGTACCTCGGGCATCCGCTCCCAGGTGATTTCCTCTACCATGCAGATGATCGGTACATCACCCGCCAGCCACTCCACTCCTGGCGTCTCCGCTTCCGGCACCCGATCAGCGGAAAGCTGCTCGAATTAACCGCACCGCTTCCAGAGGACATGCAGCACCTGATTTCATCCACCGACTGAGCGCCAGCGTCTCTGCATCTAAGCGCCATACCTTCGCCATCGCCTCTTTCGATCTTCCTCTACGCTTTTAAATTTATAAGTCACTCATAAATTCGCGTATATCTTGTCGATGCAAAGCCGCTTCACTATGATGAGTACTGTAAAAAAGTTGAAACGGCATACGGCGAAACCGATGCCGGATGAAGGAGGTATGTATCATGAACGATGCTGTGAAGAATCTGCTGAAGGAAAGTATGTGGGATCTCGCAACCTGCGCAAACGGCGAGCCAAATGTCGTTCCGGTTGCATTTAAGGATGTCACACCAGACGGTAAACTCGTGGTCGGCGATGTATTTCTCGACACAACACTGAAGAATCTGAAGGCCAATGCTGGCAGAATCGCCATCTCTGCCTACGACCCGAAGACCCTGGAAGGCTACCAGGTAAAGGGCACAGCCGAGTATGTAACAGAAGGCCCTGTCGTTGATACCTTTAAAGCGATGGTTGAAAGCATGTTTCACGGTGCCGCTACGGCAAAGGGTGCACTAATCATCACACCGGAGAAGTTCATCGTGACGACACCGGGCGCAGATAATAAGAAGGAACTGTAAACCATCATATCTGTGGCACATGCATGATGACATCCCCTGTAAAGCACATGCACTTAGATATCCGTTAAATAGCCCCACGATTATCCTTTTCTGTTTTTCATCCACTATATCGGCACGGATTCGTGATGATCCGTGCTTTTTTTATTTTTTATACTCATAATTTCATGAGTCACTTTTCATAGAAGCAGTCATGATTTAAACTAAAAGTAAAGGAGCACTGTTATGTATCAGAAGAAACTCGAAAAAGATATACGCTGCCCGCTGGAATATGGTTTAAGTGTCTTCGGCGGCAAGTGGAAATCTCGTATTATCTGCGTTCTTGCGGCGAAGGAAACACTCCGCTACAGTGAGCTTCGAAACGAAATGGCAAACATCACCGATGCGGTACTCGCCACAACACTGAAGGAACTGATCGCCGATCAGATCATCGTACGAACATCCTATAATGAGATTCCGCCACGTGTAGAATACTCCTTAACAGAAAAAGGGACTTCGGTTGTGCCGATTCTTCAAAGTATCTGCCGCTGGTCCGGTATTTTTTATAAAGAAGAAACCGATACACCACTCTCTCAGTGCCAGCGTTGCGACTATCGCTAAGCTCTCTGCATGTTCAGCACTCGTTGATTCCTGCATCGCATCAGCTTACTGTATTTGTCATGCCTTTGTACGTTCAGCATCCATGTTCCCGGAGGATATTCATGTCTACCATCAGCATTGAAATCGGAAATAAGATTCGACAGTTCAGACAGAGTCGTAAATTGACACTGGAGGAGCTTGCGAACGTCATCCATAAAAGTCGCGCCACACTATCGAAATACGAACGTGGCGAAATATCCATCGACATCGATACGCTCTATGAGCTCGCGGATGCACTTCATGTGCGCACAGAACAGCTGCTCTACACACCGGTATCTGAGAAGAATTCACTGCAGCGCGAAATCGTCCCTGCCTTCTTTCAGGATGTCGATCGCTTTTACTGTTATTACTTCGATGGACGGAACGGTAAGATCGTCCGTTCCGCCTTCGATGTCTTCTCACGCATCGATGTAAATCAGTATAAAATCGCCATGTACATGAATTTCAAGGACCTCGCTCGCTATCAGCAGGCAGAAAATACCTACTGGGGTTACATGGAACACTTCGATGCCCTGACCCTCATCGAGCTGACGAATCAGAACAATCCGATGGAAAAAGCAAGCTTGCAGATTCTTGCCTCCTTCCTCGATGCGGATAGTAAGTGGGGCCTCTGGAACGGCGTTTCATCCCGTCCGCTGATGCCGGTCGCGACGAAGATGCTGTTCACAAAAAAATTACTGACTGAGGATGCGGCACTCGTTCGTGAGTTAAAAATTTCCAAAGACGACATCCATCGTATGAAATACTATAATATGTTTTCTGTCGTTTAAATGATGCTTCCTTCGCTTTCAGCCCACGCACAGGAAGCGGATGCATGAACTTCGGGAAACACCCCGATAAAACAGTACACGAAAGGCGGGTAAGGATGGGATCAATCCTTATCCGCCTTTCGTGTAAGCGTATGAAACAATCTATCGTCAGCAGCACCACGAAAAGAAGGTGAGTCTTTCGAAATGGAGTGATGGTGTTGCTATTTCCAAATATTAAGCCTTGTGCGCATTGATCGCATCGCGCATGCGCTCGAGGCCGGTCCTGATCACGCTGCGTGGCATCGCAAGATTCAGACGGATATAACCTGCTGCGTTTCCGACGAAGAGAGAGTTACCACCCTCCAGCAGGACACCTGCATTGTCCGCGAAGAATCCTGGAAGATCATCGATATCCGGAAGGCAGGCCGACATATCAACCCATGCAAGATACGTTGCTTCCGGAATGTACATTACCGCCTCCGGCATATACTCACTCATAAACTCCTTTACGAAAGCGAAGTTGCCATCGAGGTAGGACTTCAGTGCCTCATGCCATGCACCGCCCTGATCATACGCCGCCTTCGCAGCTGTAAGGGAAAGCGGATTGACCATGCCGAAGAGCTTATCGCGCTCCTGGAAACGTGCACGAAGCGCCGGATCACGGATGATAATGTTAGAGAATGCAAGTCCCGCAATGTTAAAGGTCTTCGATGGTGCCATACAGGTAATGAGCTTCGGATAGTCCGGCATTACCTTCGCCATCGGGATATGCTTTCGACCGCAGCGAATCAGATCACAGTGAATCTCGTCAGAGATGATCCAGAGATTATACTTCTCGACGATTTCCGCGACACGACGAAGCTCCTCCTCGGTCCACATACGGCCGGTCGGATTCTGCGGATTGCACCAGAACACGAGCTTGCAGGCTGGGTCTGCACACTGCTTCTCGAAGTTCTCGAAATCAAGCTCGAAGGTACCATCTTCCTTTTTCTTCAGCGGAGAAAGAAGTGCACCCACACCGGCATACTCTGCCGCATGAAGGAAATAGCCATAAGCCGGAGTGTTCATGAGCACCTTCTCATCCTTCGTGCAAAGCGTCTCGGCGAACTGATACAGTGCCGGAATGATACCTGGGCGGAAGCAAAGCTCCTCCTCCGGAAAGCTCCAGTCATAGTGATCCTTACACCACTTGCTGAAGGAATCATAGTAATCGTGTGTGAATACACCAGTGTATCCGAAGATACGGCGATCCAGACGCTGGCGCATCGCGTCGATGATTTCCGGCGCAACGGCAAACTCCATATCCGCAACCCACATATGGATGAACTCATCATCTTTATATGGGAATACCTTTTCCGGGCCCGCATGGAAAATATATCCGCGGAAGCCGTCGGTTTTTAATGCATTGGTATGCTGACGATCTATAATTTCATCAAAGTTATACATTTTATGATCTCCTTTCGATTTATCCAGATCGATATCCGCAAGTGCGGTTTTTCCGCGGCACTGCCGTTTTTCGACCGCTCTGCAGATATCCCCTGTATTTCTCCATCATTTATAAATAAGCTTATACGATGCGGCGGATCCAGCCTTCCGGTGCTTCGATGACTCCCATCTGCATACCGGTCAGCTGATCATACAGCTTCTGAAGAACCGGTCCCATCTTCTCCATACCACTCGCGAAGCAGATTTCCTTTCCGTGATTCACGATCTTTCCGACCGGTGAAACCACGGCTGCAGTACCGCAGAGACCAGCTTCCACGAAGTTCGGAAGCTCGGCGATCTCCACCGGGCGTTCTGTCACCTTGAGTCCCAGTACTTCCTCGGCAACCTGAATAAGACTACGACGCGTGATCGATGGCAGGATGGATGTCGACTTCGGAATCACCAGCTCGCCCTCCTTCGTTACAAACACGAAGTTGGCGCCACCGGTTTCCTCGACATAGCGGCGTGTTGCGGAATCAGGAAAAAGATTCTCATCGTATCCCTCTGCATGTGCCGTGACGTACGCATGAAGGCTCATCGCATAGTTGAGTCCTGCCTTAACATGACCGGTACCATGTGGAGCTGCACGATCGAAGTCGCTCACGCAAAGTGTCAATGGCTTCGCGCCGCCCTTAAAGTACGGGCCGACCGGGGTACAGAAGAGCCTGAACTGAAATTCGCTCGCCGGCTTCACACCGATGACCGGATTGGTACCGAACAGATATGGACGGAGATACAGCGTCGCGCCTGTGCCATATGGCGGCACCCAGTCAGCATTGGCCCGTACCACCTCATCAACCGCCTCGAGGAACATCTCCTCCGGCACCGGCGGCATCATCATAAAACGGGCAGAATCTGCCATCCGCTTCGCATTCTGATCCGGGCGGAAGGTCACGATATGACCATCTGCGGTCGTGTATGCCTTCAGGCCCTCGAAGACCTGCTGGCTGTACTGCAGGATGCTTGCGCACTCACTCAGCACGACATCCGCATCCTCTGTGAGCCCACCCTTCTCCCAGGCACCGTTTCTATAGTTCGCCACATAACGCTGATTCGTTTTATGATATGCAAAACCGATATTTTCCCAGTCCAGATTTCTTTTCTCCATTTTCATGCCTCTTCTTTATGTCTTTCCATCGCTTGCTTATTCAGAAACACTTGATTCGTCTTTCTTCACCACTTATATCTATCTACCGCTTACACCTCAGCCACTGCTTCGATTTCGCACAGTGCATTCTTCGGAAGTGTCTTCACCGCAACACAGGAACGTGCCGGATTGGACGTGAAGTACTTTGCGTAGACTGCATTGAATGCAGCGAAGTCGTCCATATCCGAAAGGAAGCAGGTGGTCTTAAAAACCTTCTCTGCACTGCTGCCGACTGCCTCGAGAATCGCGATGACATTCTTGCAGCTCTGTTCCGCCTGACCGGCGATGTCGGAAGGCATCTCGCCCGTTGCCGGATCGACCGGAAGCTGTCCTGAGGTATACACGGCATTTCCTACGACAAAGCCCTGCGAATATGGTCCGATGGCGCCTGGTGCATTCTGAGTATCAATCTTCTTCATAATTGTGTTCTCCTTTATATAAATGTTTTATCGTTGTTATCTCACCGTATCATCGGTGATACCGGAACGAATATCCCTATATATCTTCATCTCTATATGCTTTTTCCGGCGATGAAATCACTCAGCAGCCTCTTTTCTTTAACTGCTCTGTGATATTGCAGACCGCCTGTTCTACCAGCTTCGGATCCGTCGCAAGATTCAGACGGACGAAGCCCATGAAGTGCTCTCCGAACTGCTCGCCATAATCGACTGCAATCCGGCAGTCCTTCAGGATGAAGTCATGCACCTCTTCCTTCGGCATACAGTCACGAAGGTCCAGCATAGCGAGATAGGTACCTTCGAGTGGAACGACCTTCATCTTCGGTACTTTCTCAGAAAGTGTCTCCTTCATATAACGGTAGTTATCCTCGATGATGCCTCTCAGGATTTCAAGCCACTCCGCACCATGCTGATAGCCGGCTTCTGTCGCCACTAGTCCGAGGATGTTCGTCGCATTCCGGTTCATGCCACGGGTGAAGAGATCATACTGCGCACGGAGCTGCTCATCCGCGATGATGATGTGGGAATGGATCAGTCCGGCGAGGTTAAAAGTCTTTGATGCTGCATTCAGGGTGATGATCATGTCCCGGTACTTTCCACCAGCGACGGCAAGCGCCGGTACGAAGCGATGCCCGAAGATACACAGATCCTGGTGAATCTCATCGCTGACCACCAGCACATGATGCCGACGGCAGATATCAAACAACTGATCCAGCTCCGACTCTGTCCAGACACGACCAGCCGGATTGTGCGGCGAACACTGAAGCAGCAGCTTCACATCATTGTCCACGATAGCGCCTTCGATGGCCTCGAAATCCAGGGTGAACTGATCCTGTTCATCGCAGTTGAGATCCACCTTCACGAGCTGACGGTCATTGTAGGTAATCACATTGTGAAACGGATAGTAGACAGGGGTCAGAATCATGCAGTGGTCGCCCGGCTTCGTAAACGCCTGCAGCGACCATGCAATCGCCGTCACACAACCGGTGCAGAAGCGTACCCAGTCCTTCGGAATCGCGAGTCCATAGTAACTTTCCATCCAGTTCGAGAGTGCCGAATAGTAGCTCTCCGGGACGGTGGAATACCCATACACACCATGCTGTACTCGCTTCGTCAGCGCCTCGATCACCTCATCCGGTGTCCGGAATTCCATATCTGCGATCCACATCGAAATCAAATCGCGACTTCCGTACTTCTGCTCCAGCTCTGCATCCCATTTGCAGGAATCCGTATCATGACGGTCCACGAGATACTTCGCGATAAATTCTTCTTTTGTCATTTCATCTTTCCTCTTAATAAGAATTGCTTTCTAAATAGTCTCACTACTCATCTTCTTCATTTTCCAATTTTTCGGTTCGAAAAGGTTAAATTGAACCGCAAGGATAGTGGAAAGAATCAGAAGTACAGGGTAAACGCTGAATTTGATGATATCGAGATAAGTGCAGCCGGAATACTGCTGAACCAGCAGGCACCCACTATCATGTGGCACGACCATGAGAATAGCACAAGAGAAGATATCCATTAGCGTGGCTAACTTTGTAGGCGATACTTCATATTTTTTACCAAGCTCACCAGCAACCGGCGAAGCAATCATACAGGCCACCGGATTATTCAGAGTCGTGCCAGAAATTGCTGCCGTCAACAGGCCGACAACATACTGGCAGCTGTTCTTACTCTTCATATACTTCGAAGCGGTTTCCACCAGCCAGTCGATGCCACCATATGTGCGCACCAGTTCCATCAGACCGGAGCACAGTGATGCAAATACCGCAAGCCAGAACATATCCTCCATACCTGCGCCAGCCGCCATCGACCAGTCCCAGAAACTTGCCGTACCAAGAGCCAGTCCTAATATGCAGCTCAGAACACATCCAATAGCTAAAACGATAATGACATCCAGACCGGTGATTGCGAGAACCAACACTGCCAGATACGGCAGTGCGGTAATCGGATTATAGACTGCCACTTCCTGCACGGCCTGCGGGTTCACCGACTGAGCACTCAGTACGCCGTAAATGATCATGGTCAGAATACCTGCAGGAAGCGCAATCTTACTGTTCATCAAGAACTTATCTCGCATACCTGCACCCACACCCTTGCAGGAAATGATGGTAGTATCGGAAATCATCGAAAGGTTATCTCCGAAATAGGCACCTGCGATGGCAGCTGCACCAGCCATACCAGCATGTAAGCCTGCACCTTGCGCCAGCGCGATTGCAATCGGAATCATCGTAACCTGCGTTCCCATCGAAGTACCGATACAAGTGGAAATAATACAGCAGATCAGAAAAATACCAGGAATAAGAAATTGTGTCGGAATAAGATCGATACCCATGTTCACCATGGCATCTTTACCACCGATGGCAGCAGTTGAACTTGCAAACGCACCTGCTAAAAGGACGATGATGCCTAGAAGTCCAACACCGGAAGCGCCTGCACCTTTACAGTAAATATCAACCTTTTCAGAGAATTTTAAATCCCGTCGATAACACAGCAATGCTGACAGAATACCTGCAACAACCGCCACATATCGTGGCATCTTACCAAAAGGTGATTCTGCTCCCAGCACCGTGAACACGATACCACACCCAAGATAAAGCCCAAGAAATACCCCAATAGGTATCAGTGCTTTGGCCCCATAGGACTTTTTGATTTCTGTTTTATTCGTTTCCATGAATGTCCTCCATTGATCACATAACATTTTCCGTTGCAGACGAATCAGGAACTATTCTTTTGATTGCCGGGCCCTGGCACAAAAGTGAGTCTTTTTGCTATTTTCAGCAAAATCATCCTCTAAATCCGTCTTGTTTATATATAAATCTTATAAAAAACAAGCGCAAAGTCAAAAGCAGTATGGTTTCGTGTAAAGAAACTTTATATTTAAAATTTTCTTGTAGATAGAAATACCAGTCAAAATTCGAGGTATGAAATTGTATACACAAAAAAACAATCAAATTTCTATTCATTTGAATATTCTTATATCCAGCATAAAACGCATCGGATGCGCAGCTTCTATCCCTTCGCGTAGACTTCCACGAGATTTTTCAGCGTCAAAAAAAGACCATCCTTTACGCATATCAGTGTAAAGAATGATCTTCGATCACGACTTCTTAATCTATATCTTTTAATCTATCTCGCTATCCTGCCCTTCTCGAAGGCTCTGCAACTTCTTCTACGTTCCCTTCATTTTCTGCTCATTCGCCATGCTTC
>CAKQWR010000017.1 GCA_934279105.1 uncultured Oribacterium sp. | reverse complement strand
CGAGGACGGCGCGGAAAGCCTGAACCTCACGGCGAAGGCGCAGCAGACGCTGCAGGTTGAGTGTGCACCGTGGGGCGCGCTGTGTACGGATCTTCGCTACCGGAGCTCCGACAGCTGCGTGGCGACCGTGGACGAGAATGGTACGGTGACCGCCGTCGGAAACGGCAGCTGTACGATCGAGGTCTACAGCCCGAAGCTGCTGCTGAAGGATGAGATCACGGTCCATGTCAGCGGTGCACAGGGCGGCAGTGAAGGTGGCGGTGGCTCTGGATCCTCCAGCCGAAAGACCGCGGCGGACCGGGCCTCCGAGCTCTATGCGTCTGGCCTCCCGACCTGGGTGGAAACCGGCGGACGCTGGATCCAGAATGCGGATGGCAGCTGGAGCTACCAGACCGGCACCAGCCCGATGACGAATCGCTGGGTATGTATCTATAATCCATACGCTGATGAGCGCAGACGCCAGAAGCGCTACGGCTGGTTCAAGTTCGGACCGGACGGCAGGATGCTGACCGGCTGGGTGACCGATGCCGATGGAAACATCTATTATCTGAACCCTGCCGCGGACGGCACCCGTGGCATGATGCTCATCGGCTGGCAGCAGATCGACGGCAAGTGGTACTACTTTTCGAAGGATGAAGGGAGTGGCACCATGGGAGCCCTCCTTCGAAATACCATCACTCCGGACGGATATACGGTCGGCAGGGATGGGGCGTGGATACCGTAACTGCATTTGATAGTGTATCAAATATCGGTAACATTAGATTGATACCAACGGGAATAGAAAATCCCGTTGGTATTTTTTTATGTGGAGTTCAAAAAAATAGTAGGAGATCGCACGTGTTTGGATTATTATGATAAGAAATAATATAAGTGAGGTTAGACTATGATTCATCTACGTCCGCATCATGGCGTGTGTCTTCTTAATTTCCGAGGAAAGGGTTACTCGGATGCGTTCAGTTCAAATATGACGGCGATGCAGACGGAACTCATGAAGCACCCAGAGTCGGAAATCTGCATCACACAGGGAGCCGATGATCTCTGCGCGAAGTGCCCGAATCGGAGAGGAACGGCATGTACATCGCAGCATCCGCCATGCTTCGACGAGAATGTTCTTCGCATGACGGGGCTTAGGTATGGGCAGGTACTGACCTGGGCGGAGTTTTCGGAGGCCACCGGACCCATCAGCCTGCATCGGCTCGAGGAAGCATGTCCTGGATGTGAGTGGCTCGCACTGTGTAAAGAAATTGCGGCAGACCGCATAAAGTTAAGTGAGAAATGAAGATATCGTAAAGGAGAAATTTGAAAAATGACATTTTATTTTCCGGCGATTATTAAAAAGGCCGATACAGGATATCGTGTGTCTTTCGTGGATCTGAAGGACTGCTATGGAGAGGGTACATCTCTCGATGAGGCGCTGGACGATGCGCGTGAAGCAGGCGTGAATTATATTCTGACGGAGCTGGAAACCGATATGGAGCTTCCGACGAGAACACTTCTCGTAGATGTCCGGACGCAGGAGGGAGAAGAAAAAACCGATCTTGCACTTGTGATGCCACGAGATGAGCAGTATGATTCGTTTGGCTGAGTAGTTGCGGTTATAGAGAATAGAATCCTATACATCGATTCCCGATGACGTGCTACGTTTGTTCTAAGCTTCGAAATGAAGCTTATTCTATGTAAGTGAAGTGGAGGTGTCAATATGCGATATAAGTCGTTTGGTAATACAGGACTCGACGTTTCTGAGCTGTGCCTCGGTACCTGGGGAATCGGTGGCGCCGGCTGGGATCAGAATCCGGAAGAAGCAAAGGTAGATGCGATTCAGGCATCGTATGAACAGGGAATCAACATCTTCGATACAGCACCGGCGTATAATGCGGGTGCAGCGGAGCGTATCCTGGGCGAAACGCTGGAGAAGATGGGCGTACGTAAGGACGTCATCATTTCGACGAAGTGCGGCAATGATTTCGTAAATGGGCAGTATGTGCACTGTGGTAAGCGGGATCATATCCTCGCGCAGTGCGATGCATCTCTCCGGAATTTACGGACCGACTATATCGACCTGTATATCCTTCACTGGCCGCAGGATGATGCGACGCCGGAGGAGACGCTGGGGGCGATGATGGAACTGAAGAAAGCGGGTAAAGTGCGCTTTCTCGGTCTGTCAAATCATAGCGTCGAGCAGATAAAGGAAGCAAAAAAATACGCAGATATCGATTTTATCCAGGTACAGTATTCCATGCTGGAGCGTGAACGCGAGACAGAGATGAAGTACGCAGAGGCTCAGGGTATGGCGTCGATGGGCTACGGAACGCTCGGCGGTGGACTGCTTACGGGACGTTATCGTGAGCTCAAGGAATATGAGACGATGGACAGTCGTAATCGTTTCTATAAGTTCTTCAAGGAGCCGGGCTGGAGCAAGGCGCAGAAGCTGCTTAGCGTAATGGATGAGATTTCAGCGGAGCGTGGTGTGCCACTGTCAGAGATCGCCGTTAACTGGGCGCTGCAGAAATCGTTCCTCACAACGGCACTGTTTGGTACGCAGCATCGTGCGCGCGTCCTCGAAAACTGCCATGCACTCAACTGGACGCTGCGTGATGAAGAAAGCGCAAAGCTGAACCAGGCACTGGTAGATTTCGACATCTGAGCTGTAGCTTCCGGTGTCGCCCCTCTGGGCTCCTGCCTCACCGGTAGTTAGACGAAAATATGTCGTTTCTGTGAAATTTTAAGTGAAAAAACAGCGAAAACCACGCCTGAAAAAATTTCATATTTGGTTAATCTTTAAGCCGAAAAAGGACTACCATAATGGCGTTACAGATAGTTGTCTGTGCACCGTATCACCTTGGCCTTACATCCTGTAAGAGCAGAAATCTTTCGCGGGAAATTTGCCGGGGATGTTACGATGTTTCTGCCGCATCCAATCACGGATGTGGGTTACGTTTTCAGTGGCAGATGCCACAGAAAGAGGTACATTATGGAGACATTACAGGCGAAGACAAGAGATCTGAGCGTCAAGGGAAAGAAGCTTAGAAGAGAAGGTTATGCAACCGGTTCGATCAGTGGTAAGGCAATGAAGCAGTCCCTCGCCATCATCATGACACAGAAGGATCTGGGAATGTTCTTCCAGGACCATCATGTCGGTTCCGAAGCAGAGCTTTCGGTAGATGGTACAAACTATTCTGTTCTGATTAAGAGTGTAGATTATGATGCGATGAAGCGTCAGTATGTAGATGTTACCTTCCAGCAGCTGCTGAACGATGAGAAGATTCATTCGAAGGCGCTCATCGAGTTTGTCAATGCAGAAAAGGCACAGGGTTTCCTGACAAAGACCTGTGAAGAGGTTGAGTTCGTCGGTTATCCGAAGGATCTCGTCGATCATATCGTCATCGATCTTTCGAAGTATCCGGTAGGTACCAGACTGACGGTCGGTGATCTCGACATCGCGAAGGAAGGTAAGCTGGACATCAAGACACCGCTCACCGATACGGTACTTCATGTCACTGCACATCAGCATGGTAAGGCTGCAGAGGTTGATGAGCCGGAGACTGCATCGGCAGAGAAGGAGCTCGTTACACCGGCAACGAAGGAAGCCGCGGCACTTGCTGCGAAGGAAGCAAATAAATAATTCAATCGATGAAGTTGAGAGCCGGAGCGTTGTCTCCGGCTCTTTTTTGATCGTCGAGGTGCGCTGTTCATCGCTACTGTAAACGGTGAATCCGTATGCGACTGGTGGCTTTATAATTCGGAATCTGATAGAATATGGCGTGTGGATGAAAATCTACACGTTATTTTTTAATGATTTGGATGGGTTTATGGAACATCAGAACAACACACAAAAAGATTTTAAGAACTGGTCAGAACTGCGTATTTTCCTTGCATATTTCCGACCGCACCGGAAGCTGTTTTATCTCGATATGATTAGTGCGCTTGCCATCGCGGTGATCGACCTCGCCTTCCCGGCGGTATCCCGCTGGTGTATGTACACCCTGCTTCCGAACAACGCCTGGCGCACCTTCTGGACCGTCATGGCAATCGTAACCGGCGCGTATGTCCTTCGCTCCGTATTTTACTATGTCATCACCTACTGGGGACATAACTTCGGTGCGCGTGTCGAGGCAGACATCCGTCGTGATCTTTTTCAGCACATCCAGGAACTGAACTATGGCTTCTTTGACCACACACGTGTCGGCCAGCTGATGAGCCGTCTGACGACGGATCTTTTCGATGTGACGGAGATGGCACATCATGCGCCGGAGGATATCTTTATTTCCTCTGTGACGATCATCGGTGCGCTCATCATCATGTTTACCATTCAGTGGCGACTTGCACTGGTGCTTACACTCATGCTTCCGGTTTTTCTGTATGTGGTGATGCGATGCCGTTTCCATATGCGGGATGCGTCACGCAAGGTGAAGATGACGGTTTCTCTCATCAACACGGAATTTGAATCCGGTCTGTCCGGTATCCGCACAGCGAAAGCCTTCGCCAATGAGACCGAAGAGCTTGAAAAGTTTGAGAAGGCCAATGCCAGCTACCGCAGCGCAAAGTTCGGATTCCATCGGGCGATGGCGGAATTTCATTCGACGATGGAGTTCTGTCTCTGCATGATGTCCGTGGTGGTCATCGCTGTCGGTGGCGCCCTCATCATGAGCGATCAGCTCACGGTCATCGACCTGATTGCGTTCAGTATGTATGTGTCGACCTTTGTGAATCCGATTCGGAAGCTTGCGAATACCTCGGAGGTGATTGCAAATGGTACCGCCGGTCTTCATCGTTTCGTCGAGCTGATGCGAACCGAGCCGGAGCTGAAGGACAGTCCGGGCGCACTTGCGCTGGAGAAGGTACAGGGCGATATCAAGGTGGACCATGTATCCTTCGAATATCAGAAGGGGCAGGGAATCCTGCACGATGTATCACTCGATATCCGCCCTGGCGAGACGGTTGCGTTTGTCGGATCCTCCGGTGGCGGTAAAACAACGCTTAGCCAGCTGATTCCGCGTTTCTATGATGTTACGGATGGTGCCATCTATCTCGATGGACATGATGTACGCATGGTGACACAGGAGTCACTGCATCAGAACATCGGTGTCGTATCCCAGGATGTCTTCCTGTTTGCCGGAAGCATCGCTGATAACATTCGCTACGGCCGCCTCGATGCGACGATGGAAGAAGTGATGCTGGCGGCTGCGAAGGCAGAGATAGCGGATGACATCGCAGAGATGCCGGAGGGATATCAGACCAATGTCGGCGAGCGTGGTGTCCTGCTTTCCGGTGGGCAGAAGCAGCGTATTTCTATCGCGCGAATCTTTCTGAAGAATCCGCCGGTCCTGATTCTCGATGAGGCGACGTCGGCGCTTGACAGTGTGACGGAAGCACGTATTCAGGCTACCTTTGAGAAGTTGTCCCAGGGCCGTACCACGATCGTCATCGCACATCGTCTCTCGACGGTAAAGAACGCCGACCGCATCGCGGTAATCGATGAGGGAAGAATCATTGAACTTGGTAACCATGAAGAGCTGATGGCACAGAATGGTGCCTATGCTGCGCTCGTGCGTACACAGGAACTGAAGAACTGAAGAGCTGGTCTATAATCATTTTGAATGGAGGTGTTAGGATGAACGAATATCCTGAAGCGGTCATTTTCGACTATAATGGAACGATGGTAAATGATGAGATTTATCATAATGAAGCCTGGAGTCTGTTTATGAAGCGGCATATCGGGCGCGATCTGACGGAAGAAGAGTTTGATCGTTACATTCATGGCATCCATGCAGATGTCACGATTCGGCGCTTTCTGGGGGCAGAACTCAGTGATGCGGAAGTGAAGCAGCTGGTCCAGGAGAAGGAAGAAACCTACCGTGAAATTTGTGCGTCACATGCCGATATATATCAGCTGCGGGTGGGACTTCCGGAATATCTGGACCGCCTGCAGGCAGCCGGTGTGAAGCTCGGTATCGCGACCTCGTCACCGATCGAGAATGTCGAGTTTTATTTCGCACACATCAATCTCGCACGCTGGTTCACGCTGGACCAGGTGACATACAACGACCACAGCTTTCCTGGAAAACCGGCACCGGATATTTTCCTTCGTGCGGCGGAGAAGCTGCATGCGGATATTCACCGAAGCTATGTGTTCGAGGATGCGAAGTCCGGGGTAGAGGCAGCCGTGGCAGCCGGCGCAGCGAAGGTGATCGCGATTGCCGGTACTGCTGATCCGGAGGCATTACGCGCACTCGGTGCAGAACGGGTGATCTCAGATTATCGGGAATTAGAGCAGTTAAACTAAGTAAGCAGGACATCGCTGGAACGATGCAGATGAGGAGAGAACAATGGTATTATGGAATGGTCGCCCGGCGACGGCGGAGGGACGAGAAGCGAAGGAGATGCGGGTATATGACCTTCTGGACTCGCTGGGTATCGAGTATCAGCGGACGGACCATGCACCGGCCACGACGATGGAGGTCTGCGAAGTGATCGATAAAGTGCTGGACTGTCTGATCTGCAAGAACCTTTTCCTGTGCAACCGTCAGCAGACAGCGTTTTATCTTCTGATGATGCCGGGAGACAAGGTCTTTAAGACGAAGGAGCTGTCGCATCAGATTGGTTCCGCGCGACTCAGCTTCGCGAAGGAGGAGCAGATGATGGAGTTCCTCGATATTCATCTAGGTTCAGTGAGTATTATGGGACTCATGAATGATACGGAAAATCACGTGCAGCTTCTGGTGGATGAGGATGTCCTGAAGGGCGAGTATGTGGGCTGTCATCCGTGCGTGAACACCTCGTCACTGAAGCTGAAAACGGCGGATGTGTTTGGAAAGTTTCTGGCGGCTGTGCATCATGACTATCGCGTAGTTACACTGGTTGGAGAAGATCCGCAGCTGGAGAATCAGGCAGTGTAGGCTGTATCCATGTCATGAACAGCATGCGTGAATCTTGATTATGGAGGTGAAGATATGAAGGTATTAATGCTGAATGGAAGCCCGAAGGCAAATGGAAATACAAATCGGGCACTTACCGAAATCGGAGAGCAGCTGAAGAAGGAAGGCATCGAGTATCCGGAAGTCGAGCGTGCGGTGAGCACGAATTTCATTCGTTAAGCTCCGGATCGGGATGCGCGGAAGTCTATAAATAAATTTTATTTATGGAAGTCACAACTGAAAATTAAAAAACTGCTTGCATATAACAAACTCTTATGATAGTGTTAGCTCATTGTTTTCACCCGTTGAAGTGTTAGGAATCGAAAGAAACCGAACATGGAGGGCGCTTTGGAGAATTCCATTTAATTGGATGCCGAAGGTGTAAGGTGCTTGCGCACCGAATCTCTCAGGCAAAAGAACGAAGCTGCATGTGAAATAAGGGAGTGTACATCGCTGTACATGAATTTTTATTTGCACAGAAGTTCTAGAGCCTGCCGGAAACGGAAAGGCTCTTTTTTTCACGAGCAACGCGAAGTTCTTACGGGCCGGCGCGAGCAACGAGCAAAGCCTTTTATTCTCCGAAGTGACAGCACATTTTGATCTTATCAGGGGGTTCTACATTATGCTGCTTTCACTTGTCCAGACGATTAATTCGTATCTGTCCGACTATGTTCTCGTGATCCTGCTTCTCGGCGTGGGTCTCTGGTATTCCATTAAGACCGGCTTCGTCCAGCTCCGCTACTTCGGCTATGGAATGAAGAAGACCTTCGGTGAGCTGAGTCTCTCCGGTAAGAAGCATGCGGCGGGCATGTCATCCTTCCAGGCTCTGGCGACGGCCATCGCAGCACAGGTTGGTACCGGCAATATCGTCGGCGCGAGTGGTGCGATTCTCACCGGCGGTCCGGGTGCGATTTTCTGGATGTGGGTCATCGCCTTTTTCGGTATGGCAACCATCTACGCAGAGGCGATTCTCGCCCAGGAGACGAGAGTGATTCGTGAGGACGGCAGCATTCACGGCGGCCCGGTGTACTATATCACGACCGCGTTTAAGGGCGCTTTCGGAAAGTTCCTCGCGCAGTTCTTCGCCATTGCCATCATTCTCGCACTTGGCTTCTTCGGCTGCATGGTGCAGTCGAACTCCATCGGCTCGACGATTAGTACCGCGTTCGGTATACCATCGTGGATCGTCGGAATCGCCCTCGTGATTTTCTGCGGTGCTATCTTCATCGGTGACGTCAAGCGCCTCGCATCCGTAACAGAGAAGGTCGTGCCGGTGATGGCCCTCGTATTTCTGATCGGCGGTCTCGCCGTACTGGTATTACGTATTCAGTATCTGCCGGCGACCTTCGCGATGATTTTCAAGTATGCGTTCCAGCCGCAGGCCATCATCGGTGGTGGTTTCGGTTATGCGCTGAAGACGGCCGTCAGCCAGGGTGCGAAGCGTGGTCTGTTCTCAAACGAAGCCGGTATGGGTTCGACACCGCATGCGCATGCGCTGGCCAATGTCTCCTGTCCGCACGAGCAGGGGGTGGTCGCGATGGTTGGTGTATTTATCGACACCTATGTCGTGCTGACCCTCAACGCACTGGTCATTATCTCCACCATGTACACGAACGATGGCATCCTCGCGAGTGGTGTGATTCCGGAGACCATCGGCAAGGCAAACCTCGCGCAGACCGCCTTCGGTACGGTATTCGGCGAGCGCCTCGGTGCGATGTTCGTCGCCATCTGCCTTTTCTTCTTTGCCTTCTCGACGATTCTCAGCTGGAATCTCTTCGGAAAGATTAACGTAATCTGGCTCTTCGGTGATAAGGGAAGAATCGTATATACACTGGTCGCGCTTGTGTTTATCTTCCTCGGCACACTGACCTCGAGTGACCTCGTGTGGGAGCTCTCCGATATGTTTAACCAGCTCATGGTCGTACCGAACGTCATCGCACTGTTTGCCCTCACCGCCATCGTAGTGAAAAACGTGAAGAGCGTGAAGTAGTCGTCTAAAAATTTAGTAACAGAAACGGGAAGAGAATTTTCGACCTTGCGCTTTTTTCTGTATTTAGTATAATGTGGGAGAAATAGGGAGCTCATATAGCTGGGCTGAGAGTAGACCGAGAGGTCTTGACCTGACACCTGATTTGGGTAATGCCAACGTAGGGAAATACAAGTCGCTGAGAATCGATGGATTCGAAGATGCTCCTTATTTGCGTGAACTGGGGGCACCACTTTTCACAGATGTTTCAAGGCGCCGGAAGACACAATGACTGTGTCTTCCGGCGCCTTTTTATATGCAGATTTCAGCGATGCTGCCTCGAAAACACCGTTAAGGTGTCCTTTGTGGCAGCAAAGGCAGGTGTTAGTACAGCGAAAGGAGTGGGCGGATGTTGAGAATCAATGGCGAGGAAAAGGATTTCGCAGGCGAGCTGCTGCTCGATGTTCTTCTTAAGGAAGGCTATGAACCGACACGGGTCGTCGTGGAGCGAAACCTCGAAATCGTTCCGAAGGATCAGCTGCAGTATGTCGTACTTCAGGATGAGGACGTCATCGAAGTGCTTCGATTCGTAGGCGGCGGCTAGAAAAAATAAAGCACAGCATCAAAATCCGACATGTTCTTAGGTGAGTGATATGTGCATGGTGAAATGAAAGACTGGAATTGGAAGAAATGATGGGTAAAAAGTCGGATATCCAAAATGAAATGAAGGCTCAGATTTCGAAAGAAGCACTGGATGCTGCTTTCGATGCGCGTTTTCCGAAGGCGATGCAGGAGAAACTTCGTGGCGCACGGGTCGCAATCGCCGGACTCGGTGGACTCGGATCGAACATCGCGGTGATGCTTGCACGAAGCGGTATCGGAAAGCTCCTGCTTGTGGACTTCGATGTCGTGGATGTGACGAATCTGAATCGTCAGATGTATTTCATACGACATCTCGGACGGCCGAAAACGGAAGCATTGACCGAACTCTTATATGAGATCAATCCCTATACGGAGTATGAACGTCGCTGTGTGAAGGTGACACCGGAAAATGTGGCGTCGATGTTCGCGGATTATCCGATCGTATGTGAGGCCTTCGACCAGCCGGATCAGAAAGCGATGCTGGTGCGCGAACTGCTGATGCAGTGTCCGGACAGTGTGGTTATCTCCGGAAACGGTATGGCGGGCTATGCGGATGCCAATGAAATCTGCACTACACAGATGATGCGACGCCTTTATGTGTGCGGCGACCAGAAAACGGATGTCGGTGACGGTATCGGTCTGATGGCACCGCGTGTGGCGGCCTGCGCCGCACATCAGGCGAATAAGGTAATTCAGCTGATTCTGAAATAGAAAGGAAAGAATATGGAAGACAAGTTTATTTTAGGTGGAAAAGAGTTTAAGAGCCGTTTTATCCTCGGCTCCGGAAAATACAATATGAATCTGATCAAGGCAGCGATTGAGCAGGGCGGTGCTGAAATCATCACCCTCGCACTTCGTCGTGCAAACACGAAGGAGAGTGAGAGTATTCTCGACTTCATCCCGGAGGGTGTGACACTGCTGCCGAACACATCAGGCGCACGAAATGCAGAGGAAGCTGTACGTATCGCACGCCTCAGCCGAGCGATGGGCTGTGGTGATTTTGTTAAAGTGGAAATCATGCGTGACGCGAAGTATCTTTTCCCGGATAACTATGAGACCGTAAAAGCAACCGAGATTCTCGCGAAAGAGGGCTTCGTCGTACTTCCGTACATGAATCCGGATCTCAATGTGGCACGTGATCTTCAGAATGCAGGTGCGGCTGCCGTCATGCCACTGGCAGCGCCGATCGGCAGTAACAAGGGTCTCGCAACGAAGGCGATGATTCAGGTGCTGATCGATGAGATCGATCTTCCGATCATCGTCGATGCCGGTATCGGCAAGCCATCACAGGCTTGTGAAGCAATGGAGATGGGTGCAGCAGCGGTCATGGCGAACACGGCCATCGCAACCGCCGGTGATGTTCCGGAGATGGCTTCGGCCTTCCGTCTCGCCATCGAGGCCGGCCGTAAGGCGTACCTTACCGGTATGGGCCGTGTACTCGCACGTGGCGGCAGTGCATCCGATCCACTGACTGGCTTCCTTCGCTGATGGTGGGTTGAGAATAGATTTCAGAGATAATAATCATAGAGGAGACATGAAATATCATGAATGAGGAAAATCAGGTATACTTCGTGGACAGTGATCAACTGCCGCCAGAAGCACTCGCACGAAAGCATAGACTCGAGCAGGATCCGAGCTTCCGTACCGACCATATGAAATACATGGAGGGCATGGAAGTCATCGACTCAGATATCAAGGACCGGGTGCTGTCAGCGATGGCGGCGTATGACTATGACGCGTACACAGCTGCGGATGTCGAGCGGGCGCTCTCACATGAAACCTGTTCCATCGAAGACTTTAAGGCCCTGCTTTCGCCGGCAGCGGCACCGTATCTCGAGCAGATGGCACGGAAAGCGGAAGAAGTGACGAAGAATCATTTCGGTAACACCGTGTATATTTTCACGCCGCTGTACATCGCAAACTACTGTCAGAATTACTGCATCTACTGCGGTTTCAACTGCTATAACAAAATTCGTCGCAAGAAGCTGACGTTTGAGGAAATCGAGCATGAGATGCAGGTCATCGCACGAACCGGCATGGAAGAGATTCTGATGCTGACCGGTGAGAGCCGTGCATATTCGGATGTGGAGTACATCGGCGAGGCAATAAAAATCGCAAAGAAGTATTTTAAGAACATCGGTATCGAGATTTATCCGGTCAATGTCGATGAGTATCGTTACCTGCATGAGTGCGGCGTGGATTACGTCACTGTTTTCCAGGAGACCTACAACACCGATAAGTACGAGACGCTTCATCTTATGGGGCACAAGCGTGTCTGGCCGTATCGCTTCGATGCGCAGGAGCGTGCGCTGATGGGTGGTATGCGCGGCGCCGGTTTTTCTGCACTGCTGGGCCTCGATGACTTCCGGAAGGATGCACTGGCGACGGCACTGCATGTGTTCTACATTAACCGAAAGTATCCGCACGCAGAGCTGTCACTTAGCTGCCCGCGTCTGCGTCCAATCATAAACAACGATAAGATCAATCCGCGTGATGTCGGTGAGAAGGAGCTCTGTCAGGTACTCTGTGCGTATCGTCTCTTCCTGCCATTCGCAGGTATTACAGTCTCAAGCCGTGAGAGCAAGAGCTTCCGTGATGGCATCGCGAAGATCTGTGCGACGAAGGTGTCGGCTGGTGTATCGACCGGTATCGGCGACCATGAAGAAAAGTATGAGGGTAAGCAGGAAGAGGATGTCGGTGACGAGCAGTTCGAGATCTGCGACAACCGTTCCTTCGAGGCGATGTACGAAGATATGGAGGAGGGCGGTCTGCAGCCCGTGCTCAATGACTACATCTATGTGTAAACCGGACGCACGCTATCATGACACCATCGTCATCACGAATCGCGCCCTGGTGGAAGGTGATTTCCTTACGCAGATGGCACGCGTGCTGTTCCTTCAGCCACATGCCGTGATTCTGCGGGAAAAGGATCTGACGGATGCAGCGTATGAAGTACTCGCGCGTGAGCTGCTCGCTATGTGTGGGGCTCTGCAGATACCTTGCTTCCTGCACGGACGAATCAAGCTTGCAAAGAAACTCAGCTGTCGGCGCATTCATCTGCCTCTCGCAGAAATGATCGGAATGGCACATCCATGTTTACGGGAGGATTTCGATGAAATCAGCGTTTCCTGCCACAGCATGGAAGACATGCAGCAGGCGGTCGCGTGCGGTGCAACCCAGATCGTGCTGGGGACGATTTTCGAAACCGAGTGCAAGAAAGGCCTGAAAGGGCGCGGCCTCGACTTCGTGCGTGAAATTACCGCGGCCTGCCCAGTTCCTGTATATGCCATCGGAGGAATAAATCTTGAGAGAATCTCCCTCGTGAAGGAAGCCGGTGCTGCCGGCGGCTGCATGATGTCCGGTTTCATGAAGCTAGCATAATACTATGGAACGATCTCATGAATGGTGTGATCGTTCCTTTTTTGTATCAGATAAGCAGGAGCGTAACATTCTATGAAAATTACTCCCTTTGTAAGGAAATAAGCATCAAATTAATAACATTTTACTTATATCTATGATAAATTAATATTAGAAAATAGATGGCTGGCGGCGTCCGGTCATCATAAAAAAGTCCGTGATTCTCGTATGGAAAGGAGGCGTGTGATGCATAAGAAGCGAACTATAAAATGGGCTTTCGTTGCCTTCGGAATTCTTCTGCTACTGACGGCCTGTGGGAAAAAGAATTCTTCGGAGACCAGCGCAGCGTCAACCGGTGGAGACATATCGAAGGTGGAGACTGCAGAGACTTCAACGGCGATGATACCGGAGGATATCGATTATACGGAGCTTGATGAAGAAGGACAGGAACAAGTGCTGAAGGCACTGGTGCAGGACAGCTTTACACTGGAAGGACCACTCAAGGATGGGCCGGATAATAAAATCGATGTCTCATATCATGTGCCGAAAATCTGCTTTGACAGTGCCGGTGCGAACGCCATCAATACGGAAATTGCAAACGTATGCGATGATGTGATCAATAGGGAAGACGGAGACTATCTCAGCTGGCATGAAGTTGATTACGATGCCTACCTGAATGGTGATACACTGAGTATCATTCTGGAGAAGTGCAGTAATCTCGACGATTACACAGAATATTATGCGTATAATCTGGATCTCGAGAGTGGAACGCGCTTGTCGACGAAAGATCTTGCGAAGCTTCTGATAAGCGGTATTCCTGGTGAGGATGCGGAGGATGAGCCGGTAAGACTTGAGGTTCGGGGCGGTGAAACCGCTGAGCATGCACTTCTTCGTGTCATTCGAAAAGCAGCTGCGTATGAATATGATCAGAATATCCGCTATTTTTATACGTCTCATTATTATGAAACCGCGACAGAGGAAGAGCGTCAGGGAATCTATGCGGAGCTTATGCGACTCCGCATGCAGACACTCGCGGATGACAACATCACGATGGATCTTCCGATGTTCCTAGATGAGGATGGTGAACTCGTCGTGGCCGTACCGATTCATGTGATGGCCGGTGGCGGTATTTACTGCTGTGAGCTGAAGCCGTTGCAGACGACTTATCAGTATGACGCAGCCACGGATACCGTGCTGACGGGAGATGAGTGGGCGGAAAAATGTGAGGAAGATCAGGAGGATGGGAAGAATGAGGTTCTGTTGAATGCGGAGCGTTATGATGCAGAGCTCAGCTTCGACGATGCAGTATTTATAAATTATAAGGACGGTCGCATGACGGTCCGCTTCGAGCAGAATGACTGGAGCGAGGCGGCGTTTGGCGGCGGAAACCTAGAATTTGGGAAGGAATATGAGGTTGACGGCGTCTATAAGGATTATGTGAACGCGGAAATCCTGATGATTATGCATGGCGAGCATGTTGTGCCGACCTTCGTATCGAACGATGGCATGGTAGCTTACCTCGATCTCTATCACGGTGCGTGGGGCGAATATTTCTGCCTGACAGAACCGGTATTCGGACTGGAAAATATAGAGGCTATAGCAGAGGAAAATGCGGATGCCATCGCCACGGTGCTCGAAAAGAATATGTTTGAGCGAAGCGATGCGTACAGCCGTGACGTAATGGGGCTGTATGAGGGCGAGGGCTGCACGACAGAAACCAGCTTTCATACGGATGGCGGAACGACCTATACGGATACCTTCTACATCGGCTTCGATCCGGATGATCCATCGAAGTTCCTGTATCAGAATGCGAACATCGATGCAGATCTGTTCGTTAACTTCGATGGGCACTGTACCTATCTCGGGATGAACGAGCAGGGTCTCGTATTCTGTGCAGACTTTTATGACGCGGAATATCAGCTGATGCACTATAGCACGTTCCGGATTCGCCGCATGGATGAAATGAATCAGAAAACGGAGGAGTGGCGTGAGTTTATGCGCTATCAGCACCTCGGCGGCTATGATCTTTTCGGCAGTGAGGGTGAAGTCCGTGAGCTTAGTTTCGGCATGGGTTGATTCATCAATTCATCAGATGAGACATCAACACATACAATAGAGGAAAAGAGAGGAGGGAGCGGATGAAAATGAGTAAGACGATCGTGTTGTTGACCGTCGCTGCAGTGCTGGCCGGAACACTGCTGGCGGCTTGTCGTCAGAAGGCAAAGGCCGATCCATCGGAGCCGGAGACTTCTCGAACAGCGGAAACCATGAATACAGGAGCTGAGGTGACAGAAACAGCAGATACGCAAACGCTAAGCGACGCCGAAATCCGTCAGACGTACAGAAACTTTCTTTTTAATGAGCTTCCGCTGAAGACCGCAGAGCGTTTCCGGAAGGATGACCAGACGGGAAATGATGACGGTATCAAGTATGGCGAGTACTATATGCGTGATCTTCGCATGACACTCAGAAACTGGGAGTTCGGTGATTTTAAAGATGGTTTCGAGGCGCAGTACGCGATTCTCGACCTTCCGCTGGAACTACCGGAAGCAGATACGAAGACTCGTGCCGGAAAGGAAGTGACGCAGCGTAGTGCTGGCGAACCGTCGGCAGCTGAAAAAGTGCAGCTGGATGATGATGCGAAGGATGGAAGCATTGGCCCACGCAAGGGAACGACCGTACCGGTACTGGTGCTGAATATGCAGAGCCGGAGCACACCGAATATGAGCTGGAACGGTTTCATCACCTATGCGGAGGATGAGGGCCTCGTGCTGCAGAATTCTTATCAGTTCGGCAATCGGACGTATGCGACACTCTACGATACGGGTTACTTGATTTACGAAGGTTCGAATGGTGCGGGCGATTATGCGACGGCGATTGCACGCTTCGATGGTCGCGGGGAGCGCTATGATCTGTGCACGATGCGCGAACTCTATGCAGGCTATGCGGCGAGCTGGATCTGGGAAATCAGTCCGGATGGACAGGGACCGAAGGGCGAGTATACAGAGCTCAGCGGTGAATTCATGATGCGGACATGCACGATGGGCGACGCGCACTACATGCAGGTGGCATCACATGCGAAGTCCGAGATCGAGAAGAAGGAAGAAACGCAGCTGCTTGCGGAACTTCAGGCGCTCGGCGTGAAGGAGATTTCCGAAGCGGAAATGGATGCATACTTCGATCTCGAGAAGTATCGTGAGCATAAGGTTTTATGGACACTGATGGATGGACCGGGGCCGGAAGTGATGGAACATGCGACGACGATGCCGGATGGAAACGTCGATCTGGATGCGCTGGAGGCTACGCTGAATGCGGCACTTTCGGGAGGAACGAACGGCGGAGAGCATACGACAAACGGCGATTCTGCGAATGCAGATACAGACAACGGGATGGATAAGGAGGATACGATGAATACTGGAAATATGGCGATGACAGGAATGTTTATTGATGGCAGTACACTGAGTGCTGCAGAACGCGCATCGATGATCGTGCTCGAGGATGATCAGTACAGCATGGTTGCGAAGCTTCAGGCGACGGCAGCTATACGTGATCTTCGAATCTACACGCTGGAAATGGACTTTTCGGAGACAGAGGGTATCCGCTTCCGCGGTACACAGCGAAGTCAGGTGCCGGCACTTCAGGCTGGCCAGGCAATCTACCTGAAGCTTTCCTTCCCAGGTGATTCACCGCACCACGGCGTTTCTTATGTGGATGCCGGCGGTACCACCCATTACATCTCTCTGATGCAGAGCGGCTTTGATGGTTCACTCGCTTTGGGGGAAGAAACTCCGTTTAAGTAAATGATGCGCCCGTATAGTGGACTGGACAGGCTATCATAATCAGCACCATCCGTATAACGGATGGTGCTGATTCGAAAAGAAAAGCTGCCGTACAACCGGAATTTTCTGGTCGTATGGCAGCCATTTTTTATTCGATTTCCCAGGTCGTCAGTGGCTCTTCAACGTCGACAACGCGGCTTATATAGTTCTGGGCGCAGTCGAGCGAGAGGAACTTCTTCGGAAGTCCTTTTTTACCGAAGTTATGCATCGGGAAGATGATGTCGGCATCGGCATAGTGCATGAAATCATCGATGCCTTTCCACCAGCCTTTGAGGCGAGGATCAAGAGGGATGAAAGCGGCAGAGAAGTGTCGCCCGCGGATATACTCGAGTTCTTCGTGATAGATGTCCGCAAGCTTCTGGTCATCTGCATCGCCATCCCACCACCAGTTGTTGAGGTCGCCTGCGTGGTAGAGACAGATGTCTCTAAGCTGAAGGATGAACGCTATGCCTTCATCGTTCGAACGTAAGGTGTCAATCGCGACGTTAACCGTCTGATGCCTGCATGTATCGTGTTGGTGTTTTATAGTCGTCGCCTGATTTGATGGAGTTGCTGCAGTCATCGATACAGCCGCCTGTCCATCTGTCATCTGCACGATACAGTGTTCGTGTGGAAGCAGGGAACAAGTATATGGCTGCATAGACGCCGGTACGGGGACATCGGCGGAGAGCACGAAGAAGGATCGTGGGTATCGATTCCGAAGTGCAAAGATGTTCTCCGAAAAGTGATCCGGGTGCGCGTGGCTGTTACATAACAGCAGCGGTTTTACAGGGTCAAGTTCCGGAAGTGGTATGTCACCACCGTAGTAGTCAAATAGCAGATAGCATTCCGCTGTTTCGACTAGAAAACAAGAGTGTTCGATGTAGGTGATTTTCATTTCATACCTTCTTTCAGAGAATATAGAAC
>CAKQWR010000016.1 GCA_934279105.1 uncultured Oribacterium sp. | reverse complement strand
GAACTCAGAGTCCGATGACGATGCCGCCATCTTCTGCGTAGACGGTTGCGACGCCCATGGCATCGGTGATCACGATATCACGAAATGTTGCGAGCTTCAGAAATTCTTCTTTCACGAGCTCTGCGCGTGCCGGGTTGTTGACATGAGTGATGCAAAGACGAAGCGCTTTGGTTTTCTCCGGTCCGCCAGCCTTTTCGACGGCGATCTGGCACATGCGCTTCAGTGCTTTATTGATGCCGCGCTGATTCTCAAGCTGGATGATGACACCACCGTTTGCGCTCATGATCGGCTTGATATTGAGGGCTGATGCCAGAAAAGATTTTACGGCGGACAGACGTCCGTTTTTACGAAGTGTGTCGAGAGATTCGAGCACGAAGTAAGTTTTCATCGCCTGTATTTTTTCGTTCACCAGCGTGACGACTTCATCGAAGCTCTGGCCCTGCTCCTTTAACTCCTTGATTGTCAGACAGAAGTTCAGCTGACCTGCAGAGGCGCTATCCGAGCTGAAAATATAAATCTTTCTTTCGTCATTCGGATGTTCCTCTTCATACATCTGTTTTCCGATGACTGCGGACTGATAGGAACCGGAGAGATGCTCGGAAAGCGTGACGACATAGACTTCGTCTGCGTCACTTTCTTCCATGGCCTGCATATAGGCTTCCGGGGAAGGACAGGCGGTTTTCGGACCGACCGGCGAGGCATGTACACGTTTCAGAAAATCGAGCTGATCAAAGTGATCGTCATCCACCACAGAATAGTCACCGATTTCAAGCGTCAGTGGAACGATCGTAAAATGCGGATCCGCTTTCAGCTCCGGTGTATAATCACAACAGCTATCACCTATTACTTTATAATCCATGCTTCATCGCCTCTTTATCAACACATAGTTTTTAATACTACATATTATAGCAAACAGACATGTCATGTCAATCAGCAGTCTACATCACGCCATACATTGATTGAAATCTGAAATTAAGGAAGTGTTTATTGCCTGAGTGCTTTTTCTGCGTTAAGATAGCGATAATTGACAAAAACGTAAATGTAGACGTTTACGCTTTTATGAATATTGATGAGCAGAAAACGATGCTCAGTACTGTGGGGGACACTACTTCACAACGATCCATGAGGGTAACGATATGAAAGATAGAGAGAAGAGACGGATGTCGGATTATGATCTGGATATCCAGAATATCGATATAGATGATAGCGCGGCAGAAGACGTAGCGCAGGGAGAAGCGAACGACGATGATTCGCTGAAAATGCTGGATCTGGATGAAACGGATGCGCAGGAGGTATCGTATCCACATGATTCGAATACCGATGGCTATGATCTCGTTTCCGGAGAGCCGGTATATGAAACCTCCGACGATGAGGACGGCGAGGATCCGGAAGAGATGGAGCGACTCTATGAGGAGCGGCTTGCGGCGCGACGCGCAGAGCGAAAGGCACGCCATCGTGCACGTGTGCGCAGGGCGTGGTTCTATCGGATTCTGGCAGTGTTTATTCTGATCGATCTTATTCTTCTGATTGCTGTCGGTGTTCGCGCGGCGAGCGGTAAGCTGCACTTGGGGAAAAAGGCACAGACGCAGGAGAGTGTGCTGAATCCGGGCAGTGATGACAGCACTACATCGGATGTGGTCAATGCAGACGACGGGACAGCGGTGGCTGCTACGGAAGGAACAGATGCCGGAGCGGCTGTAGCACAGGATGAGCGGACATCTCTCTTTGCGACGGCGGACCGTCTTGCAGCGATGTATGACTATGATGGCGCGGTCGAGACATTGACCAGCTCCGCGTATAAGGAGGACCCGGAGGCACGGAGCCGAATCGAGAGCTATCAGGCGACTGCCACGACGATGGTAGCCGCAGACAACAGCCAGATTACGCACGTGTTCTTTCACATTTTGACGGTGGATACGGACCGTGCATTTACCGACGACAAGCAGGGGAAGGATTTCAACCAGGTTATGACGACCATCCCGGAGTTTGAAAAAATTCTTCAGCAGATGTACGATCGCGGATATGTGCTTGTGGGACTGCATGATATCGCAGAGGTCCAGAAGCAGGAGGACGGCACAGAGAAGATGGTGTCGAAGAAAATCATGCTGCCGGAGGGAAAGAAACCGTTCGTGATGTCCGAGGACGATGTCTGCTACTATGAGTATATGGAGGGGCGTGGTTTTGCGGATAAGATGGTTCTCGATGAGAATGGAAAACTGAAGCTTCAGTATACGGATGCAGATGGAAATGTGAGCATCGGCGACTATGACATCGTACCGATTCTGGATAACTTCATCGACGAGCATCCGGATTTCTCCTATCGTGGAGCGAAGGCCATCATGGCATTCACCGGCTATAATGGTGTGCTCGGCTATCGTACAGACGAAACATACGACGCAAGCTCACCGAACTTTGATTCGAAGAATACGGCGAACCCGAACATCGAGGCAGATCGGGAGACCGTGAAGACGCTTATGAAGGCGCTCGTCGATGATGGATATGAGCTTGCTTCGCACAGCTGGGGACATATCAACTTCACGAATCGCAGCCTTGCAGATCTTACACGTGATACGGATCGCTGGGAGAGAAATGTAGAGACCCTGATGCCGGAGCCGTGTGATATCATCCTTTACCCGTTCGGTGCGGATATCGGTGACTGGCACCCGTACAGCGGAGACAACGAGAAGTTCCAGATGCTTGAAAATGCCGGCTTCCGCTACTTCTGTAACGTCGACTCTACGCAGGCATGGACACAGATCAGTGAAAACTTCATGCGTCAGGGGCGTCGCAATCTTGATGGCTATCGACTCTGGAAGGACTATTGTGGTGAGGACTCCAGACTGAGTGACCTCATGGATGTAAAGACGGTGTTCGATACCCGAAGACCGACACCGATTGAATGGGGTTGAAACTCTACCCAGAAGATGCTATACTACTTTTGCAAATTAAAGTATGAAAGCTCACGCGTTAAAACTTCGAATTTATAAAGCGGAATGTGAATTTCATATTTAAATGATATACAGGAGTTGGAAACAGAATGAATAACAAGTTAAAAACAAAGGAAGTCGATCATTTATTTGATGCGGTGCTGACACTTGAGTCGAAGGAAGAGTGCTATAAGTTCTTTGAGGATGTATGTACGATCAATGAGCTCCTTTCCATGGCACAGCGTTATGAGGTTGCGAAGATGCTTCGTGAAGGTGAGACCTATCTGAACATCGCGAAGGCAACCGGTGCGTCAACGGCGACGATTTCACGTGTTAATCGATCACTGAATTATGGTGCCGACGGCTATGATATGGTCTTCAGCCGCCTCGGTCTCGAGGATAACCTGAAGAGAAAATAAGCTTCGTAGTAAAAACAGAACCCTCATTCCGATATTCCGGAATGGGGGTTCTTTATCCTTCGATTTACAAATATCCTGAATTTATACGGTGATGTATAACAATCCGGTCCGTGTTATCCAGTCAGATGAGCTTGCTTACTTTTTCGCTTTCATCGCACGTTCCGCCGCCTGGCGCTCGAGATCCAGATCATGAAGCTGATCTGCGACCTTCTCCATTAGGAGCTTCTTCAGATAAATATCTGTGCCGATTTCGCAGAGGAAGAGGAAGAGCTGAAGCTCCTTTCGATCCTCATCGGAGAGATGCTGGAAACGAGAATCACTTTCTTTGAAGGTTTCCTGTGCATTCAGCCCCATCTCGCTGACATCACGAAGTGCCTTTTCCTTCACGGCAGGCTCCAGATCGAAGATCTCATCATAGATATCCTTCAGCGCCGCATCGCCATGACCACCAAAATACTTATCCTTCAGTGGACGGAGAATCGCCTCGATATCGTTAAGCTGCAGGATGCTCTTATAATAGTAGATGAAAAGCAGAATCAGCATATGCTCACGACTATAGCGCTTCTTATCCGGTGGCGGCAGAAGCTTATTTTTCGCATAGTTGTTGATCATCGTTTTCGTCAGCACCTTATCATCCGCATGGCGCTTGACGGTCGTCAGATGGCTGTCCATGAACCCCGTGACCTGATCCATGTAGAGATCGAGGTTCGGGATATCATCCGACGCGATATGACCGATTGACTGCAGATATTCCATTAGATTTTGAAAAAATTGTTCGTCCATAGCTCGGATTATAGCACATTCATACCTGAGCAACAAGACATAGTTTTCTAAACCACGTAGAAGACACCGGCCTTTTATGCTATAATTCCCGTACATTCGTTTTGATAAATAGGAGAGTTATGGAAAATCTGGAAAAGATTCTAAATAAGGAGCAGTGCGAGGCGGTGCGCTGCACAGAGGGACCGCTGCTCGTGCTTGCGGGCGCAGGTTCGGGAAAAACACGTGTACTGACACATCGTGTGGCCTACCTCATCGAGAATTGCGGTGTCGCACCGTGGAACATTCTCGCCATCACCTTCACAAATAAGGCGGCAGGTGAGATGCGGGATCGGGTGGATCAGCTTGTGGGTGCCCATGCGCGCGAAATCTGGGTATCGACGTTTCACTCGATGTGCGTGCGGATTTTACGCCGGTACATCGACCGCCTCGGTTATAAAACGGATTTCTCAATTTATGATACCGACGATCAGCGGACGCTTATGCGCCAGGTTTTAAAAGAACTCAATATTGATTCGAAAATGTTTAAGGAGCGGGCAGTGTTGTCTGTGATTTCCGGTGCGAAAAACCGTGGATTAAGTCCATTGGAGTTCCGGAAAGAGGAGGTCAGCAGTGGCGACCTCCGTATGCGGAAGATGGCGGACTGTTTCGAGCTGTATGAGAAAAAGCTGCGTCAGAATGAGGCACTGGATTTCGATGATCTGCTTCTGAAGACAGCGGAGCTTTTTGAAACCGAGCCGGAGGTGCTTCAGTACTATCAGGAGCGTTTCCGTTACATCATGGTCGACGAGTATCAGGACACGAATGATATTCAGTTCCGCCTCGTACACGCGCTCGCGAAGAAGTACCGGAATCTGTGCGTCGTCGGTGATGATGATCAGAGCATTTATGCTTTCCGTGGCGCAAATCTCGAGAATATTCTGAGCTTCGAGAAGAGCTTCCCGGGCGCGCGTGTCATCAAACTCGAACAGAACTATCGGTCCACCGAGAAGATCCTCGACTGTGCCAATGCGGTCATCCGACATAATCATGGCCGGAAGCAGAAGAAGCTCTGGACCGAAACAAAGGGGGGGCCGGATGTCCGTTTTCAGGAGTTTGAGGGTGCCAATGATGAAGCACTGGCGGTGATTCGTGAGGTGAAGAACTGCGGAAGGCCGTATCAGGATCAGGCGATTTTATATCGGACGAATGCACAGTCCCGACTTTTCGAGGAGCAGTGCATCAAGCTAAGTGTGCCATACCAGATCATCGGCGGAGTGAATTTCTATCAGCGAAAAGAAATCAAAGACGTACTTGCCTATATGAAGCTTATCGCAAACGGCGCAGATGATGTGGCCTTCGAGCGTATCATCAATGTACCGAAGCGAGGAATCGGTGATGCGACGATTCTGAAGCTTCGTATGTATGCAGAAGGTAATTCAACGGTGGAACATCATATTACCCTGCTGGAAGCAGCAGAGCGCGCACCGATGATTGGTATCACTGGGAAGGCCGGTAAAAAGCTGACGGAATTCGTGGAACTGATGGATGGCTGGCGTGAAAAGCTTCGGAAGGCTGGTTATTTAGAAGAGGATGCGGAGCCGGGCGAGGAGGACAGCTTCTCGATCCAGGCCCTCATCGAATCGGTGCGTGATGATACGGGCTATGGCATGGAGATACGTGCAGAAGGTACGATCGAAGCCGAGACCCGTTTTCAGAACATCGAGGAAATCATCAGCAAGGCTGCAGACTATCAGTCGAAGAGCGATGCGCCGAAACTCGGCGAATTTCTGGAGGATGTATCGCTCGTTGCGGATATTGACCGGAAGGACGATGCACAGGATCTGCTGACACTGATGACCCTTCATGGTGCAAAGGGACTGGAGTTCCCGAAGGTGTATCTCGTCGGCATGAATGACGGTCTGTTCCCAGGTTTTATGTCCATCAGCAATCCGGAGGACCTGGAAGAGGAGCGGCGACTCTGCTATGTTGGTATTACACGTGCCCGTGAGGAGCTTGTGATGACCGGCGCACGTGCCCGTATGCTGAATGGTGCATATGAGCGGATGAATCCATCGAGATTTATCGACGAAATCCCGGATGAGCTCTGCGATAAGAAGATGCTGAAGAGCTACGACGATATGTTTGACGACGATGACTACGGGGATTCGGATATCTTCGGTGGCGGAGCGCGACGCTTCGGTGCGAAGAATGGCCGATCCGGAGGGTATGGTTCCGGAGGTGGCAGCAGTTATGGCGGACGTGGAGATTATGGTTCCGGTAACCGGTATGGTGGCCGATCCGGAGGCTATAGCGCTGGTGGCAGAAGTGGCGCTGATGGAGGCTTCGGTGCGAACAGCTATGGACTGCAAGGGATGGGTTCAACCGGATACCAGGCTGGAAAGAGCACCGGCAGTGCCACACGAAAGAAAGGCGCGGGCATTCCGAAAAGTCTGATGCAGACAGGTATCCAGAAACTGGAGAACCTTGACTATGCGGTAGGTGATCGCGTAAAGCATATCAAATTCGGGGAAGGTACAGTCGATACTATCGAAGACGGAAAGAAGGATTATACCGTGACGGTTACCTTCGACACAGCCGGACAGAAGAAGATGCTTGCCAGCTTCGCGAAACTACAGAAGGTATAGTCAAACAGGCCTCACGATGCTATAATTTTTATAATATGAAAAAACAGCACAGGAGGTGCAAGATGGATAAGCTTGATATGAACGCATTAAGAACGAATGCAAGAGAGTTCGCAGACAGTGTCAAGACATATAAGGATGATGCCAGAGATCACGCAGAGCTTCTGCTTCAGAAGCTGAAGCTGCAGGAGTACATCCAGGAGAAGAAGGAGGACGAGCGCCTGAAGAAGACGATTCTGACGGTGCTTGCCATCATCGGATGTGTAGCTACCGTGGCTGGAATTGCTTATGCCGTATATCGTTTCGTGATGCCGGATTATCTCGAGGACTATGATGACTTCGAAGATGATACGGATGATTACGAGGACGAGGATTAACAATTCAACAAATTTCGACAGGGTCGGCGATGGCCGACCCTGTTTTTCTGCTGAGAAATGTGATAGAGTGTTATCGCAAAAAAGAGTTTAGAACGGTGATACAGGCATGGATTGTGTCACCGGTGGAGAAGGATGTTAGAGTATGAGATTATGTGACAATGCGGAGATCTGTGGTGGCTGCTTCTATCAGGGCGTATGCTATGAGGAAGAGCTGAAAACGAAGGAGCAGGCACTTCATACGCTGTTTGAGCCGGTCGTGCGTTCAGATACGTATACCTTCGAGCCCATCGTGCCATCTCCGGTCAGCGAAGGATATCGCAATAAAATGGAGTTCTCTTTCGGGGACTGCCGGATGGGCGGTGAGCTGACACTGGGACTTCACCAGAAGAGAAGTTTCTTTAATATCATCGATGCGGATGGTTGCCAGCTGACGCATCCGGATGCTGGTGCCATCGTAAAGGCAACGCGTGAATACTTCGCAGAGCTCGATATCACTTATCTTCATAAGAAGACGAGAGAGGGATATCTCCGCCATCTTCTGTATCGTCGTGCGGTGAAGACCGGGGAGATTCTCGTCGATCTTGTGACGTCTACGAACTGGGCGAGTGCGAAGCGCGTACCGGCGTCAGACGAAGTTATTGCAGAGCGCCAGAAGGGGCTCGATGAGTGGTTTGAGCGTCGGTACAGCCCGAAGGCCCAGCAGAAGCATACACGCCCGACGGCAGATCGTTTCGTACGTGTACAGCCGGAACGGTCGGAGGAAGAGGTACTGGCAGGCTGGAGAGATAAACTGCTCGCGCTGAAGGCGGAAGGAAAGATCGAGGGCACATTTGCAGGTATCCTGCATACGAAAAATGATACACTGGCGGATATCGTGGAGGATCAGGGTACGGAGGTGCTCTATGGTGAGCGCTTCTTCTATGAGGAAATCCTCGGACTTCGCTTCCGCATCACCCCATTCAGTTTCTTCCAGACGAATTCTCTCGGCGCGGAGAAGCTCTATACGAAGGTGCGTGAGTATGCCGGATTTACCGAGCTACAGCAGGCGGGAGAGAAGCCGGTGATCTATGACCTTTATTCCGGCACCGGTACGATTACGCAGCTGATGAGCTCTGTCGCGAGCATGGCGGTCGGTGTCGAAATCGTCCCGGAAGCGGTGGCTGCTGCACATGAGAACGCAAAGCTGAACGGCATCGACAATTGTGATTTCATCGCCGGTGATGTCCTGAAGGTCATCGAAGAGGGTGGACGCCTCATCCGTGAGGACGGAAGCTACGAGGACGCACCGCGCCCGGATATGATCATCCTGGATCCACCACGTGACGGTATCCATGCGAAGGCGCTGAAGAAGATCATCGACTACGGTGTAGACCGTCTGATCTATGTCGCCTGCAAGCCGAAGAGTCTCGCACGTGACCTCGTGCCGCTGCAGGATGCCGGTTATGAAGTGGAGAAAATCTGTCCGGTCGACATGTTCCCGCGCACGAACAACTGCGAGTGTATATGTCTGCTGAAGCGAAAGAAATAAAATAAAGTGGGAGAATAAAGTATATGAGTAACGGAATCGTCGTGATCGGAGCAACCTTCGTAGACATCAAGGGGTATCCGGAGGGAAAGTATGTGCCGGCTGGACGAAATGCAGGTAGTGTATGCGAGGTACATGGTGGTGTGAGCCGGAATGTCGCAGAGGATATCGCAAATGTGGAGCTTCGACCGACCTTCGTCAGTGTGGTTGATCACTCTGGTATGAGTACGGATGTTATTAATAAACTGAACCGTCATAAAGTCAACACCAGCTACATCCGTCGTACAGAGGATGGACTTGGGACATGGCTTGCGATTTTCTCAAACAATGGTGATGTCGTCGCCTCTATTTCGAAGCGTCCGGATCTCTCTGAGATTTCTACCATCTTGAAGGAACAGGGAGATGAGATCATCGCAAATGCAGATGCAGTAACCGTCGATATCGATATGGAGTCATACATCCTGAAGCAGATTATGGAGCTTGCCGAGAAGTATGAGAAAAAGGTCTATGCGGTGGTTTCGAACATGTCCATCGCGATGGAACGCCGCGACCTGATGAAGCGGACGGCCTGCCTGGTATGCAACGCACAGGAAGCAGGACTTCTGTTCTCTGACAATTATGAGAATCTGTCGCCGGAGAAACTTGCACCGATCATCGGACATAAAGTGAAGTCAGCGCAGTATCCGCGCATGGTTGTTACGATGGGTGAGCAGGGTGCGGTATATGCAGAAATCGATGGCAGCTATGGTATTTGCCCGCCGATTCCTGTTGCGGTCATCGATACCACCGGCGCAGGAGATGCGTTCTTTTCCGGTGTTACAATCGGACTTACCTATGGAAAAACGCTCGGAGAAGCCTGCCATATCGGCGCGCGCCTCGCAAGCTCGGTGATTTCGACAACCGATAATGTGTGCCCTCGTTTCCTGCCGGAGGAGTTTGATCTGAAGGTGGAGAAAGCGTGAATGAATAGAAATAAAAAAAGCGATGGTTCAAAGAACCATCGCTTTTTAAATACGTCTCGTTCTGAATTACTCAGCGGAGATAGCACCAGTTGGGCAAGCATCCTCACAAGCACCGCAATCGATGCAGGTGTCAGCGTCTACAACATACTTTGTATCGCCAGCAGAAATAGCCTCAACAGGGCAAACAGATGCACAGGAACCGCAGCTTACGCAATCATCAGAAATAACATGTGCCATGATAAAATTCCTCCTAGAAATAAATAATTTGTCTTAGTGGCCGAATACTTTAAACGACCTATGCATGTATATTAATATAGATTTTTGAAAACCACAACCATAAAAGTTCCAAAAAATGTATTTTTTTGAAAAATAGTTTTAGTTTAGACTAACCATATCATACCTAGTAAATAGGGGATATTTATGGAGGCCGACACTATATATTGTGGTTTGACGACTTTCCTGCGCGGCAGCGAAGCACAAAGTGTGCGCATGGAACGAATGCATAAAAGGCTCGAAAATGCATAATGCAGTGCGGCGCGAAAGACGATAAAAATAAACACTGGAGATATCATAAGGTTATGGTTGAATTTCTTACCGGTTATGATAAATATACTATGGGCATCGGGCATGAAAGAATGCTATACTGATGGATGTTGTATTTCGAAAAAATCTGAGGGAAAAAGTATGAAACAGAACCTTACACTACGTCTTTTGATGAAGGATATCCTGCTGATGACTATGGCATGTCTGATTATCGCGGCTTCGGTGTTTTTCTTTCTGGTGCCAAGCCATGCGGCCGTTTCGAGTATCTCGGGTCTCGCCATCGTACTGGCAAATTTTGTGCCGCTGAGCATCTCGCAGCTCACGATGGTAATGAATAGTGTGCTGCTCGTGATAGGATGGGTCATTTTCGGAAAAGAATTCGGCTTTAAGACGGTCTACACCTCTCTGGTCCTCCCACTTTTTCTTGGTATGTTCGAGCTGCTGTTCCCGAATAATGCTTCTCTGACCGGTGATGCAACGCTCGATGTTCTGTGCTACTGTATCACCGTTTCTGTCGGCGTCAGCATCCTGTTTAATGACAATGCTTCCTCCGGTGGTCTGGACATCGTTGCGAAAATCATCAATAAGTATTTCCATGTCGAGCTTGGAAAGGCGATGACCGTAGCGGGTGTTGTGGTGGCGCTTTCGAGTGCACTTGCGTATGACACGAAGACGGTCATCCTCAGTCTCCTCGGCACCTATTTTAACGGGATCGTCATCGACTATTTTATTTTCGGACAGACCATCAAAAAGCGTGTCTGTATCATGTCACAGGACCACAGTGAGGAGATTCGTCGCTATATCATACAGGAAATCGGTGGCGCAACGCTCTATGAAGCCGTCGGTGCGTATAATTTAGAAAAGCATACGGAAATTATCACCATTGTCACGAAGCATGAATTCCGCAAACTTATGAATTTTGTGACGAGCGAAGATCCAAAAGCCTTTGTTACCGTTTATAATGTAAATGAGATTCATTATCAGCCGAAGCCGAAGTTTTAAGCTGAGATAGTGCTGGCCGATCGATGCAGACGGAAAGGACAGGGGACAGGATGGAAATGGAGCAGAATAACAAAAAAGAGGCGCGAGAAAACAAAAAGAAAAGAAGTATAGGCGGATTCCTGTTTAATCTGATACCGGTGGTCGCACTCGCAGCGATGCTGATTTTCGGAGGACTTTTTCTTCGTGATTATCGCGAGTATAAAGCTGCAGAGGACGAGTATTCCGACCTCGCCGAAGCCTATATTCAGGAGGATGCCAATGCAGACGACCTGAATGGATCAGTTGAAGCGGGAGATGCTGCAGACGGTAAGATATCAACATATCCGGCACTGAAGATCGATTATGATGCGCTTTTTCGAACGAATGAAGACTTCGCCTGTGTCCTCTATATACCGGTACTGGATCTGAAGTATCCGGTCGTATATTCGAGTGATAATGTCGACTACCTGACGACGACCTTCGAGAAAAAACGAAATTTTGCAGGCGCCATCTTTTATGACAGTATGAGCCCGCATGACTTCCGTGCGAAGAACACGTTCATTTTCGGCCACAACATGAAAAACGGTTCGATGTTCGGAAAATTAAAGAAGCTGGAAAAGGAGGAGGGGCTCTGTGCCTCAAATCCTTATATCTACATTTATACGAAGGACCATGTCCGGAAATATCGTATCTTTTCGTTTTACAAAACCATCGAAACCAGTGCAAGCTATGATGACTTCGATGGTGACGAGGGTTACGATCAGTATGTAAAACGCTGCCGGACGAATTCCTCATTTAAAATCGATGAACAGGACATCGATTTTACGAAACGACCGCAGCTACTTACGCTGTCCACCTGTATCGGGCGTGCCGGAGGAAATCAGCGCTTCCTGGTACATGCTGCACTGGTGGGATCCATTCAAAATGAAGCATGATGCAGACGATAAGGCTGCTCCGCATTTGGCGCGGAGCAGTTTTTTTATACAATTTTATGAATATGCGTCGTTTGGGCGAAAACGCTGAAAAAAGAATTGCCTTTTGAATAATTAATGGTAAAATTATTCTTGTAAGGAGATGAAGAGAAAAGAAAGGAGCTTCGTGCTCGCGTCTCTTTAACGGTGAGAATCCGACCTAGGTTCTCATTTGGGCAAACCCGGAGTAATCCGGCGACGCAAAGCTATAGGGGCCTGAAAAGGTCAGCCAGTTGCAATCTTCGTGGAGAAATCCGAAGGTTAGTTCTCGAATCAAGAATTAATACGAGAAGGTTCTAGGTTAATTGGTGCAGGATATTCCAGCACCAGTTTTGTAACCGATTCATTTAAATAGCAAAACCGTGAGAAATCCGGCGACGCAAAGCTATAGGGGCCGATGAAGCCAGCCAGCTGCACTTGAAAGGTCGAACTGATGAAGAACCTGATCAGAACGTTGGTTTTTGCTACAATTTTAGGAGTAAGTATGGCTAATACAGGATTTGCACAGAACATGGGGATGGATATCCTCACTAAGGTAAATGGAATTCGCACTGCAAACGGATTAAAACCACTTCGTTATGATACGAATCTGGATGCACCTGCACTCGTAAGAGCAACCGAAGCTTCTACATTTTTTTCTCACACAAGACCAAACGGAACCGAATGGTACACTGTAAATGCGAACCTTATGTATGGAGAGAATCTGGCAGAGGGCTATACTACTGCAGATGAAGTTGTAAATGCATGGATGGCATCTCCGGAGCATAAGGCAAATATCTTACGGCCGGATTTCACCACGATGGGCATCGGTATCGTAAACAAGAACGGAAAGAACTACTGGGCACAGATTTTCGGAATGGGCTAAATCTCGGGATGCCTGCAGGGCGAAGCGCACGGAGCGTAAAGCATCGGTTGATCCCATGGCGGAGGATGCGTCATGGGATTTTAGAATGAGCAAGCCACAGGCTGGCTTGTATCTTTCGTGAGGGATAGACTTCAGGGTCTGTCCCTTTTCTTGACGTAAGATAGAGAGTCGCATGAATGAAAAGAAAGTAAGTATACGACCGTTAAACCGGGATGAAATCAAATATCTGGCGATTTTTGCGATGACGCTGGATCATATCGCCTACATATTACTGGAACCACTGCTTCCGTCTGTGGCAACAGGTACGGAAATAGCTGGAATCGCCGCTATGCAGGGAAGCGTGTCCTATGCCTTTATCCCCTTCCTGTACAGGCTCTTTTTAAGCATCGGGACCTTTACCGGACCGGTGATGATATATTTCCTGATGGAAGGGTATTTTTATACGCATGATATAAAACGGTATGCGAAGCGCTTGCTTCTATTTGCACTTCTGTCGCAGCTTCCATTTATGCTGGCGTTGGAGACCACGGGTGGGAATATGCTCTTCACACTGCTGATTTGTCTGGGTGTGCTGTATGTGCATGACCACGTGCTGGATAGAGGGCTGCAGACACTCTTATATATACTCCTGTTCTTTATAAGTCTGTTCACAGACTGGAACCTACTGTCGGTACCGCTCGTCCTTTTTCTGAGACCGGCATTCCGACTGGAAGATAATCTTAGAACGACGAATACCAAAGATGTACCGAAGCCATCGCTTTCTGTTGATCCTTTTCAGCAGCGGAGAGGTATGCGAAATTATGTACTGTATTATCTTGCGGTGTCATGCCTGTGTAAGGGGCCACTCGAAGGTGTCACGGAAGCGCTCGGCATGGTACTGGGATTCATCTGCATCGCATGCTTCTATAATGGAGAGCTGACGATGACACACCGGAAATTCCATAAATACGTTTTCTATATCTACTACCCGGCACATCTTCTCGTGCTGTGGGCGATTCACTTGATTTAAAAGCAGTCTCCTGATTTAAAAGCAGTCTCCGAAAAGGAAACTGCTTTTTTGTGGTATGCTGCACTTGATGAATAATCTGCTGATGACGGATTCTGAAGAATACGGATCGAGCAGGGGAAAAGAATTAAGAATTTCCGGGCCGGTCGGACGCGGATTATAATTGCCTTTCCAGGCTATGCATTGTATCATCCAGAGAGGTCCCCTGGACAATCTAAAAATACGGACATGAAGGAGATTATGAGTGAACGAAAACAGATATTTCGACCTTAGTGCAGCCGCACTTCATATTATCGCCATGACGCTGATGCTTATGGATCATTTATGGGCGACACTTCTACCGGCACAGGAGTGGCTGACCTGTCTCGGGCGACTTGCATTTCCGATGTTTGCGTTCATGACGGTCGAAGGATACTTCCATACACATGATTTTAAAAAGTACCTGAAGCGTATGTTTGTATTTGCGCTTCTTTCCGAGATTCCGTTCGATTTAATGTATGGCGGCACCTGGTTCTATCCTGTTCACCAGAATGTCATCTGGACGCTGATGCTCGGACTCATCGGCATTCATCTCATGGAACGGACACGAAAGAGTCAGAAGATATGGGTGAGCATCGGGGTGACCGTTCTTATAGCTGTGGTGTGCATCGTGATTGCGACACTCGGTATGATGGACTACTATGGCCCGGGCGTACTGATGATGTTTAATTTCTATTTCTTCCGTGGTCGCAGATGGTGGCAGATGCTTGGTCAGGTGATTGCGCTCTATTGGGTCAATGTGGAAATGCTCGGCGGGCTCATGTATCCGATACATCTTTTCGGCATGGAGTTCGAAATCTGTCAGCAGGGACTCGCTGTACTCGCACTGATTCCGATCTGGATGTATCGAGGACGGCAGGGCCATCACAGTAAGCCGTTCCAGTACGCCTGCTATGCGTTTTACCCAGTGCATATGCTGATGCTTGTGCTGATACTGAATTTTGTGAATCGGTAAGGTCCAGACTTTAGTTTGCTTGTGGAACCGTTTATAATATGTAAGGTGATGTATGCAAATTTCCCTTATATGCGCATGTACAGAAAGGGCGGAATTTGCGAGTTATTCAGAAACAAAGGGGAAAGATGATGCAGAATTTTGAATATGTAGCTCCGACGAGACTGATTTTTGGTAAAGGCGTTATTTCGCAGCTTCCGGAGGTGATGAAACCGTTCGGTAAGCGTGTGCTCCTTTGCTATGGTGGCGGCAGCATCAAGCGGATCGGGCTTTATGATAAGGTGAAGGAACTTCTTTCGAATTTCGAGATTTATGAGCTTTCAGGTATTCAGCCGAACCCGAAGTACGATCCGAGCGTACTGGACGGTGTCAAGATTTGTAAAGAACAGAAGATCGACGTTATTCTCGCAGTCGGCGGAGGCAGTGTCCTAGACTGTTCGAAGGCGATCGCCGTCGGTGCGAAGTATGATGGCGAGGCTTGGGATCTGATCAGCGGTAAGGTGATGGCGCAGGCTGCGCTTCCGGTTGTTGATATCCTGACACTTGCAGCGACGGGAAGTGAGTATGATTGCGGTGGCGTTATCTCGAAAACCGATACGAACGACAAAATCGGCTACATGGATCCGCATATGTTCCCGAAGGCATCTATCCTGGATCCGACCTATACATTCACAGTGTCGAAGAAGCAGACTGCGGCCGGCTGTGCAGACGCAATCAACCATATCATGGAACAGTATTTCTGCGAAGAGTCCACGATGCTGAACGACGGCATGATGGAGGCGGCATTCAAGAGTCTGATGGTGAATGGAAAGAAGTGCATCGAAAATCCGGAAGATTACACCGCACGTGCCGAGATGATGATGGACTGCACGCTTGCCTGCTGCAACATTTTCTCCCTTGGAAACAGCCGCTCACTGTGGCCATGCCATGGCCTCGAGCATGCGTTATCTGCATACTACGACATCACCCATGGTGAAGGCCTCGCCATCATCACACCGAGATGGATGAAGCACATCCTGAACGATCATACCGTTGATCGTATCGCGAAGTACGGCATCCATGTTTTCGGCCTCGACGCAGCGCAGGATCGCTACGATATCGCAAACCAGGCGATTCAGGCGACCTATAATTTCTTTGAATCCATTGGTATTCCGATGCACCTCCGCGAGGTCGGCATCGACGATCGTCGCATCGATGAAATGGCGCATCACGTTGCTGAGCTCGAAGGCCTCGACGAAGCCTGGGCTCCGCTCTATGAAGAGGACATCGCTGCCATTTACCGTGCATCATTATAAAAAGAAAGCGTAACGGCGAAGCCGTTACGCTTTGTTTTTTTCATAAATGACGAGAAGCCCCTTCAGAAGAAGGTCCTCATCGAGGATGATGTCCTTCTTGCAGTGGGATATGATTTTCTTTGCAAGCCCGCCAGTGGCGATGACGGTGGTTTTCTCACCAAGCTCTTCTTCAACGCGTTCGATGATACCATCGAGGGCAGCTGCACTGCTGTAGAGAACGCCGCTCTTCATACACTCGACGGTATTCTTTCCGATGACGTGCTTCGGTGCATCGATGCTGATGCCGCTAAGCTGGGAAGCCCGTGCGGTGAGGGCATCGAGTGAAACGCGCACACCCGGCAGAATCATGCCGCCGATGTACTGCTTTTTGCTGTTGACGACGGAAATGGTCGTCGCTGTGCCCATATCGATCACGATAAATGGTACCGGATATTCATTGAGACCGGCGACTGCATCGGCAACAAGATCAGCACCGAGCTGACCAGGGTGATCCATGAGGATGTTGAGACCGGTCTTCACGCCCGGTCCGAGCACCATGACTTCCTTCTTCAGAATCTTTTCCGCTGCAAGCTTCGCGGTGTTTGTAATCTGTGGCACGACAGAAGAGATGATACATCCTTCGATGTCGGCACCCTTAATATGGTAAATGTCGAGGACTGTCTTCAGATCGACAGCATACTCCAGCTCGGTTTTAGTCCGCACCGTCGAGAGGCGCTCGATAAAATAGGTCTTCTGATCATCGATACAGCCGACCACAATATTTGTATTTCCGATATCAATCGCTAGAATCATAATTTACTCTCAATGCTATTTTAGATGTAAATGAAAAAGAAGCCCCGGAGTACTGCGCCTCATTTGACGACCCTCCGGGCGCTTTAGTGAAACCGCTGAAAATTTACGCAGCTTCCGTGCCGATCTGTGCAGCGGTGATAAGGTGCGCTCTGGAAAGAGCTGCGCCGACCGCACCGGTGATGATGGTAGAAGATACCATCTCGCAGACAGCGTTGATGCCGACCATGAGGCAGCAGCCGATGATGACGTTGTGGCCGCCCATCAGGTTCTGAACATACTCTGTGTTTCCGAACAGTCCGACAAGTGCAGACATGAAGAAGAGCGTGTTCAGGAAGGCAGAGAAGAAGCCGGTTACGGCACATGCAACATAGGTGTTGCTGACCTTACGTACGCCGCGGAAGATGTAGCCGAGGCAGATGCCATCGAGAAGACGTGGGATAAAGCGCTGCACGAATGCAAGGAACGGGTTAATGCTGAAGAGCATCACACCCATCGCGCTGGTTCCCCCGACACCGATGCACTGCAGGAAGCTGGTGAGGCCGAACACACCACCGGCTACCGCGCCACCGACTGGGCCGAGTACGATTGCACTGATGGCTACCGGAATCACATTAAAGGAGATTGCCAGCGGGCCAATGTTTAAGTACCCAAGCGGTGTGTAGG
>CAKQWR010000015.1 GCA_934279105.1 uncultured Oribacterium sp. | reverse complement strand
TCGCCCGTAGCGGAGATGTGATTCTCTTTAAGGGCTCAAACAGCATGAAGCTTGCGGACATCGTACGTGATTTTAAACAGGAACAGTGCTGATGTATGCAGAAATCATCATAGATATTACAAATGAAGCATTGGATCGTGCCTATACCTACCATATTCCGGAAGGCATGGATCTTCATGTAGGGGATAGTGTGACGATCCCCTTTGGTACGTCCAATGCAGAGAAAACCGGTTATGTTGTCGGACGGAGGGAAACGTTCGACTATGATCCGACGAAGGTGAAGGATATTCTGGCGGTCATTCCGAATGCGATTTCTGTTCAGGAACAACTGATACACCTTGCGGCCTGGATGTCTACAGAATATGGTACAACCATGAACCAATGTCTGAAGACAGTGCTTCCGGTACGACGTACCGTCCGGAAAAATGCCCGTCGGATCGATCCGATCCTGATGTATGAGAACGAACAGGATGAGTATCATGAACTGAATCCGGCACAGGCTGAGGCGGCACAGACGGTGATGGAAGGGTGTCGTGCCCGCGGTACCTCGCCGCGTTACCTGCTGCATGGTATCACAGGTTCCGGTAAAACAGAGGTGTACCTGCACATCATGGATGAAGTTATCCGGCGAGGGGATCAGGTGATTCTTCTTATTCCGGAAATTTCGCTGACCTATCAGACGGTGCGGCGAGTTTCGACACGTTTCCATGGGCGAGTGGCGATTCTTAATTCGCGGATGAGCATCGGCGAACGTTTTGAACAGTATAAGAAATGTGAAAATGGTGAAGTGAACGTCCTGATTGGTCCGCGTTCCGCTGTGTTTGCACCATTTGAACGACTCGGCCTTATCATCATGGACGAGGAACACGAATCTGCGTATAAGTCGGAAACGGCACCGCGCTATGAAACGCGAGATGTCGCATATGAACGTGCGCGTCTGGCAGGCTGCCCGATACTCTATGGATCTGCAACACCATCGCTTACGATTTACAGTGCGGCACTCCGTGGTGAGGTGAAGCTGCTGGAACTGCTGGAACGTGCGCATGCAGGAGCAAAGCTCGCAGAAACGGAAATCATCGATCTGCGTGAAGAACTTGCGAAGGGAAATCGGAGCATATTATCGGAGCGGCTCTATGGACTGATGCAGGAAAAGCTCGAACAGCATGAGCAGATCATGCTGTTTATGAATCGGCGAGGCTACTCAAATTTTGTTTCCTGTCGAAGCTGCGGTGAGGCGTTGAAGTGTCCGCATTGCGATATTACACTGACCCTTCATCGTGACGGGATGCTGCGCTGCCATTACTGTGGCTATCAGACGCGTCTCATGAAGCTCTGCCCGCATTGCGGCAGTCCGTATCTGGCACCGTTTGGTTTCGGTACAGAGAAACTTGAAAGTTATGTAAAGAAAATATTTCCTGAGGCTTCGGTTCTTCGCATGGATGCAGACACGACGAAGCGGAAGGGAGAACATGAAAAGATACTTGAAAAGTTCCGAAAGCATAAGGCAGATATCCTGATTGGTACGCAGATGATCGTCAAGGGACATGATTTTCCGGATGTGACACTGGTTGGCTTGATAGCGGCAGATCTGAATCTTTCTGCACCGGATTTTAAGGCCGCTGAACGTACATTTCAGCTGCTGACGCAGGCGGCCGGACGAGCCGGGCGTGGTGCACAGGCTGGTACGGTCATCATACAGACCTATCAACCGGATCACTATGCCATCGTTCTGTCGAAACGTCAGGATTATAAAGCTTTTTTTGAAAAGGAGTATCGCTTTCGTAAACTGATGGGCTATCCGCCGAGTGAACGCCTCATGACGATTCAGCTTGCCTGCAAGGACGAGGATTTTCTATCGATGGTAAGCGCAGCGGCAGTCGAGGGATTTCAGCTTGATTGCAGTACCGAAAATGCGGAGCTGATCGGACCGCTTGAAGCGTCGATTTACCGAATCAACGACGTCTATCGAAAAATCGTCTATATCAAACACCCGTCCCATGATATAATTATTAAGTTACGGGATCGTTTTACCGAACGTGTACGTCAGCACGACCGTCGCGGACTCGTGCTGTTGAATTATGATTTACAGTAGTTAGGAGAGTATTATGGCATTAAGAACCATTCGTGAAATTGGAGACCCGATTCTGGAGAAGGAGTGCAAGCCGCTGAAGGCAGTGACCGATCGTACCGTTGATCTCATCAATGATATGTTTGAGACTATGTACCGTGCCAACGGTGTCGGCCTCGCTGCACCACAGGTCGGCATTCTTCGTCAGCTGTTTGTTATCGATATCGGCGATGGACAGCGCTATATCTGCATTAACCCGACGGTCACACCAATTGGTGAAGAGACGCAGACCGGTGATGAAGGCTGTCTGTCCGTTCCTGGAAAGCAGGGTGTGGTAACGAGAGCGATGAAGGTGCATGTTGAGGCGCTCGATGCCAACATGCAGCCATACTCTTTCGACGCAGAGGGCTTACTTGCACGTGCAATGGCACATGAAAACGACCACTTGCACGGCATTCTCTATACATCGAAGGTGGAAGGCGAACTTGAAGATGTAGATTATGAGAGCCTTGATGAAGAAGACCTTGAGGATTTTGAGTAATATAAGATGTACGGCGATGCAGATGACCGGAGCAGGATCGTGCTCCGGCTGAAGCATTGGCCGCGTGTTTCATAAAGCCATAGTCGCGATAATAACGGAGGTATAAGGTGAAGATTATTTTTATGGGAACACCGGATTTTGCGGTAGCGACACTGGATGCACTGGTAAAGGCGGGCTATGAAATTCCGCTCGTCATTACACAACCGGATCGTCCGAAGGGACGCCATGGGGAGGCGCAGAAGAGTGATGTACGTGTCGCAGCTGAACGTTATGGTATCTCTGTGGCGACACCGGAACGTATTCGTAAAGATGAGGAACTGAAGGCTGAGATGCGAGCCATCGCACCGGATGTTATCGTCGTGACGGCATTCGGTCAGATTCTGCCGAAGGACATTCTGGAGATTCCGAAGTATGGCTGTGTCAATGTGCACGCTTCCCTCCTTCCGAAGTATCGTGGTGCGGCACCGGTGCAGTGGGCCGTACTGAATGGAGATGCAGAGTCCGGTGTGACGACGATGCAGATGGACGAGGGGTTGGACACCGGCGATATTCTGATGATGAGAAAAATTCCGCTTGATGCGAAGGAAACCGGTGGTACTCTGTTTGATAAGCTTGCAAAACTTGGCGGAGAGCTGATCGTGGAGACCCTGGAGGGGCTTGCGGCCGGCACCATCACTCCGATCAGGCAGGATGCATCGCAGGCAACGAAGGTGGGTCTTTTTACGAAGACCTCCGGTCGCATCGACTGGAATGAAGATGCTGTTGTCATCGAGCGGAAGATTCGCGGATTAAACCCGTGGCCGTCAGCCTATAGTTTCCTGGATGGAAAACAGCTGAAGCTATGGGATGCAGATGTACTGACAGAAGAAGACTGCAAGCGTTATCCGATTCCAGAAGTTTCGGTGATGATGCCGGATCGAAACGAGACGATGCCGGAGGGAACGAAGGCCGGACATGTGTATGCAGACCAGAAGATGTTGGTCGTTCGCTGTGGCAGAGGTGCACTGAAGATTAACGAGCTTCAGCTGGAAGGCAAGAAGCGTATGAAAACGGAGGATTTTCTTCGAGGTCATCGTTTCTAAGTGATTTTCAGGTGAAGAATCTTCAGATAATGTTTAGAAAATTTCCATAAACTGAACACGATTATGTCGTACACTGTAGGACATAAAATGACAGGAGGCGATGTTATGTACGGTAGTTATGGTTATCCGATGTATTATGATCCGACCTATGTTCTGGTGCTGTTTGGCGTCATCATTTCGATGATTGCAAGCGCCAATGTCAATCGAACCTTTCAAAAATATGCAAAGGTGGGCGCACGTGCGGGCATAAGCGGCGCGGATACGGCACGCCTCATTTTAAGTCGGAATGATATTACAAATGTACGTGTGCAGGGAATCGCCGGAAATCTGACGGATAATTATGTACCAAGTAAGAAGGTACTGAATCTTAGTGAATCGACCATCAACAGTCGCTCCATTGCTGCGATTGGTGTGGCTGCGCATGAGTGTGGCCATGCGATTCAGGATCATGTCTGCTATGGTCCACTGGTGCTGACGCGTACGATTACGCCTGCCTGTGCGGTCGCATCGAAAATTTCGATTCCGATGATTTTTTTAGGCATTCTTATCAGCTGGTCACCGATGATTAAGCTCGGTTTCATCGCATTCATCGTGGCGATTTCAATTCAGCTTCTGACTCTTCCGGTAGAGTTTGATGCATCTCGTCGTGCGGTACAGACACTTCGCGAGAATCAGGTACTGACGGAAGAAGAGTTGAGCGGAGTGAAGGCAGTACTGACGGCGGCTGCATTGACCTACGTTGCAGCAGCGGCATCTTCACTTTTACAGCTGCTTCGACTCCTTATCCTGACGAGAGGAAGCCGTAGAAATAACGACTGATGGAGAGCATGGCTCTTCAGAACATGAATTATAAATGAGAGGAAACTGCAGAATAACGTTTCATGAATAATAAGAATCAGCGAAATAAAACGATCCGGACGGAAGGTCCGCTGCATAAGTATATGCACGCCGGAAAGAAAACGACGGAATCACAGGATACGAAGAAAGATGTACATGGAAATCGTGGACATCATGAACCGGCGAAGGGAACCTCGGCACGCCACAGAGGACGGCTGCGTGATTTCCGGGAGATGAAGGCGTCGGAAAAGAAAATATCAGATATCTCGAGAGAAAAGACCGCAGCCACGCCGCGGTCTATTGCTGTACTTAGCCTTATGAGGATTCTCGAGGAAAAAAAGCTTTCGCACATCGTACTGCGGGATGTTCTGACGGAACACGCAGACTGGACAGCACGTGATCGTGCCTTCGTAACGCGACTCGTCGAAGGTACACTCGAATATACGATGCAGATCGACTTCGTTTTGAACCAGATCAGTAAGACACATACGAAGAATATGGAGCCGCTGGTTCGTACGGTTCTACGTATGGGTGCATATCAGATTCTGTATATGGATAAGGTGCCGGACAGTGCGGCGATCAATGAGGCTGTTGAGCTCATAAAGAGTCAGGAGGATAAGCTTTTCTTCCTGAGTGGTTTCGTCAATGGTGTCCTTCGGAGTGTTTCACGCGATAAAGAGATCATTTTCCGGAATCTCGCACATACAGGAAAGACACCTGCGTATATTCGCTATAGTGTACCACTCTGGATGTATGATGACCTGAAAAAGCTTTATGGACGTGAAGAGACAGAACGCATGCTGGACTGGTTTCTTCATGGCGAAAAAAAGAATTATGTTCGATTTCAGGACGGACACTGTGAGGAGATGACGGGGGATATCGTACATTCTGAAGCGTTTCAGCAGGGAGAAATCACGATTCAGGATTATGCATCACAGCAGGTAGGCATCGAGGCAGACCCGCAGATGGGAGACTATGTCGTTGATGTGTGCGCAGCACCTGGAGGGAAGAGCTGCCATATAGCAGCTCTTCTCGAAGGAAGCGGTCATGTTGATGCGCGGGATCTTACAGAAGCAAAGGTGAAGCTCATCGAACAGAATATCACGCGACAGCAGCTGAAGAATATTTCAGCACAGGTACAGGATGCGCGAACACTGGATACCACGCTTCTGGATGACGATGGAAGCGGACAGGCGGACATCGTCATCGCTGATTTACCATGCTCCGGCCTCGGCATTCTCGGAAAAAAGCCGGACATTCGCTTCAATGCGAGCCGGAAGGGGATACAGGAGCTGCAGAAGCTGCAACGTGAAATCCTCGATACAGTCTGCCGATATGTGAAATCGGGCGGAAAGCTTCTGTACTCCACTTGCACACTGACGAAAGAAGAAAATGAAGACAATCGAGATTATATCCTCGGAAAGGCGGGTTTCCGTCTGGAGAAGGAACGGAAGTTTCTGCCGGGCGAGCCTTCGGATGGATTCTATCTTACGGTATTTCGAAAAGAATGAAAAATTTACGCGATTTAGAACTAAATGATTTGAAGAAGCTGCTCGAGGAAATGGGTGAGAAGCCATTTCGTGCGAAGCAGATCTATACCTGGCTTCATCAGAATCTGATCGAGGACTACCAGGAAATGACGAATATTTCGAAGGGACTACGTGATAAGCTGAGTGAGGCATACAGTGTTCGCCTTCCGGAAACGGTGGAGGTGCTGACGTCGAAAATCGATGGCACGAAGAAGTTTATCTTCCGCATGCAGGATGGGCACGTCATTGAGTCCGTCTGGATGGAGTATCAGCATGGCCACAGCGTCTGCATTTCTTCACAGGTTGGTTGTCGCATGGGGTGTAAATTCTGTGCGTCGACGCTGGATGGACTTGCACGTAATCTGACGAGCGGAGAGATGCTGGGTCAGATTTATCAGATTCAGCGAACGACGGGCGCACGTGTCGATAATATCGTCATCATGGGATCCGGCGAACCGCTTGATAATTATGATGAATTTACACGTTTCATTCGGATGATTTCAGATGAAAACGGACTCCATATTTCGAGACGGAATATCACCATCTCGACCTGTGGCCTGGTCCCGAAGATTCGTCAACTGGCGGACGAAAATTACGGAATTACGCTCGCACTTAGTCTGCATGCACCGAACGATGAAACCCGTCAGAAACTGATGCCGATTGCGAAGAAGTATTCGCTGACTGAAATTATGCCGGCCATCGAATACTATTTTGAACAGACCGGGCGTCGTGTGACGTTTGAATATTCTGTTGTGGAGGGTGTAAATGATAACAAGAATGAGGCGATGGAGCTTGTTCGCTTGATCCGTAGCATGAAAAATGGCGGAAAGCTTCAGTGCCATGTAAACCTCATTCCGGTAAATCCAATCAAGGAGCGTGACTGGAAGCGTCCGGATCGTTCCAAGGTCGAGGCGTTCCAGCATATTCTGGAACGGAATGGTATCACGGCGACGATTCGACGGGAGATGGGAGCGGATATTTCCGGATCCTGTGGTCAGTTGCGCCGAGATTATCTCGAAACAGAAGGTATCGATTCGAAGGCGTAAGCAGGAGAGCTACGTAAGCAGCATCATGTATGCTTCGATTGACTGCATGGAACGAAGATCGTGATTGCAGGATGAGCATAAAGGACGAATGTTATGGATTTTTTTGCGAAAACCGATAAGGGTCAGCGGAGACGTATGAATCAGGATTACGTTTTTGCAAGTGATCAGCCGGTAGGGAAACTGCCAAATCTGTTTCTCCTCGCGGATGGAATGGGCGGTCACAAAGCAGGTGATTATGCTTCCCGCTATACCATTGATGAATTAAAACGCTATATCGAGACATCAGAACAGCCCAAACCGGAAATTACACTGATACAGGAAGGAATTCGTGAGGTCAATCGAAGGCTTTATCATTTATCACAAACCAATGAAAACCTGAACGGGATGGGAACAACGCTGGTGATTGCGTTTATCGAGCATCAGAATCTGACGGTCGGTAATATCGGGGATTCCAGAGCCTATCTCATTCATGAAAATAGTATTCGCCAGATTACAAGAGACCATTCCTATGTTGAAGAGATGGTACGGCGTGGCCTGATGCGTCGTGGCTCGAAGGAGTACATGGGTTCGCGGAATATCATCACGCGTGCAGTCGGTATCGAGCCACAGGTGGAAGCCGACTTTTTCGAGATTGAGCTGACAGAAGGTGATTATCTTCTTCTCTGTTCGGATGGTCTTTCAAATATGGTTGATAACGAGAGTATTCGCAATATTATACGTGAGCAGAGCAGCGTACAGGAAAAGGTACAGGCACTCATCGATATGGCGAATATTAATGGTGGGAAGGACAACATCGGAATCGTTCTGACCGGCCCCTACCGAGAGGAGGATGCACTATGATGCTTGAGCAGGGACAGGTTCTCGACGAACGTTATGAAATCGATACATTGATCGGTCAGGGTGGCATGAGTTATGTCTATCGTGCCAATGATAAAAAGATGGGCCGTGAAGTGGCAATCAAGGTACTCAAAGAAGAGTATTGTGAGGATGAAGAGTTTATTCGCAAATTCCAGAACGAGGCGCAGGCGGCAGCAAAACTGAATCATCCGAACATCGTCGCGGTATATGATATCGTGGACAATGCGGAGACCAGAATGCACTATATCGTCATGGAGCTGGTCGAAGGAATCACACTGAAAAACTATATCAAGCGTGCCGGTAGAATGGATTCGAAGGAGACGATTGCGATTGCACTGCAGGCAGCAGCCGGTATCGAGCTTGCCCATAAAATGGGCATCGTACATCGTGATATCAAACCACAGAACATCATCGTGGATAGCGATGGAAATGTTAAAGTTGCGGATTTCGGTATCGCGCGTGCAGCAACGCAGCAGACGGTCAATGCAACCGTCATGGGTTCGGTGCATTATATCTCTCCGGAGCAGGCGCGTTCCGGAAAATCCGATGAGCGCTCGGATATTTACAGCTTCGGCTGTACACTATATGAGATGCTGACTGGACAGGTGCCTTATGATGGAGACACCTCTGTTTCGGTGGTCTTCGCACACCTTGAAAATCCGATTCCACATGTGAAAGATCTGGTACCGGATGTATACCCGGCACTGGATATGGCGGTTTATAAATGTATGCAGAAGAAAGGAAAACTTCGATATCAGCACATCGGTGAGCTGATGGAGGATCTTCGAAAGGCTTTGAAGGATCCGAGCGGTTCTTATATGTCCGGTGAGATGCCGGAAGATCTGAGTGAGACCCGCGTGCTCTCACCTAGAGAACTGGATCTTTTGAAGCACCGTCAGCGTTTACGAAAGAAACTTGCACATCTCGATGATACCGATGCTCTGACGATGGATTCGGAGAATGAAACCAGTATTCGCATGACCAGGATGTATCGTGTGATTGCATCCGTCTGCGTGCTACTGATTATCGTGCTGGTACTGGTGATCGGTCGAAATATGTTATCGTTCTTTAAAAACGGCCGAACAGCGCTTGAAACGACGCAGCAGATACAGACATCAACTGTTGAAACAGATTCGACCACGATTAATATCACGATTTCTGCGCTGGATAATCTGCTTCCGAGTATTCTTGGGAAAACCGTAGCAGAAGCGGAAGAATACCTTAACTCGTATAACATTCGTTTACATGTGAAGGAAGAGGAGTTTTCTGATACATATCCGACGCAGGGAGTCATCATCGACTATCAGAAGCAGAATATTCAGAACAGCAGCACGATTGATGTTATCCTATCGAAGGGAGCGAAGACCATAACTTTTTATAATCCGGAACAGCCGGAGAAGCTGGATGCACTTCATGCGGTAAAGTGCGACACGCTGGTTGAAGCACTGGAGAAACGAAGAATCAATTATAAAATTCAGGATGAGTTTTCAGAAACGGTTCCGATGGGTAATGTCATTCGTACCAACAAGCCGGATACAAGTGACACGAGCATGCTGATTATAACACGTTCGGCTGGTTCCGCATCGAATCAAGATATGGTTCTGGTTCCGGAGCTGCGTACTATGTCGGAGGACGAAGCGCTGATGATGCTGAAAAATGTCGGTCTTACCCTTGACGCCATAAGTTATGTACAGGATGAAAACGAAGAGGAGGGAATCGTGATCGATCAATCGCTGGCACCGGGCACGGCGGTGACTGGTGGAACAGCGATCAGTATTTCGGTATCTTCGGATGTGGAGGGAATGACGAGCACGAAGACGACAAATGACAGCCATGGTGCCTGGTATGGTGCCATCAATACCGCGGTGAAAATCGGTGGTGAAACCAGTCCGGCAGCGTCGAATACACGAATTATTCTGATTCGGCTTTGCCAGGAGATTGATGGCGCAGAGCGCTATACCACATTGCAGGAAGCACGTTCCTATGAAGCCGGTACGGAACTTCAAGTGGTTATCCCGTCGATAAAGGGTGCCGCTGGTGTGAGCAAGGGAACCGTGGAAATCGTTGATGCATCGAACGATACGGTCATTGCATCGTATTCCGTGAATTTTGCACCGAGATTTTGATTGAGGTAATACATGGTTTTAAAAGGTAAAATTTATAAGGGAATCGGTGGATTCTACTATGTTCATACACCGGAGGGTGATTATGAATGCCGTGCGAAGGGAATCTTTCGGAATCGGAATGAGAAACCATTGGTCGGAGATAACGCGGAGATTTCACCGGTGCAGGATTCGGAGAAAGAGCGCGAAGGCTCTGTTATCCGCATACTGCCGAGAAAAAATCAACTGATTCGTCCGGCGGTTGCCAATGTGGATCAGGCGGTTGTGATATTTGCGCTTCGCCATCCGGATCCGAATCTGAACCTTCTTGATCGTTTCCTCATTAATATGGAGCAGCGAGAGATTCCGGTCGTCATCTTCTTTAACAAAGTAGACCTCGTCATGCGCAATGAAGATGCGGATGAAGCGTCCGATGAAGTGCCGGAAGAGCGAGATGCCTGGAAGAAGAAAAAATCCAGAGTGAAAACCATTCCGGAAATTCATGCGGAGCATCCGGAGATGATTCCGGAAATCTATCGTCAGGCAGGATATCAGGTTCTGGAAATCAGCACGCGTAATGAAGACAGTCTGCCGAAAATAATGGAGGTTCTAAAAGGGAAAACGACGGTGCTGTCGGGACCTAGCGGTGTTGGGAAATCTTCACTTACGAATCTCATCCATCCGGCGGCAAACATGGAAACGGGTGAACTCAGCAAAAAAATCGAGCGCGGTAAAAATACAACACGGCATTCGGAATTCTTTTACATCGATGATGAGACCTATGTCCTCGATACGCCGGGATTTACTTCACTCTATGTAATGGGCATCGAACCGGAGCGACTGATGTATTACTTCCCTGAGTTTGAGGACTATCGTAACGAGTGTCGCTTTCATACCTGCGTTCATATCGGAGAAAAGGATTGCGCGGTGAAGAAAGCAGTCGAGGACGGAAAAATAGCCCGCGAACGTTATGAGAGTTATGTGATGCTTTACCAGGAATTGAAAGACCAGAAACGATATTGATAATCATCCATGAGAAGCCGTCCAGAGGACGGAGTAGCGCATGGAGCTATAAAGAGGAGAAAAATATGAATTACAATCTGTCCCCATCGATTTTATCTGCTGATTTCGGAACACTGCGCGAGGATCTTCGTGTACTTGAGGAAGCAGGAACGAAGTACCTTCATTTTGATATGATGGATGGCGATTTCGTGCCAAATATTTCGTTCGGTATGCCGGTGATTCAGTCTGTGCGTAAGGATAATCACTGCTTCTTCGATGTTCATATGATGGTGTCAGAACCGGGCCGTTACATCGATGCAGTTGCAGATGCCGGCGCGGATGGTATCACGGTTCATCAGGAGGCATGCAAACATCTCGACCGCACCATCCAGCAGATCAAGGAGCGTGGCCTCAAGGCGGGCGTAGCGCTGAATCCTGCAACGCCGATCAGTACACTTGACTGTGTTCTCCCGATGCTCGATCTCGTGCTGATCATGTCCGTGAATCCAGGCTTCGGCGGACAGAAATTGATTCCGTACACAATTGATAAAATTCGTGCACTTCGTCGTGAGGCGATGGAAGCGGGACTGGACCTGAATATCGGTATCGACGGTGGTGTGACTCTTGATAATGTTCAGGAAATCAAGGAAGCAGGTGCAAACTTTTTTATCGCAGGATCTGCTGTTTTTAAACCACGTGAGCATATGGCAGACAATGTGAAGGCATTTCATGCTATTTTAAATGCATAAAAGGAGTCTGTGTTGTTAAAGAAACTTGCCCTGATAAATGATCTTTGCAGTGTCGGACGCTGCTCGCTTTCGGTACAAATTCCGGTCGTATCCGCATTGCAGCTCACCGCATGCCCGATTCCGACGGCCGTTCTCAGTAATCATACGGCGTTTCCGCACGTCTCGAGTACGGGGCTCGGAGATGTGATGGAAGAGCGCCTGTCAATATTGAAGGAAAATGAGATTCATTTTGACGGAATCCTGATCGGTTACCTCGGAGACTGCATAGACCTCCATGCAATTGAAGCCTATATTGAAGATGAAAAGAAGCGGAATCCGCAACTGAAAATCATACTGGATCCTGCGATGGCGGATCATGGACGTCTCTATAAAGGAATGACGGAACAGCATATCGAAGCGATGCGTACACTCTCTGGAAAAGCAGACCTGATCTGTCCGAATCTAACGGAAGCTGCATTCCTGGCAGATTTTGATTATGATGGTCTGAAGGAGACGCTTGATACCTGCAGTGGCGATGCGGCACGTGGTATGGTGATGTATTCGCTCCTTTCAGAGCTTCATCATCTGACGCAAGGTCAGATCATCATAACCGGTGTCGAAGCATATGAAAACGGAAAACCGGGTGAAGAAAATTCTGTGCCGGATACACTGATCAATGTTGTTTCGGAAACAGATGGTGATATGCGCTTCGTGAGAAATATACGGACCGGTGATGGAAGGCCCGGGACAGGGGATCTGTTCAGTTCAATTGTCGGCAGCTTATATCTGAAGGGTGAGGCGCTTGAAAATGCAACACGTCGTGCTGGCGATTTTATTGCGCTCTGCATACAGCATAGCGAAGAAGAACAGGTGCCGATCATCTATGGTGTCCAGTTCGAGGACATTTTGTCGGCACTGTAAGTCGTTTTTATCGGGTGTGTCGGATGTCGGTGCTTCGGGCTGTCCGACGGAAATGCAGTATCTTACGTACGCCATCGCGCAGAATGACTTGAAAAGCGCGGAAAATCAAGCTATAGTTAATGGTGCGTCTAACGCTAGAATAGTTTATCGCAGAAGGGGAGAGGATCCTATGTTAGATATTAAATTTGTCAGAGAGAATCCGGAACTTGTAAAAGAGAATATCAAGAAGAAGTTTCAGGATGAAAAGCTTCCATTAGTAGATGAAGTAATCAAGTTTGATCTTGAGGCCAGAAAGTGCCAGCAGGAGGCTGATGAGCTTCGTGCGAAGAAGAATGCTGTATCCAAGCAGATCGGTGCGCTGATGGCACAGGGTAAGAAGGCAGAGGCAGAGGAAGTAAAGGCCGAAGTTGGTGCATTTACGGCTCGTCTGAAGGAACTCGAAGAGCAGGAGCCGAAGCTTCAGGCTGAGGTTACGAAGCGCATGATGATCATCCCGAATATGATCGACGCATCTGTTCCGATCGGACCGGATGATTCCCATAACGTTGAGAATGAGCGTTTCGGTGAGCCAGTTGTTCCAGCGTTTGAAGTGCCATATCACACGGACATTATGGAGTCCTTTGGTGGCATCGATCTCGATGCAGCCGGCCGTGTAGCAGGTAACGGTTTCTATTATCTGATCGGTGACATCGCAAGACTGCACTCTGCAGTACTTAGCTATGCACGTGATTTTATGATCAATCGTGGTTTTACCTATGTGATTCCGCCATATATGATTCGTTCTAAGGTCGTGGATGGTGTTATGTCCTTTGCTGAGATGGACGCCATGATGTATAAGATCGAGGGTGAAGATTTGTATCTCATCGGTACTTCTGAGCACTCTATGATCGGTCGTTTCATCGATGAGATTCTTCCGGCAGATACGCTTCCACTTTCACTTACTTCCTACTCACCATGCTTCCGTAAGGAGAAGGGTGCACACGGAATCGAGGAGAGAGGCGTATATCGTATCCACCAGTTCGAGAAGCAGGAGATGATCGTCGTTTGTGAGCCGGAAGATGCGATGGACTGGTATGAGAAGCTCTGGAAGAATACAGTTGATTTCTTCCGCTCCATGGATATTCCTGTAAGAACACTTGAGTGTTGCTCCGGTGATCTTGCGGATCTTAAGGTGAAGTCCTGCGACGTTGAAGCCTGGTCTCCACGTCAGAAGAAGTACTTTGAGGTTGGTTCCTGCTCGAATCTCGGTGATGCGCAGGCGAGACGTCTCCATATCCGTATCAAGGGCAAGGATGGCAAGATTCATCTGGCAAATACGCTGAATAATACCTGTGTTGCACCACCTCGTATGCTGATTGCATTCCTGGAGAATCGTCTTCAGGCGGATGGAAGCATCACGATTCCGGAAGTCCTTCAGCCATATATGGGCGGTACGAAGGTGCTGACACCAAAGTGGAATTCCATCGAAGGTAAGCCGGCAAATGCGTAAAACATCGGGGTTTATGGTCCATTGATGAAAATTGATAATCATTCAAAAACCTGTGTCTATGACACGGGTTTTTGTTTTCTTCAAATCCTGTAATGCGTATGATTCTTAAATCTACATGTCCGCTTTGTTAATGAATTCGTTCATTGTATATACGTTATGGCTGTCATATAATGAAGGTCCATATAGATTGTCTATTGCAAGCAGAGGAGAGATGTGGTGGAACCGATTATTAAAGTGCGAGACTTATATAAAATTTTTAAAATCGGAGACAATAAAGTCTATGCGCTAAATGGTGTCTCGTTTGATGTTTATAAGGGCGAGTTTGTGGCCATCGTCGGTACATCCGGCTCCGGAAAGTCGACCTGTCTCAATATGCTTGCCGGGCTCGAAGCCCCGAGCCGTGGTGTGATTCAGATTGCCGGAAAGCGCATCGATAAGATGAGCGAAGCAGATCTTGTTACTTTTCGAAGGGAAAATGTAGGATTTATCTTTCAGAGCTATAACCTGATTGCTTCTATGAATGCAGTTGAAAATGTTGCGATGCCGCTTATGTTCCGCGGTGTACCATATGAAACGCGCATTAGGGAGGCGGAAAAGTTTATGAAGCTGATCGGTATCGGCGATCAGGCAGAACATATGCCGAACCAGATGTCCGGTGGTCAGCAGCAGCGTGTCGGTATCGCACGTGCCCTGGTGATCGATCCGAAAATTATCTTCGCAGATGAGCCGACCGGTAACCTGGACTCTCATACGACGGAAGATGTACTGCGCTTACTGCAGAAAATAGTCCGCGAAGAAAATCGCACATTGATCATGGTGACCCATGATCAGCACATTGCGTCCTGGTCAGATCGACAGCTGCGGGTTGTTGATGGGAAAATCGTAGAGACCGTCATCAATCCGGAAAGTCCGATTGAGAAGAAAATTTTAGAAGAAACCGGAAATCCGCCATATGCGATTGTGACGCCGCTGACTTGATTTCTGTGTTTATAGAGGGGTAGAAAACTATGCATCATTTTCACAAAAATAAGAAAAAAATCCTTCAGCGTGTTCTGTGCGGCGTGATGACGCTTGCACTCATGACACCTGTATTTTCTGTGATGAAGCCGATGGAAGCACAGGCAGCCTACGTCGACACGAACATGAACACCTTCATTCACGATGCCGCAGATACGCCGGTTGCAGGTATCGGACAGGACTTTCAGCTCACGGTAAAGATCGGATACAATGGCGTAAACGGACTTTACAATCCGACGGGCGACGTGATCAACAACGTACGTGTACGCTTGAGTCAGGACCAGAGCCTCGTAAATACGAAGGGTATCGTTCCGAATGCCAATAAATCAAATCCATATGACGACAGTGGAGATGATGAACAGGAGTCGCTGCAGCATGATGCGTACAATGAAGGCTATCAGGCAGCTGCGGCGCGTGCGTATAATGCATCCCTGGGCTTAACCTATCCGGTGGATGGCGGTACGTATCCGCTGGAGATCGGTACATCGACGATGAGCCAGGAAAAATCACTGGGTTCTCTCAAGAAGGGTGAATACAAAGAAGTAACGTTCAATGTGAAAATCCGAAATGACATCAAGGAAGGCTATTATGCAATTCCGATTTCGATGAATTATGATGTACCGTACAATCCGACAGGGCAGTATGGTAGTCTTAGCCGTGCAGAATTTATCAATATTTATGTTCAGGATCTTGGTACGGTGAACAACCCGACAAGTGTTACGAAGGATCAGGCGTTCGTTCTCGGAGAGGGACAGACGACACCGAGTGGTACCTATCCTGGAACGGTCAATTTTGCAGTGAATTTCAGGAATAAAAAGGGAAGAGCCCTGTATGATGTGGTCGTTAAAATGAATAAGGGAGATGCTGCACAGTCTTCGAACAGCTCCGGTGCTGCTGCAACCGGTGGAAGAATTGACTACAGCAGTTTTCCGTTCCGTTTGACGGAAGAAAATTACGATCGTAACTTTGCAAGTGTGGAAGCGGATCAGACGATTTCAGCACCGTATTCGATGGCGATTGCAAAGGATTCAAAAAGTGGTGATCATGCCATCGGTTTCACCGTGAACTATAAGGAAACACCGAATGCGACGATTACAAAAACAGAGCAGTATACCTATTACGTGCATATCAGCAATCCGACGACGGATGAAACCGATAGTCAGCGTGATTTCAATGTGAATGACCGCTCGAAGGCACGTCTTGTTGTAGCGGGATATCATACGGAACCGGAAAAGGTTTTTGCTGGCCAGCCATTTAAACTGATCGTTCAGATGCAGAATGCAAGTACCGGTATCAGTGCAAGTAATATCCTCCTTTCCATCGAATCGGAGAAGGTGAATGACTCGTCTGCGCTGTCTACCGAAAATGGCGCAAACTCCTACGTCATCAATAGTCTTGCAGCTGGTGAAACGAAGGAGATCGCCTGGAATATGGTAGCCGAGCCGGGCATCGATCCTCGATCGTATGCGCTTACGATCAACGAAAAGTATGATTCACCGGATTTTAAGAATGCAGAGGAGAAGGTAAGTCTGAACATTAGCGTGAATCAGGAAGCACGCCTTTCTGTATCCAATTATGATGTGATGCCGGAAAGCATTGACGTCGGCAGTGAATCGAACGTCATGTTCAATATTAATAACACCGGCAAGGTGATTCTTTACAATGTAACGGCGGAATTCAAGGCAGATTCTATCAACGATACCAGCAGCTATGTTGGAAATATCAAGCCGGGCGAGTCTGGCTCCGTGGACGCGATGATCACGGGTGCGGCACCGACGCAAGATGATGGCACGATTCAGGTCATCATCAGCTATGAGGATGTCAATGGTGAGGTACATACATCAGAGCAGACAGTAAACCTGATGGTAAATGAGCCGATGGATATAACAGGAGATATCGACGGCATGGACACGATGACGGAGGAAACGCCGGGAATTTTCCAGCGCTTTAAACTCCCGATCATCGGCGGCCTGGTCGTTCTGCTTGCAGCAGCTGCTGTATTCGTGAAGAAGTATAGGAATAAGAAGAAGCAGGAAAAGGAACACGATGAGACTATTTGATCTTATCAAGCTCGCAACGAATAACCTAAAGCGACGCAAGATGCGAACTGTACTCACGGTACTTGGTGTAGCCATCGGTACGGCATCGATCGTGGTGATGGTGAGCCTCGGCATCGGTATGAGTGTGATGATGCTGAAGTCTTACCAGAGTATGGGCTCTCTTACCAGAATCGATGTATATGAGGGCGGCTATGGGGACAGCGTGAATGGAAACCAGTCCATGATGCTGACGGATGAGACTGTTGAGAGCTTTAAACATATTCCCCATGTGACCGGCGTGAGTCCGTCCATCGAGGTGTATATCGAAGCAAAGTGTAAGGGCGTAAGCGGCTCCTTCAGTATTGTAGGTGTGACACAGGACTATCTGAAGCAGCTGGAACTCCGGGATGGTGGCCATCTGCCGGCTGAAAACTCGGATACGATGGAACTTCTCTATGGTAATCAGGTTCTGTATAACAGCTTTTATAAGCAAAAAACCTGGGAGAATGTCGAATTCGATCCGGAGAAGGATACGGTGTTTATTACCTTCCCGCAGTCGAGCGTTTCGCAGGGTACACAAAGCAGTGATGGCAGCACGCAGGAGCCGAAAGCAAAGAAGTACATCTTCCCAGTGGCCGGTATCATGAAGGGTGGCGCCGACGACTGGTCAGATGGCTCGTACAGCGTGTACACGGATCTCGACAGTATGAAACGTTTCCTGAAAAAAATCTATAAAAAGGCACTGGTGCCGAATCCGAAGACGAACAAAAACGGAAAACCGTACCCGTACTATGTTTACAATAATGTCTATGTGTTTGTAGATGATATGGACAATGTCAGTGCTGTTCAGAAACAGATTTCAGATATGGGCTTCAGTGTAAGCTCCAGTATGGAGTGGTTAAAGCAGGCACAACAGCAGCTGGGTATGGTTCAGCTTGTGCTCGGTGGAATCGGAGGCGTATCTCTGCTTGTCGCAGCGATTGGTATCATGAATACCATGATGATGTCGATTTATGAACGAACGAAGGAAATCGGCGTCATGAAGGTGCTCGGGTGTGCAATGCCGGATATACGAAATATGTTTCTCTGTGAGTCAGGTATGATCGGACTGATGGGGGGCATGGCCGGACTGGCTGTAAGTTATCTGATTTCACTTGTCATTAACTTCTTTACGAAGAATGCCGGTTCTATGATGTTTGGCTCTGGTTCGATGGGTGGACTTTCGAGTATACCATTCTGGCTGGCAGCCTTCGCAATCGTCTTTGCCATCGCAGTCGGCACGATCGCCGGCTACGTTCCGGCAGCACGAGCGATGAAACTGAGTCCGCTGGCTGCAATCAGAAATGAGTGATTTTCTATCAGGGCGTCGGTCTTCCGGCGCCTTTGCTATAGGTTACATGATTATTAATTATATTGTGCATTTAAGGCCTCGATGATATAATGCGGAAATATGCCAGATTTGGAAGGGAGTACGAAATGATCAAGGTTGCAAAATTTGGCGGAAGCTCCTGCGCCTCCGCGGAACAGTTCAGAAAAGTA
>CAKQWR010000014.1 GCA_934279105.1 uncultured Oribacterium sp. | reverse complement strand
CAGTATTTCCGCATGGCTGATGAGAAGGCCGGCCGGAACTTCCTGTTTAAGGCACTCTATGGATTGAAGCCGGATATCGGAAAACCGAATACAGAGGAAAATATCGTATCACCGGAGAATCTGTTCCGATTCCAGGCAGAAGTGATTCGTGATATTGCTGCGAAGGAAACCTGCATCATCGCCGGTCGTTGCAGTAATTATATTCTGACGGAAGCAGACATGGAGAATCATGTCGACCTCTTCGTATATGCAGACCTTGTGACCCGTACGAAGCGCGTGATGGATTACGATAAGGTGAATGAGGAAGAGGCGCTCCGCCGTATCAAGAAAATCGATAAGGAACGTAGAGAATATCATAAATATTATACCGGAGAGGACTGGATGCAGCCGGACAATTATGATCTGATGATTAACGCCAGTCGCATCGACTTCGATGAGATGGAAGTACTTATGAAGAACTACATGACGATGAGAGGATTTATTGATTGATGAAGAAAACCATACATGCAGCATTGCATCCTCTGAAGGGGAGTCTGAAGGTCCCGGGAGACAAGAGTATCTCGCATCGCGCCGTCATGTTGGGGGCGCTCAGTGAAGGCGATACCCGCGTGACTGGTTTCCTGAATGGAGCAGACTGTCTCTCGACGATCGGGTGCTTCCGCCGTATGGGTATTACCATCGAGCTTGACCAGAGTGAGACCGAGGTCGTGATTCACGGCCGCGGTCTTCGTGGTTTAAAGAGACCGGATGGTATGCTTGACTGCGGAAATTCCGGCACGACGACACGATTGATTTCCGGGATATTGGCAGCTCAGAATTTTGACTCTATGCTGACCGGCGATGAAAGTATACAAAAGCGTCCGATGAAACGCATCATGATCCCGTTACAGGAGATGGGGGCGGAGATTGTTTCGATGCGTGGCAACGGCTGCGCACCACTTTCCATTCATGGTCGGATGTTACATGGAATTACCTATCACTCACCGGTGGCCAGTGCTCAGGTGAAGTCTTCGATTCTATTCGCCGGCCTTTACGCGGATGGTGCGACTACGGTCATCGAACCGGCACTGTCACGTGATCACAGTGAACGGATGCTTCGTGCCCTGGGGGCCAATGTCTCCACTCGGATGCTTCCGGATGGACGGGCTGAAATCACCTTACATCCAGGTGCGAAGCTCACTGCATTAAATGAAACCCTTGAGATTCCCGGGGATATTTCATCTGCTGCATATTTTATTTCTGCCGCACTGCTCGTTCCAGGCTCGGACGTCATCATCCGGAACGTCGGTATCAATGAGACACGTGCCGGTATTCTCGATGCGTATACTGCAATGGGTGCGGACATCACACTTGAGAACCGGCGCCTCGCCGGCTTCGAAGATGTCGCGGATGTCCATGTACGCTACAGCGAAAACCTCCATGGCACCGAAATTTCCGGTGCGATGATTCCACGTCTTATCGATGAACTTCCGGTGATCGCTGCGGTTGCCGCCGGTGCAGCAGGTCGTACCGTCTTCCGTGATGCGCAGGAGCTGAAGGTAAAGGAATCCAACCGTATCGCTGTGATGGTTGAGGGACTTCGTGCACTTGGCATCGAGGCGGAAGAAACAGACGATGGTATGATGATCGAAGGACGGGGGAGTGCGCTTCATGTCGGATCCGGTACGATTGACACTCAGAAAGACCATCGCATCGCGATGACCTTTGCTGTTCTTGCACTTGCAGGTGATGAGCATACATCCGTCGAACTCCTCGACGCCGATTGCATCAACATTTCCTACCCGACGTTTTACGATGATCTATATCGTCTTCTGTGATGTAAAACGCGACGGACGTTCGTTTATATTCGAATCGAGTCTAATCGAGCTGGCGTCAGAAGCCATACGAAGAGGACGTGAAAAATCAAAATCGGCCCCTTTAGAACCAGTTGGTAAATTTTCCTTAGCACGCTCTGCAACACGGAGTTTCCATCCAGGAAACTCCGTCGTTTGCAGAGCGCTTACTGGTTCTTAGGGGCCAATTTTAGAGTTTTCCGACCTCGTCGTACTGTGCTTCTGACGCCAGCCCGATCAGACTCGATTCGTACAAGCGGACGAGGCCGACGCGACTACCACGCAATTTTTTTTGAAAAAGTAGTTGACTTTCTGTGGAGAGGTTGGTATAGTAATCGAGTCGCTTTGAACGACACTTATATGGCGGATTGGTCAAGAGGCTAAGACGCAGCCCTCTCACGGCTGAATCCCGGGTTCGATTCCCGGATCCGTCACTTAAAACTTTATATACTATGGCGGATTGGTCAAGAGGCTAAGACGCAGCCCTCTCACGGCTGAATCCCGGGTTCGATTCCCGGATCCGTCACGAAAAAGCTTCAGGTTTTCCTGAAGCTTTTTGCTTGTTCTATTTCCATGGCATGACCAGACATGAATGAGGTAGAGACGGCATTGTCTTTCTGAAAATATACCAAAACCTTTTGTTTTATGCTAAAGTATGCTCTATGTTAAAGATAAAGCGGACGGGTAGTACACCTGTCATAGATGTCATAAAAACAAATAACAGTGATGGAAGCGATATCCTCTATATGCAGATGCCGGCGATTCGGGCGACGGGCATCGTGGAGCATGCGTTTTCGACACGTATCGGCGGTACGAGTCGCGGAATATATTCTTCGATGAATCTGCGTTTCGGTCATGGCGATGAAGACGAGTGTGTACGTGAGAATTTTCACCGAATGGCCAGGCTGCTGGGAACGGATGAAAACCATATGGTGCTCAGCAAGCAGACGCACACAACGAATATTCGAGTTGTGACGGAAGCAGATGCCGGGTATGGGGTCGTCCGGGAACGTCCGTATGATGATATCGATGGTCTCATCACCGATGTGCCCGGTCTTGCACTGGGGATTTTTGCTGCAGATTGTGTTCCACTCCTCTTTGTGGATCCGGTACATCATGCCATCGGTGCGAGTCATTCGGGCTGGCGTGGTACCGTGGCGCGAATGGGGGAGGTGACGATTCGGGCTATGCAGACAGCCTATGGGACGGATCCTTCGGATCTTATTTGTGCGATTGGGCCAAGTATCTGTCAAAACTGCTATGAAATCTCGGAGGATGTGGCTTTGCATTTTAAGGCTGCGTTCCCAGGATATGAAGCTGAGATTTTACGAGACGATGGCATTAATTTGAAAGGTGAACATAAGTATCACCTGGATCTCTGGGCGGCGAATCGCCTCGTGCTTCTGAAGGCAGGTGTTCCGGCAGCGCAGATCAGTACGACGGATATCTGTACAAACTGTAATCCGGAGTTGCTGTTCAGTCATCGTTATACGAAGGGCTTACGTGGGAACAATGGTGCGTTTTTGATGTTGAAATAAAGGAGATATTATGAATTTACCGATAGCAATTTTACTGATTGTAGGAATCGCAGGATTGACAGTATATATTTTCAGGCATGCGATGAAGAAAGAAGACCTCGGAAAGGATGGGTGTTCCGGCTATCAGGGCTGTGCGTCCTGTGCGGCATCGGAGTACTGCAATCATATTACAAGCCTGGAAAAGTTTGCGGTGGATCGCGATAAAGAAAAGAAGACGAAGAAATGACGATTATTCATGAAGCACCGCAGTATGTGGTCGTATGTAAGGCGGCTGGAGAAGATTCGGAACATGATGTGCCCAGAATGCTCGCTGAGCAGAATGGGAATCAGATAACAGATTATTATGTCGTACACCGGCTCGATAAGGCGGCCGCAGGATTACTGGTGCTGGCTCGGACTCGTCAGGCAGCAGCGGACTTGAGTCGCCAGGTGACAGAAAATGCTTTACGAAAAACCTATCGCTGTGTTGTTGCGGGCGTGCCGGAGCCGACGAGTGGTGTCATGCAGGACCTTCTTTATAAAGATAAGATAAAACAGAAGATGTTTCCGGTGAAGCGGAAGCGTGCGGGTGTGAAGGAAGCTTCGCTTTCATATCATGTGCTGCAATCAGAAGACATGATAACACTCGTTGAGGTCGAGCTCCAAACAGGTCGTTTTCACCAGATTCGATGTCAATTTGCGGCGCGTAAGATGCCACTGCTGGGCGATGGGAAATATGGATCGCGCGTGCATTGCCCTCACCTCGCCCTGTTCTGTAACACGCTTTCGTTTTATGATGCGAAGGAAAAGAAGGAATGCTGTTTCACTGCGGAGCCACCGGCAGAATTTCCGTGGACACTTTTTAAGTAGGACGGAAGCACCGAACGAATAGACTGCGTTACGTATATAAATATGTCATGCAGATAGAATATGAAGAAAGAGACCTAAATGACAGAACTTGAATTTCTGGAAATCATGCATCGGGCGGAGATGCTGAAAAATAATACACGCCATAGTTGGACTTCACAGGATCGACATGAGTCGGTTGCAGAGCATAGCTGGCGGCTTGCGTTCATGGTCCTCATGTATAGCCATGAACTGACAAAAGAGTTTCCGGATGTCGATATCAATAAAGTACTCCGGATGTGTATCATCCATGACCTCGGTGAAGCATTCACGGGCGATATTCCGTCTTTTTATAAAACTGATGCAGATTCGCTGAAGGAGTCGGATGTTCTGCTTCGCTGGTTCCACTCTATGCCGGAACCTTATGACACAGAACTCTCGCAGCTTTGGGAGGAGATGGAGGCACTTGAGACGACGGAGGCTCGCATTTACAAAGCGTTTGATAAGATTGAAGCAGTTGTACAGCATGATGAGGCGAAACTCAGCACATGGCTGCCACTTGAGCATGAACTCCAACTTACCTATGGTGCAGAAAATATGAAATTTTCGAAGACGATTCAGAAGCTGCGCGATGTTATCGACGAAGAAACGCGAAAGAAGATTGCAGAGGGTAAATAAAATGAAGGATTACGATCCTGGGCGGCAGCCATCAATTGAAATTTCAACACAGGCATCGGCAGACCAGCATTGGCATACGCTTGATCGCAGTGCACTGCCGAAACGTTCCGTACTCCTCTATGCAGAGCAGCTGTCCGAAGCAATTGATCTCAGCTCGATGCTCTCAAGTGGTCAAGTGATGGCAGTGCAGGTGGCGGGGAATCCCGCAGAAGATGGTGCAGTGCTGGATTTCGCTTACGTGCAGGCACTTCGAAAGCAGTGCATCGCGACGGATACCCCGTTCCATTTCGCAGGAACCGGAACGAACTTTCAGATGAAAGGACGCATCTTTCACATCCCCGCGAAGCTGCAGGCTTCACAGGCCGCAAAGTCGGAGATGGAGTATTTTCCAATCTGCCTTGCCATGAATGCACCGGAGCGGGCAACATCCATGTTCGATGACGAGGTTATGATGCCGGATCTCGATGGCTTCACCGCGGTGAACTTTAATCCGTTTGAGGATAGTGAAACAGGGAAGCAGGAAGTCATCGATTCAGAGGAAGCAGATAGAGCTTTCTTTGGCTCGCTGGAACATCCGAGTGTAAAGAATCTTCATTATACAATAGAAGTTTCGGATGACGATGATGATTATCAAGGGGCAAGTGCGGAGGATCATCGACAGCTCGAGGAGAACGAACGAGTACGGAAATCCAGTGCGCAGGTGCAGTTTCTTCAGGAGTCTCTGCGACTTTCTGGAGACGGAGAGCATCCCTGACCGGATGAGGATGGAACGGCTGTTTGAACGGCTTGCAGAAAGCCGGTTTCGATCTGGATTCCATCTGCGAAAGCAGGAACGAGATTACTTCGAAACACAGGGCCGTGCGAAGATAGAACAGCATGCGCGTGATTTCATACGCGAACGATTAGCACCTTCGGAGCCACGAAACGATGGGAAACAGACGCCCTGGCGTGGACATCCAGTCTTCATCGCACAGCATGCCACAGGTTGCTGCTGTCGGGGATGCCTGTATAAATGGCACCGGATTCCGCCACATCGTCCGCTCACAAAAGAAGAACAGCAGTATATCGTCTCTGTACTGATGAACTGGATCGACCGTGAAACGACGAGGTAAGAAGTGCTCATCCAGAGCGCAGACCTTTCGTCAAACAGTTCTGCATCAGGTTTCTGAAAAGAACTTGCATGTATGGGCGCTGCGTGCTAAATTTTTGGATATTGACATTTACCGACCAGCATTAACAGAATGGGCTTCGGTCGGAAACAGGAGGCAAACATGGGACTTATTATTCCGAAGGATTACGATCCACGTCTTTCTGTGCGTGAAACACAGGAAGCCATCAAGTATATTCGAGACACTTTTCAGAAAGAATTCGGTCGTGAGATGAATCTCAGCCGTATTTCTGCACCTCTTTTTGTAGCGAAAAGCTCCGGTCTCAATGATAACCTGAATGGCTATGAGCGTCCGGTCAGCTTTGATGTTCCATGGTGGCCGGATGAGACGATCGAGGTTGTACATTCTCTTGCAAAGTGGAAGAGAATGGCACTCCAGAAGTATGGTTTTCAGCCAGGCGAGGGTCTCTATACAAACATGAATGCGATTCGTCGTGATGAGGAACTTGATAATCTGCACAGCTGTTATGTTGACCAGTGGGACTGGGAGATGGTGATCAACAAGGAAGACCGTACCACCACTACCCTTGAGGGAACCGTACGTATGATTTTCCGCATCATCAAGCACATGGAGCATGAAGTATGGTACAAGTATCCGAATGCGGTCAACAATCTGCCGGACGATATCTATTTCATTGACTCTGAGACACTGCTTAAGATGTATCCGGATAAGACGCCGAAGGAGCGAGAGAACGCCATTTGTAAGGAACATGGTTGTGTGTTCATCAGCCGCATCGGTGATAAACTTTCAAATGGTGAGCCGCACGATGGACGTGCTCCGGACTACGATGACTGGGCACTGAACGGTGATATTCTTTTCTGGTATCCGACACTGGATTGTGCACTGGAGATCAGCTCGATGGGTATCCGCGTAGACGAAACTTCACTTCGCGAACAGCTGAAGAAGGCAGGCTGTGAGGAACGCGCAAATCTTCCGTATCATAAGATGCTGCTAAATGGCGAACTTCCATATACGATCGGCGGCGGAATCGGACAGTCTCGTCTCTGCATGCTTCTGCTTGACCGTGCCCATGTTGGTGAAGTTCAGGCCAGCATCTGGCCACAGGATATGATCGACACTTGTCGTGAGCATAATATTATCCTTCTGTAATTATGTTTTTTGGAGCCTGCTGAATTGCAGGCTCTTATTTGTTATACTATACTGTAGATAAATTCGGAAAGGAGGAGCAGAATGATGCCTACAAAGAAAATGCAGAAACGAAATGTATACTGGATGCTCATGGCGATTCTCTGCCTTTTGCTGATTACTCCTTTTCGAAACATCTCGACGATTCAGCCGGCGGATGTCAGGCATGCTGTGACGGTTTCCGCAGAGGATTCTCTGACGGCCCGAATCGAAGATGGTAAGCTGAATGGCCTAGCAGAGCTTCGGCATTTTTTGAATGCGACGATTGAAAAAAACACCAGCAGAACGCGTATAGCACAGCGATTCGATGAAAGCAATCTTCGATTCATTCATCGTAGCATTTCTCCGAAAAATCCGGATCAGCTTCTGTGGCAAGCCGGTCTTCTGCACTGGAGTGGGTGGTTGTCATTTTCCATTCTTTCCTTTCTGGACTCCGTCCGACTTCTGAATTAAATCTCTTTTCGTTTTAACATGACCACTAATTTACATGAATGATCACTTGATATAGTGAAAAGAGGTTTAAAATGAAGGAAACGCGTAAAACGTTCATGCATCGGCATCCGATCATGTACGTAGTGCTGACGGCGCTTTCCTTTCTTCTGATTCTTTATTTTACAGCCTTTGTAACAAAGGGAATCGAAATCCCAGGCTATGGCGGACTTCTTCTTCGTGAAGAGTCTGCACTGAATATTACCTTGCTTGTTCTGGTTACTTTCGGCATGCTGCAGGAAATTCCATGGGAACAGGACAATTTCATGGATACATTAAAAGCCGGCGGTTTTGTCCTGCTGCTTGATGCGCTGCTTCTTCAGTATGAGCGTATCCTTATGATTGAAAATGATGCCCTGCCATGGACACAGATTCTCATATTTCTCACATTTATTTTTATGGTGGGATTTCTGGAAGAAACCGTATTTCGTGGCATCATCGAGGAAACCTTGATTCGAAGCTTTCAGCCGACGGCACTGGGCCGACTGAAGGCTGCCTATCTTACAGGTATTCTCTTCGGGCTCGCACATGTCATCAACATGAGCTGGGCGAGCAACCCGATGGCAGTTCTTTTCCAGATGCTGCAGAATGTCGTCATCGGCATTTATCTGAGCCTTATCTATGCACGTGCCAGAAATGTTCTTGCAATGATATTTCTGCACTCGTTTTATGATTTTACCTCCCTCATGATGTCTGGCATCTACGGTGTCGGCAGCATGCAGCAGGGCGTGGAAACGATGAATGCGACGAGTCTATGGCTGCTCCTCATTTATATGGGCCCGATCGTGTACCTCACGATTCGAATTCTCGTTGACGCTCATCGACAGAAGCTCCATGAGCGGAGCGCTGAAAAACCGGATACCAGCAGCGAAAGCAATCGAGCATTCGCCTGAGTATTCGAACAAAATCTAAAGAACATCAGAAGAAAACGTCGTCAGTGAAAAAGCTGCCGTCAGGACCCGGAGATACCGGATCCTGACGACAGCTTTATTCTTTGAAATCCCGAAAGGGAGCTGTGATATTTGAACATTCGAAAGAGAAGGAAGCTCCTTTCGATAAAACATCTGCGATTTCTTAAAGGAATCAGACTTTGATGCCGACCGATGCCTTTGCAAGTTGATCAACGAGCTCGTTGAAACGAACGCCTGTGTGTGCGGCGACCTTTCGGAACTGAATGTTGATCAGCGGACGGATACCATCGATGAAGGCTTTATACGCACGTGTGCCTTCCTTGTTCGTTTTCCACTGCCCATTCGCCCACATCTCGATGCCCATATAATCATAAAAAATCGTGATGCTTCTGATGCCTGCATCGGCTGCTGCCTGAATCGCGGCCATCGCTCCATGAATCTCGCCTGCCACATTACGCATCGTCCGCAGAGTATTGTCACGACCATGTCCCTGGAGTGGGACGATGCTGCCGTTCCGACACAGCAACACTCCTCCGTAACCATAGACACCACTTGCGATATTGAAACTGCCATCAACGTATGCCAGAGCTTCTGTACTTACCTCCTCCAGTTCGAGAAGGATATCCTCTGTGGTTACATCGTCGATGGAATGGAAGAGCGGGCCACTCGGAGCGCGTCTGCTCGGTGTAGATGCTCGTACAGTACCTGAAGACGATGTATTTTCGGCGCTTGTATTTGACGCCGTGGAAGCAGATAGACGGTCAGTCGCAGCGGATATGTCAAAAGGCAGAGTCGTATCATATCCCTTCGCTCTCACGAAAGCCTCCGCCTCTGCGCGCGTCTTAAACTTTTTATATACCGAACCGGCGGCTCCGATCACTTCCCGCTGACACGCCTCCCAGGTTTCATATACGCCCGGATGCCGTCCTTTTTGAACCGCATAATAAAACTTCATATCTATCTATTCTCCATTCCCTGATTTTGTATTTCGTATTCTAGCATGCTTTCTGTGAATTTTAAAATAGATAGAAGCTTGAAGCGGAAATCCCCAGAGGCCGGTCGGCAGAAGCCATACGTAGAAGACGTGAAAAGTCAAAATCGGCCCTTTTAGAACCAGTTGGAGTAATTTTTCCTAAGCATCCTCCGCAACACAGAGTTTCCATCAAAGGAAACTCTGTCGTTTGCGGAGGACCTACTGGTTCTTAGGGACCGATTTTAGACTTTTCCGTCCTCGGAGTACTGGCTTCTGCCGACTGGCCTCCGGGGATTTTCGCTCTCCACTCCCTATTAATACTAATTTAATATTGTCTCGGCGCCTTTCGTGCTATAATTTTTCTGTTTTGAAGCATAGGAGGTACATATGTCAGAGAAATATAGTGCACTATTAATGGATCTCGATGGAACCCTCGTGAATACCCTCTTCAGTCTCCAGGATACCATGAATAAAACCATGGATGAACTGGGCCTCGATCGTATTACCATGGAACAGACGAAAAAGTTTGTCGGAAACGGCGGTGAGAAGTTTGTCGAGCGTTCGCTTGCAGCGACCGCGGATCGATATTATAGAGAAGCTGAAAAATGGGAAGAGAAGGACGAAGATAAAGCGCTCGACCTCGATCAGAAGGCCGATGAGGTGATGGAGCTTTACGATGATGCCGTCAACATCTACATGGACTTTTTCCGAGATAACTGCACATATAAAGCGGAACCTTATCCAGGACTGAAAGCAGTGCTGGATGAGCTGAAGGCCGAGGGCTGGAAGATTGCCTGCATCACGAACAAGTCGCTGCATGAAGCCATCAAAGTCCTTGATATTGCGTTTGGAAAAGACTATTTCGATTATATTTCCGGTGATGATGGAACGCATCCACTGAAACCGGATACCGGCGTAGTAGATGATGCACTTGCACATATCGGAAAGAGCGCTGCAGAGTGTCTTTATGTAGGTGATACAAATACAGATATGGAAACGGCGAAGCGGGCCGGTATCCCTTCCATTGGATGCATCTACGGCTTCCGTACACAGGAAGAGCTGGAGGAGAGTGGTGCGAAGATCTGCATTGAGCATGCGGCAGATCTTCGAAAGGCCATCGACTACCTTTCAGAGTGATCGCTTTCTTCTATAAATAATGTCGTCTGTGTATCAGAAGATGAGTTCAATGCAGGCGACCGGAATGCTAAAATCTTTCGAAACTCTTCGTTTGCGAGCGGTGCTTGATTGACAAGCGGAAATGCACTGACTATACTTAGCAGTGTTATAAAGAGAGTGCTAATGAAACCGTGAGGTACGAATGTGCATTATGCATACCGGAGATTATCGGCCGGAGAGGTACCCTGCGGTCGTTTGCATTGTCCTGATAAAATAATGATGACTGGAAGGAGTAATCATATGACACGTATAGATATCGTATCCGGTTTCCTCGGAGCCGGAAAGACCACCTTCATTCAGCGGCTGCTGGATGAAGCATTAAAGACAGAGAAGGTTGTTCTGATCGAGAACGAGTTCGGTGAAATCGGTATCGATGGAGGCTTTCTGAAGGATGCCGGCATCGAAATTCGTGAGATGAACCAGGGCTGTATCTGCTGCTCACTGGTTGGTAATTTTGAGAAGTCTCTGCAGGAGGTTGTGGAGACATATAAGCCGGATCGTATCATCATCGAGCCGTCTGGTGTCGGCAAGCTGTCGGATATCATCGGCGCTGTCAAGGCAGTGTCCGCAAATCTCGATGTGGAGCTGGATGCTGCGGTGACCATCGTAGATGCCCAGAAGGCGAAGCTCTACTCGAAGAATTTCGGTGAGTTCTTTAACAACCAGATTCTGTATGCAGGTACGGTTGTACTGTCGAGAACGGATATTGCGGCAGAGGAGAAGGTGGATACTGCTGTGAAGATCGTAAAGGACATCAATCCGAAGGCACAGGTCATCACCACTCCGGAAGCACAGCTTACCGGTGAGCAGCTCATTCGTATCATTTCCGGTAAGGATGATCTGGAAGAATCTATGATGAAGGAAGTCATGGAGAGAGTGCATGCGCATGAGGGCGAGGAAGAGGATGATCATGATCACGATGTGATTGAAACACTCGAGAATGGTATCACCATCCACCATCATCATGACCACCATCATCACCATGATCACCATGATCACGACCATGACCATGACCATGACGAGCATTGCTGCCATCATGATCACGAGGACGAGGAGCATGAGCATCATCACCACGATCATGACGAGGACGAGCATTGCTGCCATCATGATCACGAGGAGGAGCATGAGCACCATCACCACGATCATGACGAGGACGAGCATTGCTGCCATGATCATGAGGATGAGGAGCATGAGCATCACCACCACGATCATGACGAGCATGGCCATTGCTGCTGCCATGATCATGATGCGGATGAAGTCTTCACCAACTGGGGTATGGAGACACCGCATCCGTTTAACAAGGCGAAGCTCGAGTCTATCCTGAAGGCAATGTCGGAGGGAGAGACCTATGGAACCGTTATCCGCTGCAAGGGTATGCTTGAGGATGCGGACAACCGCGGCCACTGGATGTACTTTGATCTCGTACCGGGTCAGACCGAAGTACGTGAGGGTTCTCCGGAGTTTACCGGCAAGGTGGTTGTCATCGGCGCACACCTCGATGAAGAAGCATTGAAGCACGCATTCTGCGAATAAATAGGAGTTTTTATGGCAACTAGTGATAATTACGAGTTACGGGATGATCAGATTCCTGTATTCCTGATCAACGGCTTCCTTGAGGCCGGCAAGACCGAGTTTATCAAATACACGATGGCACAGGAGTATTTCCAGGCGGAAGGTACGACACTTCTCCTTATGTGCGAGGACGGTGAGTCTGAGTACGATGAGGCAACCCTTGAAAAGTATCACACGGTTGCTGTCCGCATGGAGAAGGAGACCGACTTCAACGAGGAGTATCTTTCGAAACTGCAGGCACAGTATCAACCGGAGCGTGTCATCATCGAGTGGAACGGTATGTGGAACCAGGATGATCTCTATGGTGGCCCGATGTCCGAACAGGAGCTTGCGAAGGACCAGGGACGTCCGGCGAATTATGTGCTGTCCATGCCGGAGAGCTGGGCGATCTATCAGGTCATCACCATCATGGATGGTTCGACACTGGGTATTTACATCAATAACAACAACATGCGTAGCTTCCTCGGACAGATGCTTCGAGAAGCAGAGCTCGCCATCGTTAACCGTTGCGACAATGTCTCTAGCGAACAGCTCGTGGACTTCCGCCGCAAGATTCGGGCGATGGGACAGGGGGCAATGCTGATTCTCGAGGATAAGAACGGCGAGATTCAGCAGGATATGCTGCCGGAGGATCTCCCGTATGATCTCAATGAGGCGCATATCGAGTTAAAGCCGGAAGATTATGGTATCTGGTTCGTTGACTGTATGGATAATCCGGATCGCTATATCGGAAAGGATATCAGCTTTACCGCGATGGTGCTGAAGCGTCAGGGCTCTCCGGCCGATGAATTTATTCCGGGACGTATGGCCATGACCTGCTGCGCTGCCGATATGACCTTCCTTGGATTCGTGGCGAAGGCAGATCCTGCAGTCATCGCACCGTTCAAGACCAGAGACTGGGCGAAGCTGACCGCTACGGTTGCGCTGGAAGAGAGAGAAGAGTACAGTGGCGAGGGTCCGGTACTGCATCTCAAGTCCATCGTTCGTACAGGTCCGATTGAGGATGTCGTGACATTCTGATTATAAATTATATGAGATATAAGTCGTGGTGATCGCCACGGCTTTTTCTATAATTCTTTCTTGCATTTGAAAAAAAACGCGCTATAATACTCTCATAACTAATCCGCTTTAAAGCGTTAAAGTTAACGAGGCTTTAAAGGATAAAAGCGGATAAACAGAGGAGAAGAATTATGAAGAAAATGAACAGATTCACAGCGATTTCCATGGCTGCAATGATGCTTGTAGCCTCCTTAAGTGCCTGTGGCTCCAGCTCCACACCGACGGCGACGACCGCCGCAGCGGCTGATACGACCGCGGCAGCGGAGACGGATGCGACGACAGCGGCCGCAGCGTCGGATGGTAAGACCTATAAGATCGGTGTACTCCAGCTCGTTCAGCACGCAGCACTCGATAAAGCAAATGAAGGCTTCGTAAAGGCACTGGATGATTCTGGTATTTCTTATGAAATCGATCAGCAGAATGCATCTGGAGAGCAGTCTGCATGCCAGACCATCGCAGAGAAGTTTGTAAATGATGGTGATGACCTTATCTATGCGATTGCAACACCGGCTGCACAGGCAGCTTCTGCAGCAACTACGACGATTCCGATCGTTCTTTCTGCGGTTACCGATCCGGCTGAATCCGGACTCGTAGCTTCAAATGATGCTCCTGGCGGAAATGTTACCGGTACCTCCGATCTGACGCCGGTGGCGGAACAGATCGATCTTCTGAAGCAGCTTCTTCCGGATGCGAAGTCCGTTGGTATTCTCTTCTGTACCGCCGAGTCTAATTCTGAGATTCAGGCACAAATGGCAAGAGATGCCTGTGATAAGGCCGGTCTCGCGCACGCAGATTACACTGTTTCCAGCTCCAACGAGATCCAGACCGTCGTAGAGTCCATGATCGGTAAGGTGGATGTCATCTATGCACCGACCGATAACACCATCGCCGCTGGTATGGCAACCGTTGCCTCTGTAGCGACCGATAATAAGATTCCGATCATCTGCGGTGAGGAGAACATGGTCAATGAAGGCGGCCTTGCAACGTATGGTATCGACTACTACCAGCTCGGCTACATGGCAGGTGAGCAGGCAGTTGAGATTCTGAAGGATGGCAAGAATCCTGCAGATATCCCAATCGGATATCTGAGTGCAGATAAGTGCACCGTTGCAGTGAATCAGGAGACTGCAGATGCACTCGGTATCGATGTTTCATCTATAAAGAAGTAATATCCTGTTAAATAAACATGTATGAGAGAATAATCTACCTATGACGATGTGGATCGTCGAAGCAATTATGAAATTATTTTCTTAAAACCGAGGGCGGAGCACAGGCTTCGCCCTTTTTACATTAATTGTTGACTTTAAAGTACTAAAGTCCTATTATATGAGAAGTTGTATCAGCGCTTTAAAGCGTCTATGTGACAGAATGCATCGACAGCTTAGGGAGGTGTTTTGGGGCGCAGGATACAACCTTATTTTTTATTTCAGGAGGAAACTTCATGAACGGTTTACTTGCATCACTGCTTGGCGCTGTGTCACAGGGCCTCATCTGGTCGATGATGGTGCTCGGCGTCTATATCACCTTTAAACTTTTAAACATCGCCGATATGACGACGGATGGTGCCTTCGCTCTGGGTGGCTGCGTGTGCGCGACGATGATGCTCGCAGGACTCGATCCGACCCTCGCAATGGTTTGTGGCGCACTGGCAGGTGGTGTAGCAGGTGCTGTGACCGGTGTTTTACATACCTTTTTCGGAATTCCGGCGATTCTCGCAGGAATCCTGACCCAGATTTCACTCTGGTCCATCAACCTGCGTATCATGTCGGATAAATCGAATCAGTCGGTCAATAAGATTCCATCCGACATTACCTTCTGGGTCGATAAACTCGGCATCACCCAGTCTCAGGCGACACTGATTGTCGGTTTGATTGTTGCGATTGCACTGATTGCAGTACTCTACTGGTTTTTCGGAACAGAACTTGGTGCTGCGCTTCGTGCAACCGGTAATAACGAGGATATGATTCGAGCACTCGGTGTAGACACGAATCATGCAAAGCTTCTGGGTCTTGTGATTGCCAATGTTCTCTGTGGCCTCTCCGGTGCACTCGTATGTCAGTCTACGAAGTATGCGGATGTAGGTATGGGTACCGGTGCCATCGTCATCGGCCTTGCATCCATCGTCATCGGTGAAGTCATTTTCGCTCGTGCACGAAATTTCGCATTGCGTCTGAGCTCCGCTGTTATTGGATGTGTAATCTACTTCGTGATTCGTGCCGTCGTTCTTCGTCTCGGCATGAAGGCAAATGATATGAAGCTTCTTTCAGCAGTCATCGTAGCGCTGGCTCTCTGCATCCCTGTAGCAATGCAGAAGTATCGGGCAGCGAAGAGCTATCGTGAGAGCGTATCCGAGGATGAAGATGCGGACGAGTTGGAGCAGAAGGAGGCATAAGCGATGTTAGTAATCAAGAATGTACGAAAAACCTTTAATAAGGGAACCGTCAATGAAAAGAAGGCATTGCGTGGTATCAACCTGACGCTGAATGATGGCGATTTCGTAACGATCATCGGTGGAAATGGTGCTGGTAAATCGACACTTCTGAACATGATTGCCGGCGCATACCCGGTTGATTCGGGCATCATCGAAATCGATGGTGAAAATATCACGAAGCAGCCGGAGTGCAAGCGTGCGAAGTACATCGGTCGAGTTTTCCAGGATCCGATGAAGGGTACGGCAGCCGACATGCAGATTGAAGAAAATATGGCGCTCGCGTTTCGAAGAGGTGAGCGGAGACACCTTCGCTGGGCGGTTACTCCGAAGGAGCGTGAGTTTTATAAAGATTCCCTCGAGCGCCTCGGTCTCGGTCTTCAGAGCCGTATGACCAGTAAGGTAGGCCTTCTGTCCGGTGGTCAGCGACAGGCGCTGACACTTCTTATGGCAACACTTAAGCGACCGCATCTTCTGCTTCTGGATGAGCATACTGCAGCACTTGATCCGAAAACGGCATCGAAGGTGCTGGCTCTCACCGAGGAAATCGTAGAGGAAAATCATCTGACGGCCCTCATGGTTACCCATAATATGAATGACGCAATCCGCATCGGAAATCGTCTCATCATGATGGATAATGGAAAGATCATCTATGATGTCGCGGGTGAAGAGAAGAAAAAGCTTACCGTGGAAGATCTCCTTCAGAAGTTTGAGGAAGCCTCCGGTGGAACCTTCGCAAACGATCGTATGATGCTCGCACGATGATGGCAGAACCCCATAGGGCTGGCATCAGGAACTCCTTATTATGTGTTGGTGAAATCTGATTTGGAGTCCGAAACGGTACTGCCATGCATGTGCTCCTGAAAAAAATAATGTAAATATAAGGCCCCTATGCTATAATGCTCGTGATTTTGAGTTTATAGGATAGGGGCATTTTATATGGAAAAGCCTAGAAGTAGAGCGAAAAAGAGCAGATTCAGCGAGCGCGAACAGAAATTACTTCTGATTTCAGCGATTGTTTTCTTCGTTCTTATAATGGTGACGCTGATCACTGTTCTCGTTACCGGAGGAAAAAAGAAAGAAAATGTCGCAGAAGAAAGAAGGATCGCCAGCGAAAGTTCAATCGATGTGCAGTCAGAAAGTGCGATTTCAACCGAATCGCAGATTCAGCGACTTACGGATCAGCTGAAGGCGGATACACTGACGCGCGTACTTGCACAGTATGAAAACCTTGGTATCGTAAGGTGTGATAGCTATATCAACTTCCGATCAGCGCCGAATCAGAACGATCTTACAAATATCATGGGTGAGCTCACGAATGGTGCAGCGGTGAATATCGTGGAGATAGATCCGGAAGGGGCCGATGGCTGGGCGCATGTGCAGTCCGGTGGCATGGATGGTTATATGTCGAAGCGTTATCTCGTGACGGGTGAAGAGGCTGTCGCGATGGTACCGGAGCTGATCAGAGTGCGTGCAACGGTCATCACAGATCACCTTCGGATGCGATCCGGCCCCGTCATCGAGGAAGGGAATACCGTTGGTTCTGCAGCGAAGGGAGAAAAGTACCAGGTACTTGACCGTGCCGGTCAGAGCTGGATCAAGATCGCACCGGACAACATCGATACCATCGATACCTGTTACATGTCTGCGGATTCGGCCTATGTATCGATTGATTATGGCCTTGATGAAGCAAGAACTCTGAACCTGAAGGCAAAAGTACTCAATATGTACGATAATCTCGGTGTTTCCCTCGCGAGCGACTATATTAATGTCCGTTCTTCACCGAAGGAAGACGGAATCAATAACATCGTCGGTAAATTCCCAGGTTATGCCGGGTGCAACATCCTCGGTGAGGAAAATGGCTGGTACAAAATAAAGTCTGGTAAGGTTACCGGATATGTTCGAAAGGACCTGATTGCGACAGGGAATACGGCGCAGAATCTTGCAGTCCAGCACGCGCAGGTCATGGCTATCGTGAATACCGAATCCCTGAATGTTCGTTCCGAGGCCTCGACCGATTCGCAGGCTTGGACAGCCGTTACATCTGGACAGCGCTATAACGTGTTGAATCAGCTCGACGGCTGGGTACAGCTTGAGCTGGATGCCGGTGATGATGATAATGAAGAGCAGGGAGCGTTTGTGTCGACACGTGACAATAATGTCACGGTGCAGTATGCGCTTCAGGAGGCCATCGAATATTATCCGGCAGTGGAGGCGGCGAATGCAGCCATGGCGTTCCGAAATAAGATCGTCAATTTCGCCTGCCAGTTTGTCGGTAATCGTTACGTCTGGGGCGGAACCTCGCTCACACATGGCTGCGACTGCTCCGGTTTTACGCAGTCGGTACTGAAGAACTTCGGCATCAATGTGCCGCGTGTATCACGTGATCAAGCAAGAACCGGTCAAAAGGTGACCAGTAAGGATATGCGTCCGGGTGATCTGATTTTCTATGCAAACCGCAGTGGTACGATCAACCATGTCGGTATGTACATCGGAAATGGTCAGGTGGTCAATGCGGCTTCTACCCGATCCGGTATCCGTATCTATCGCTGGAATTACAGGACACCGGTAGCCATTCGAAATGTGATTGGCAACTGATTCATAAAGAAACAGAATACAGCCGTACGGCATACGGCTACTATACGAAATGTAATGGAGATTTATTTATGCAGAAAACCAACATCAGTACAAGCCGTATCGTCGGTATGCTCCTTGGCTGTGTCGTCATTTCCCTGGGCATCGCCTTTTTCAAACAATCGGGTCTGGGCAATGACTCCATCACGGCACTGAACCTTCGGGCTGCAGAGCTCCTCGGTATTTCCCTCGGCACCATGAATCTGATGGCGAACACACTCTTTTTCATCGCCGAGATCCTATGGGGACGGAAATACATCGGCCTCGGAACCTTTTTTAACTGGGTGGCCATCGGATACATGGTGACCTTTTTCTATCAGAATATCGAGAAAATCTTCGGTGTGGCGACGTCGTTTCCGATTCAGTTCGTTTTTGTTCTTCTCGGTGTAGTGGTTATTTCCATCGGTGTCTCGATGTACCAGACCGCAAATCTCGGTATCGCCCCGTATGATTACCTCGCCATCGGCATCGCCGATCATACAGCGTTTCCGTATTTCGGCTGCCGTATCTTTACAGATGCATTGACTGCTCTCATCACGTTCCTGCTTGGCGGACTCATCGGCCTCGGAACACTGATCTGTGCGTTCGGCCTCGGACCGTTTATCAGCTTTTTTGACACCCATTTTTCACGTAAGTGGATTCGGTAAAATCAAAGATGAGTCTGAAGTGGCAACGACAGAGACCGGAGGGCAACGATCGGAAGGCATACGAAGAGACTGTGAATAAATCAAAATCGGCCCCTTTAGAACCAGTTGGAGTATTGTTCCTTAGAAGCCTCCGCAACACAGAGTTTCCATCAAGGAAACTC
>CAKQWR010000013.1 GCA_934279105.1 uncultured Oribacterium sp. | reverse complement strand
CCGGCGGATCTCGCACTGGCACAGGCGCAGAGGGACTTCACGCGCGACATGCTGCGGATGTACTCCATGAAGGGTGGTGCACTCGCGTTCATGCTGACGATTGCAGCAGTGGTGCTGGCGGCCTCCGGCTTCGCGTACCTGCACTCGAAAAAGAAAACGGATTTCTACCACAGCCTTCCGATCCGACGGGAGATGCTGTACGCGGTGACCTGCCTGAACGGCTTTCTCTACATGGCTGTCGCCTATCTCGGCTTCCTGACGATCGCTGCCGTTATGATCCGCGTGAAGGGCGTGCCGTTCGACTGGGGCAGCCTGTACCTCGCGAGCGTCGAGCACCTGTGCTTCTTCGCCCTCGTGTACATGACCGCGATTCTGGCCATGCTTCTGACCGGCAATCTGGTGGTTGGGCTTCTCGGCACCGGCGTGCTCTTCAGCTGGGGACCGGTGATCTGCATGACGATCTCGGCGTATTTCTCAGAGTATTTCACGACCTTTTACGGCGACGACAGTTTCCTGCTGGCCCTCAGTGAGCGAACCTCCCCGGTTGCCTGGTATGTGGAAGCCTGCATGACGGATCGTCCGGGGCGCATGGCGCTGGGCGCGCTGCTGGTAGCGGCGGTACTCTTCGTGCTCGGTATGCTCCTCTACCGTCGGCGTCCGTCGGAGGCAGCCGGTCATGCGATGGCCTTCGAGGTCACGGAGCCGGTCATCCGCTTCCTGATCGCGGTGCCGTCCTCGCTGCTGCTCGGCGCGATGTTCCACTCGATGATGTATGAGGATGGCTGGACCGTGTTTGGCCTCATCTGCGGACTCCTTCTCGTGAGCTGCATCATCGAAATCATCTACCACTTCGATTTCAAGAGCCTGTTCGCGCATAAGCGGCAGCTCCTCGTGAGCGCTGTCTTCGTCGGCGTCGTCTTCGCGGTATTCCGCTTCGACCTTTTCGGTTATGACCGCTACCTGCCGGCGACGGAGAAGCTCGTGTCCGGCGGCATCTACTGTGACCTGCTCGACCCGGAAGCGACGAGCCAGTACCACGCGACGGCGGACTATACCGAGGGCTGGTATGGCGTCACATTTGCTGCAGCACCGTCCTCCGCGCTGGCGGATGCGATGCAGATCTCGGACGATCAGGGGCTCGAGCTGCTCCATACGATCGCGGCGCAGGGCGTGCACGATGCGGCACAGGCCCGGGACCGCTTCCTGCGGGGCGGCGGGCGCTCCTATGATGTCGAGGCTGGCGATGAGGCGTTTCATAATGTCACGATCGCATGGCATCTTCAGAACGGTCGGACCGTCTACCGCAGCTATCTGGTCAATGTCTCCGGCGTGAGAGCAGCGCTCGAGGCGGTCTATGATCTCGACGCCTACAAGACAGCGATGTATCCGGTACTGTCGCTGACAGCGGACGACGTCGCCGGCATCAATTATAAGGAAGAGAACGAATGCAGCCACGTGAAGCTCTCCGGCGCGGACATGAAGGCGGCGCTGCTCACGGCGTACCAGGAGGAGCTGAAGGCGCTGACCAGCGAGACCCGGGAGCACGAGATGCCGATCGCACAGATCCAGTTTAAGACGAATGAAAATCAGGCGCTCATTCAGAAGCTGCGCGACGAAGGCGGTAACTACACGCTCTTCAACCACTATTACTACTATCCGATCTACCCGTCCTTCACGAAGACCATCGCGCTTCTCCAGGCATGCGGCATCGAGGTCGGCGGGATGGTGACTCCAGAGAAGGCCGCGACCATCACACTCTCGTATCAGGGCGTCGCGGTTTCGGAAGATGAGATGGCACCGGCGGATACGGCGCTCGGCCAGCGCCAGCGGAAGTACCTGAGTGCTGACCGCCGTGCGATGCTGACCGTGACGGACCCGGCACAGATTCAGGAGATTCTCGCGGCCTCCGCGTCACACTCCGTCGTTTCGCTGAACCCGCTCATGGAAAGCGACTGTGGCATGGAAATCATCGTGGATCTGAAGAAGTCGGATGTGAAGCATGGCGTGAATGTGGATCAGCTGATGGACAGCGCCGCGGCGACCGGTATGGAGGCAGAGGCATGGGAGGATGCAGACGATGAGGATCTCACCGCATACGATGACGGCGTCGTGCCGACATACAGTGACGATGATGACGCATTTGACGATGATGACGTATACGATCTGGAAGAAGACGATGAGGAGATCGACGACCACGGCTCCTTCTTGAGAAACTTCTACTATGGACAGATTCCGCAGTTCGTCGTGGATGAATTCGGACTCACGCCGGACATCATGGAGAAAAATAAAGCATAAATGTGAAAGAAGGGAAGTCTCCGCGGGAGGCTTCCCTTCTTTTTATATACCGTATCGTCTGGTTTTATAGAAATTTTGTTTTCTGAAAATGCATGGTGCTTGTTCTGCCGTCATCATTACAACGGCAGGTGCTGTTTCAGATACTCGGATGGTGTGACGCCGGTGGTTTTCATGAACAGCTTCGTGAAGTAGCGGGTGCTGAAATAGCCGACGCTTTCGGAGAGTTCACGCACGGTTTTACATTTTCCGGCGGCGACCATCTCGATGGCCTTCTGCATGCGCACATTTGTCAGATAATCCGTAAAGTTCTCGCCGGTTTTCATCTTATAGGTCTTACTCAGATAATTCGGAGAGATGCCGAGGAGATCGGAAATCGTATTGATACCGATCTGATTCATGTAGTTTTCATCGACGTACCGATTGATTTTCTCGATGGTATCCGGAGTACTGTCGGCGTTGTGCAGCTGCTGGATACTGTCGGCAAGCTGTGTGATCGAGCTGGTTTCGATGCGGTGATGGAAGGTCAACTCGAAAACGCGCGCGAGGGATGCGTCGCACTGCGCGAGCAGTGCATCTCCATGGTCCAGATTTCGCAGCTCCGAGAGCGTCTTATGCAGGGTCACGGAGTCCTGCAGCTGTAGAGCGAGAATCGCCTTATCGAGCAGTGTCGAGAGTGGCAGGAACGTTTCCTGTGGCGTCAACGCATCAAGAAACATGCATTTTCCTAAGGAGGTACAGAGGTGAATGCTCTCAAGCTTCTGCACATAGGTGATGCGACTTAGTAAGTCCTCGATGGAATCTGCATAGTAGACGAAGCCGGTTGCGAGGCAGGAGGAGAGCTTCTGGAAATCCTCCGGGATATGGTTGATGAGCGTGCGCGGCAGCTGTCCCGTCGTGATATAGATGAGCTCACCACTCGGCAGGAAACCACAGCCGCACGGAAAGGAATACTTCTCCGACAGGGCAGTGAGAGAGGTGGACAGGAGATCGAAATTATTCTTTTTCGAGGATTTCGGATCATGATCGAAGTAGAAGATCATGACGGTGTAGGGCGGCTGCACATATTTCGGCTGCTGGATAAACTGGATGGAGAAGTAGAGATCGAGGATTTTTTTACACTCGAGCTCATAATCCTTCTGGTATGCCGAAAGCTCCTTCTGCTTGAGCTGCGAGATTTTTCCCATAACCTTCTGTATATCTTCGAGCGCCGCCGGCTTCAGAATATAGTCGATGGCACCATAGGTCAGAGCCTTCTGCGCATAGGCGAACTCCGCATAGCCGGTCAGCATCACGACCGGAATATCCTTCGTATGAAACTGCGCGAAGGCGTCGAGTCCGGACAGCTTCGGCATGTGGATGTCGAGGAAAATGACATCCGGCGTATGATCTTCGAGATAGAGCAGCAGCTCCTCGCCGTTCGTAACTTCGATGAAGCTGTGCTGCTCCGGATACAGCTCCTCGATCATGCTTTTTAAACCTAAACGTGGTAGACGCTCGTCATCTGCCAGTACGATATTCATAGTGTATCCTTTCTGTTTCCGTAAGCATGGTTCCGCACCTTTCCCTCGTCAGGTTTCTATGCTTCGCCATGGTATGGATGTTCGGTGTCGCTGTCTCTACGCTTATATCCGACTGCCGTCACGCTTCATCGGAATATATACCGTAAAACTCGTAATGCCATCCTCGAGTGTGATATCCAGACGTGCGTCCGGATCGAAAATCTTCAGCCGGTTCTCGACATTTGTGATACCGACATGCTCAGAGTCGCGCAGTGCATCGAGATCGATCGGGATGCCGTCATTCTTTATCGAAAGCACCAGCGTGCCGTGGTCGATGCAGGCAGCCGTCCGGATGGTGACCGCCCGTCCATCCGGATCCATGCCGTGCTTTATCGCATTTTCGACGAACGGTTGAATCAGGAGACGCGGAATCTCGATTTCCTTGGTCGCTTCTTCACATTCGCAGACGTAGCTTACGCGCTCATCGAAGCGTAGCTTCATGAGATCGCAGTACTCTGTACAGAACTGAAGCTCCTGCGCCACCGTGGTCGTCTTCTGATTACTGCAGGTATAGCGGAAGATATGCGTTAACTGCAGGATGCCTTCCTCCAGCTCCTTTTTCATACCGAGACGATTCAGAGAAACGAAGCAGTTCAGCGTGTTATAGAGGAAGTGCGGATTGATCTGACTCTGCAGTGCGCGATATTCCGCCTCCTGTCGTTGAATTTCATATTTATAGGAGCGCTGAATATAGAGATCCAGCTGATGAATCATCTCATTTAAGTGCTCTCCGATCATCGTAAACTCGTCGGCTACATAGAAATCGTCCCGTGCCATCAACTCCTCCGGGATGTGAATATCGAGATTTCCGTTCGACGCGGATTCCATCGCGCTCAGAATCGAATTCAGTACGACCGTCGTCTTCTGGGAGTTCTTTCGGAAGAAGAAACAGCCCGCGATGATGGTCAGTACGCTGAGAATCGCAGCGAGAATCCAGATGAGAAGAATCGACTGCATGCTGTCATGACGAGAGGACAGGAACACCAGCGTCCACGGCATGCCCTTGATGTTGCGCTGATAGCGGAGATAGGTATCACGCGAGGTCTTGATTTTCGCATCCTCGCATAGAAGATACGGCACGGTTTCCTCATCGAGGTACCCCTCGTGATAAATCGGTTTTCCATCCTGATCGACGATGATGAAGCCCGAGTGCGGTGTCAGCTCGACACTATCAAACATGCCCCGGATCGGCGTGATTGACGAATCGATCCGCAGCACACCGAGCTTTCGCTTCGTATAAATGTTCTTCACCGTATGAAAGGTCGCAATCACCTCAGATTGCGCATTCATAAACGGCAGAGGTTCCGTGATGGAGTAACGAAACGGCTCATCAAGAAAAAAACCATCCGCAAACCAGTACTGATCAGTATAGCGATAATTCGACGTCTCCAGCAGATCCCGGTTTCGACTCGTGGTCAGCATCATCTTATTTTTCGGATTCTTCGGCATGAACGACATCGAAAGGATATCCTCGCGCGAGGTGATCATCAGACGCTGCATACAGGAGATGTAGTTCTGACGATAGGACTCGATACGATAATTCGCCGGGCCCTCCGTCGTGTACTGCGCGTTGTCGACGGCAGTATAAAAATTGATGATGTCATCATAAATATACGGCGTCAGCGCCATACGCTGCAGATCGGAGAAGTAGCTACTCATATTACTGGAAATCTCATACAGCGTCGTCGAGAAATAGCTTTCGTTCTCCTTCTGAATCCGGTTCTGAAGATAAAAGGCGAGACAGGACGAGAGAATCGAAATCGGTAAAATAATACTTAATAGAAAAAGAAGGATGAGTTTATTCTGGAAGCTCTGGGACGTGCGCATTCTTTTTTCTCCGTGATAATGAACAAAATCCAGCGACGAAAGACAGCCGCATTTATGAAAAGTATAGGAGAATCGCCATGCCGCGTCAACTGCTGCACCGTGCCACAGGCATCGCCCGGAGGAGGGACACCGGAAGCGCAGTACTCCGAGACTGGAACAATCTAAAATCCTGCCCCTAGAAGTACGAAGCCCTCTGCAATCGCTGGGTTTTCCTGATGAAAACCCAGCGTTGACAGAGGGTGCTTAGGAAAAATTGCTCTAAGTACTTCTACGGGGCAGGATTTTGATTCTTCACACTCTCTTCGTATGGCTTCCGGTGTCCCTCCTCCGGGCGATGCCTGCATAGACTACGAGTGAACGCTGAAAGGAATCGTGTACCAAAGTGTAGAATTGAGTCACTTCAAGATGGATCTGTGTCCTGTTATGATGGTCTTACATTAAAAAGCGCGCTTTACACACGAAGAAACGAAAGAAAAGGAAGGAAATGATTATGAAGAAATTCGCTACCTCCATGCTGATCGCAGCGATGGCAGTTACATCTGTAGCATGTTCGAAGGCTCCGGAAGAGCCGAAGACCACCGAGGCCGCTGAGACGACCGCGAAGGCCGAGCAGGCAGATAAGGAAGAGAAGGATGCGCCGAAGAGCGACGTTACCCTCGAGTTCTTATATAACCTGAATGGTGAGGCCATCAGCGATGAAGTGCAGGCAGTCTGCAAGCAGTTCACAGAGGAGACCGGTATCGGCGTAGAGGCGATCATGCCAGGAAGTAACTTCTCTGACATCATGAAGACCAGAATGGCATCGCAGCAGCTTCCGGACGTATGGACGACTCACGGCTGGGCAGTAGCACGTTACGCTGAGTATCTTGCACCGCTGAACGATTTCGAGTTCGCAAACCATATTTCATCCTCCATCGCAGAGCAGATCACCGATGCAGAGGGTAACCTCTATACACTTCCGATCGACATGGACCTGACCGGTGTTGTTTACAACGTAAACGTACTGAACGAGGCTGGTGTCGATGTGGACGAGCTCAAGACCTGGGATGATTTCGATGCAGCCTGTGAAAAGGTAAAGGCTATCGGCAAGACCCCGATCCAGATCGGTGGTAAGGACAGCTACACCTTCGGAAATCTTCTGGACTTCATCGCACCGACCTTCATCTCCAACGAGGATGAGGCAAATCAGCAGGCACTTCTCGACGGTTCCTTCGACTGGTCGAAGTGGAACGTAGTCGTTGATAAGGTTGCCGGCTGGAACGAGGCTGGCTACTTCAACAAGGATGCCGTAACCGCTGACTTCATGACCGGCGTTAAGGCTATGGCAGCAGAGAAGTCTGCATTTATGTTCCATTCCGCTTCTGCTATTTCCGAGATGTATGTACAGAATCCGGAGACAGAGCTTGGATTCATGCCGCTGCCTGCACGTGAGGATGGCTTAAAGGTTTCTCTCATGACTGGTGAGCACTTCGCAATCGGTATGTCGAAGACCACCGAGCATCCAGAGGAAGTAAAGCAGTTCATGGAGTTCATGGCGAGAGAGGACATCTGCGGAAGACTTGCGACCAAGTGTGGTATGCCATCCGGCCTTGATAACGTAGAGAGTGATACCGGCCGTCTCGTGGCATTCTACGGCAAGTATGCAAACAACCCTGAGATCCTGAATATCCCATTCTTCGATCGTAAGTATCTTCCAAGCGGTATGTGGAATGATCTTTGTGTAACTGGTGGCACCATTCTTTCCGGACAGAAGAACGCAACAGAGGATGCTGTCGCTCAGATGAAGAACAGCTACGAAGAGAAGAAGGCACAGGAGTAATTAAATGAAGGTACAAAAAAAGGGAGTAATTAATTTATTTTACATTCCTGCCGTTGTACTGTTCCTGGTTTTCGTAATCTATCCGTTCCTGCATGGTATAAGAATATCCTTTACCAACTGGAACGGATATTCGCAGACCATGAAGTTTGTAGGAATGAATAACTATGTTCGTCTCCTGAAGGATCCGAACGTCAAGACCGCGCTGGTCAACACACTGATTTACGGTATCGTGAGTACGATCATCCAGAATGTTCTGGGACTCGCGTATGCCCTGTTCCTGAATACGAAATTCCGTGGACGTGCCATCGTTCGAACCGTCATCTATATGCCGGTCATGATCGCCTCCCTCATCATGGGTTACATCATGTATTTCGTATTCCAGTATGACGGTGGTGCACTGAACGACATCCTCATCTGGCTCGGACGTGAGCCGGTGGATCTCCTGTCGAGCTCAAACGCTGCCATCGCCATCATCGTGGTCGTCAACTCCATCCAGTTCGTGGGTGTCTCCATGGTTATCTACCTCGCCGGCTTACAGAGTGTGCCGAGCATGTACTATGAGGCGGCGAAGCTGGACGGTGCCAATGCTGTCGAGATCTTCAAGAATATCTCTCTGCCGCTTCTGATGCCGGCCATTTCATCGTCGACCATTCTGAACCTCATCGGTGGACTGAAGCTCTTCGATCTCGTTATGGCGCTCACCAGTGGTGGACCTGGATTCTCAACCCACTCACTGTCAACACTCGTAACCAACCAGTACTTCTCGGCCCAGTCCGCAGGCTATGCATCCGCGATCGGTATCGCATCCTTCCTGCTGATCATGGTCATCAGTAACGTGGTTATCAAATTCTTCGATAAGCGGGAGGTGGATGTATAATGCAGAAGAAATCAAATCTGTGGAAATATCTACTGGCGATTTTCATCGTTTTCGTCCACATCATCCCGATTTACATGGTCATCGGCCTGGCGTTCAAGTCACCGTATGACCACTCCTCGAGATGGGTACTTCCGGGCTACATCTATACGAAGAACCTCCATACAGCGCTTGAAAAGAGCGGCATGATGCTGGCCCTGAAGAACACCATCCTGATTACCGGTGTTTCCATCGTTCTGATCGCTGTGATCGGCGCGATGGCCGCTTATCCGATCGCGAGAAACAAGAGTAAGCTGAATGGCCTCGTAAAGGGCTTCATCATGGGTGTCATGATGATTCCGCCACTCAGTATCCTGGTACCGCTCTATTCCTTCATGGCAAACATCGGCGGTATCAACACCTACTGGGGCATCATCGTCGCCCTCGTCACCTTCCAGTTACCGACCAGTATCTTCCTGTACTGCAACTTCATTCAGACGATTCCGGTAGCACTGGAAGAGGCAGCAGCCATCGACGGCTGCGGACCGATTCAGACCTTCTTTAAGATCATCCTTCCGCAGTTAAAGCCGGTAACGGCATCGGTGATCATCATCACCGGTGTGTTCTGCTGGAATAACTACCAGTTTGCACTGTACCTTCTTCAGTCACCGAAGATGAAGACGGTTACACTGGCCATCGCCGGATTCTTCTCCGCCGATGCGGCAAACATGAATGGTGCAGCTGCGGCCGCATTTATCGGTATCTTACCGGTCATCGTGCTCTTCCTGTTCCTGCAGAAGTATTTCATCCAGGGTATGGTAGACAGCGCAATTAAATAAAATATGTTTATGGCCAGGCCGATCACGCAATGAAATAGAAGTAATTGTCGAGGCCTGGCTATCGTTATAGAAATAGATGGAGGCAACTATGGGCATTTTGTTTCATGAAGAGAAGAACGTCTTTCACTTAAACACGAAGAACACCAGCTACCAGTTCCGCGTAGCGGAATTCGGATTTCTGGAGCACTTATACTATGGAAGAAGGCTGAAGGAGGCTGTGGATTATCTTCCGATCCGCCTTCGTCATGGCTTCGAGGCGAATCCGTATGAGATGAAGCAGGACCGCACCCTCAGTCTCGATATCCTCGAGCAGGAGTATCCGGGCTTCGGTGTATCGGACTTTAAAACATCCGCATGCAGCATTTTCCATGCCGATGGCTCGAACTGCATCGATTTCCGCTATGTTTCGCATCGCATCTATAACGGAAAGTATACGATCGAAGGCATGCCGTCCCTCCGGAACAAGGGGGATGACTGGATGACCCTCGAGGTCGTACTGCAGGATATCGCAACGAAGGTGGAAGTGACCCTGTTCTACGGCGTGCTGGAAAGCTGCGATGTCATCACGAGACATGCGGTGATCCGAAATCTCGAGGATACTGCGATTACACTGCATGCAGCACACTCCACCTGTCTCAGCTTCCCGACCGATGAGATGGATCAGATCGATTTTTACGGCAGCTGGGGACATGAGCGGAATGCACAGCGGACACCGGTCCGTCATGGAAAGACCGTCGTCGACAGCATCCGCGGTATTTCGAGCCACTACTATAATCCGACCATCGTGTTATGTGATCATGAGACGACGGAGACGGCCGGTGACTGTTATGGTGTCGCCCTCGTCTATAGTGGAAACTTCCAGATTACAGTCGAGGTCAATGACTTCAAGCAGACACGTGTCGTCGCAGGGATTCATCCGGACACCTTCTTCTGGAAGTTGAACCCGGGCGAGCACTTCGCAACCCCGGAGGCGGTGATGTCCTTCAGCGCAGAGGGTCTCACCGGATTAAGCCATCATTATCATGATGTGGTACGACACTTCCTGATCCCGGGACAGTTCGAGGACCAGCGCTGCCCGGTACTTCTCAACAACTGGGAAGCGACGATGATCGACTTCGATGAAGAGCAGCTCATGCAGATCGCAAGTGCAGGTAAGGAGCTCGGCGTCGAGATGTTCGTCATGGACGACGGCTGGTTCGGGCGTCGGACGCATGAGTTCCGTGGACTCGGTGACTGGCAGTGCAACCTCGAGAAGCTGCCGAGCGGTATCGCCGGATTCTCGAAGCGGATTCATGGCCTCGGCCTGAAGTTTGGTATCTGGATCGAACCGGAGATGGTAAGTGAAGACTCACGGCTCTATGAAGAACATCCGGACTGGTGCATTGCCATCCCAGGCAGAAAGCCGACCTGGCAGCGTTACCAGCTGATTCTCGATTACAGTCGTGATGAAGTCGTCGAGTACATGTTTGATCAGATCTATAATGAATTCAAGGATGCCGAGATCGACTACATCAAGTGGGATATGAACCGCAGCATGACGGATCGTTTTTCACAGGCACTGCCGGCGGAGCGACAGGGTGAGCTCTGTCACCGTTATGTGCTCGGCTTCTATAAGCTGATGGAAAAGCTGACCACGACCTTCCCGCAGATTCGTTTCGAGGGCTGCTGTGGTGGCGGCGGACGTTTCGATATGGGTGTGCTGTACTACACACCGCAGATCTGGTGCTCCGATGATACAGATGCCATCGAACGGATCAGTATCCAGCATGGCACCTCCTTCTTCTATCCGCCATCCGTGATGGGTGCGCACGTTTCTGTCTGCCCGAATCAGCAGACCGGACGTAGTGTATCGATCGATACGAGAGCGGCACTTGCGTACTACGGAACCTTCGGTTACGAGCTCGATCCGAATGAGCTGAGCGACGAAGAGAAGGAAGCGGTGAAGCGCCAGATTCAGTACTATCAGGAGCATGCGCTGACCAGCGCCTTCGGTAAGTACTACCGTCTGACCGGCGTGGGTCATGAATTCGTCGCCTTCATGTCGGTGGCAGATGATCAGAAGAGCGCCGTTTTCAGCTTCGTGCAGCGTCGTACCAGTGCGAACAAGGGCATCATTTACATCAAGCTGCGCGGCCTCAACGAGGATGCAGTGTACACGATCCCGGAGCTCGGCCTGGAATTAAGTGGTGCGAGCCTCATGTATGCCGGACTTCCGATGTCGGTAATCAAGGCGGACAACACAGCGAAGACATTTACACTGATTCAGAAGTGAGTTGAAGTATAATATAATGTAAGACGTGACCCACCACGGGTATCCGCAGACGGGCTACGCATCGGAGAATTCTTCGGGCGTGGCCCTGTCGTGGTTTAAAAACATTGGATGGGTAGCGTATCAGGAGGATAAGAAAATGAAATTACGTTCACAGGAAGTACGTACACTGGCTCCGGAGAATGATCCGCTGAAGATGGGTATGGGCTGGAAGGTCGAGGACCTCGGAAAGCCACAGATCATGGTGGAGAGCACCTTCGGCGACAGCCATCCGGGCAGCGCACACCTCGATCAGTTCGTGAAGGAGGCCGTTCAGGCGGTGAACGAAAACGGCGGTAAGGCGGCTCGTTACTTCGCAACTGATATGTGTGATGGTATCGCACAGGGCCATGATGGTATCAACTATTCTCTCGCACATCGTGATGCGATTACGAACCTCGTGGAGGCGCAGGCAAATGCCAGTGTATATGATGGTGGCGTATTCATCGCAAGCTGCGATAAGTCCATGCCGGCCATGCTGATGAGCATCGGTCGTCTTAAGGACATGAGTGCCATCGTCGTAACCGGTGGTGTCATGGAGGCCCATACACTTCCGAAGAAGTATGTCGTGGATGATCCGGCCTGTGCTATCAATGAGCTTCTGACCCTCGAGCAGATCGGTAAGTTCGACGCCTGGGAGAAGACCGGCGTGATCCCGAACAGTCAGCTCGACTACTATAAGCATAACGCCTGCCCAAGCTGTGGTGCCTGCTCCTTCATGGGCACCGCTTCCACGATGCAGGTGATGGCTGAGGCCCTCGGTTTGATGCTTCCGGGCACAGCACTGATGCCGGCTACCGCACCGGAGCTTCGTCAGGCAGCCTATGATGCCGGAAAACAGCTCATGGAGCTCGTCAAGAAGGGCATCACTGCAAAGGATATCGTAACGAAGGAAAGCTTCGAAAACGCCATCATGGTTCATGCCGCGATTTCCGGTTCGACCAATGCAACCATGCACCTTCCGGCCATCGCCCATGAGTTCGGCTTCGAAATCGATGCAGAGACCTTCGACCGTATGCACCGTGGCGCACATTATCTTCTGAATATCCGTCCGTCCGGCGACTGGCCTGCACAGTACTTCTACTATGCTGGTGGCGTACCACGTGTTATGGAAGAAATCAAGTCCATGCTGCACCTCGATGTCATGACTGTGACCGGTAAGACCCTCGGCGAGAACCTCGAGGAGCTGAAGAAGAATGGTTTCTACGAGCACTGCGATGAGATTCTGAAGGAGAAGACTGCCGGACTGAACCGTGAGGTTACCCGCGAAGATATCATTCACAGCTTCGACGATGCAAAGGGAACCAACGGCAGCATCGCGATCCTGAAGGGCAACCTGGCACCGGAGGGCTGTGTCATCAAGCATACGGCATGCCCGAAGGAGATGATGAAGGCAACGCTCACCGCGAAGCCATATGACAGTGAGGAAGCCTGCATCGCCGCCGTACTCGATGGCGAAGTAAAGCCGGGGGATGCGATCTTCATCCGCTACGAGGGACCACGTGGAAGTGGTATGCCGGAGATGTTCTACACCGGTGAGGCGATCTGCGCAGATCCGAAGCTTGCATCCAGTGTCGCACTGATCACGGATGGCCGTTTCTCCGGCGCGAGCCGTGGCCCGGTGATCGGACATGTCAGCCCGGAGGCAGCTGTCGGTGGACCGATCGCCCTCGTTGAGAAGGACGACCTCATCGAAATCGACGTTGAGAACCGCGTACTCGCCATCGTCGGCGTAAAGGGCGAGAAGAAGACGCCGGAAGAGATGGAGACCATCCTCGCAGAGCGTCGCGCAAACTGGCAGCCGAAGCCACAGAAGTATACGAAGGGCCTGCTGAAGCTCTACGCACAGCATGCCGTCAGCCCGATGAAGGGTGCATACATGGAGTGATGCATCGATATGGATTGTCGATTGCGAAGATGATTCCTGAGAGATATCGCTTCCGGAAAACTGTTTAGGATATATATTCTCCAACCCTAAAAGCATTTAGAGAGAAACGCCGCTCGGCCCTGAGCGGCGTTTTTCTGTAAGTATTTGTGAAAATTCGAAAGGATGCGCTGTAATTTCAAAAATATCTCGGCTTTGATAGCTATGAAAAAGAAGCATAGTTGAGCTTGCAGATTTTACTTGTGTTTTGGAAACAGCCGCAGTACCATAAACAAAACAAAATATAGCACTTTAAACCGATGAAGCGGAGATAACGTATGCAAAGGAACACACAGAGAGCCGGGGATGGTGGAAGCCCGGTAGTAGCACCCGCATGCAAATGGACCGCCGAGGGCGTGACTAAAGAGTGAGAAGTTTTCATCAGAAAACTTCGAACGATATGGCACAATCTTTGATTGTGTTCCGAAGGAATTGACGAAGGTCCTACCATGGGACCGAGTCAACCCGTATCAAAATACTCAAGTATTTCACGACGTGAGGCATACGTTAGTTGTCATGGATATGTTGGTATCCAGTTAAGCGCACAGATCGGACAGAACGTTCGGAAGTGAAAAATTTCCGTGTTTTCTCTCCACTGTGAATCAAGGTGGCACCGCGACTGATTCGTTTATTCAATCGTCCTTGATGGAACGTAGATCGTTTCATCAAGGGCGATTTTTTGTTCTTGGTGAAAAGGTGGCTTTTTGTAAAGGGACGGTCCCTTACGAGAAGCAGGGATAGAAGCTGTCAGGATGAGAAGAAGCTTGTCAGGACGATGTCTACACGATGATGTCTCCACTGGAAATGCTTCACAGGAAAGGAGCGATACATGAATATCAGACCATCTCTTGATGAGGTCCGGCAGTATGCGACGCAGGGCGAGTACCGCCGTGTGCCGGTGAGTACCGAGATTCTTTCAGATTTATATACGCCGATGCAGGTGCTTCGGAAGCTGAAGAATGTTTCTGATCACTGCTATCTTCTCGAGTCGGCGGAGGCACATGAGAAGTGGGGGCGCTATACCTTCCTCGGGTTTGATCCGACGATGGAAATCACCTGTTTAGATGGGCACATGAAGGTTGGAGCACTGTCCTTCGATACGAAGGATCCTGGAGCGACGATTCGTCAGATTCTCGAGGCGTACCGCTCGCCGCGACTGCCGTTTCTACCGACCTTTGCAGGTGGTCTCGTCGGCTACTTCTCCTATGATTATCTGAAGTATGCGGAGCCGTCCCTTCGACTGGACGCGGAGGATACAGAGCATTTCAAGGATGTGGATCTGATGCTTTTCGATAAAGTCATCGCCTTCGACAACCTGAAACAGAAAATCATCTTGATCGTCAGCATTGACCTCGCAGAAGCGGAGAGTGCATACCGAAAGGCCGAGCGTGAGCTCGAGAATCTGATTCGACTGATTCGGGATGGAGAGGAGAAGGAGGAGTCGGCGGGCATACTTCGGTCTGCGTTTCGGCCGCTGTTCGATGAGAAGCAGTACTGCGCGATGATCGAGCGGGCGAAGTACCATATCAAGGAAGGCGATATCTTCCAGATCGTGCTGTCGAACCGGCTCGAGGCGGATTACGAGGGCAGTCTTCTCAACTGCTACCGCATGCTGCGAACGCTGAATCCGTCGCCGTACATGTTTTACTTTTCAGGCACAGACGTCGAGGTAGCGGGCGCGTCGCCGGAGACCCTCGTGAAGCTCGAGGACGGAGTGTTGCATACCTTCCCGCTTGCAGGCACACGGCCACGCGGCCAGACTCCGGCGGAGGATGTGGCGCTCGAGGCGGAGCTTCTGCAGGATGAAAAGGAGCTCGCGGAGCACAACATGCTGGTAGATCTCGGACGGAACGATATCGGGAAAATCTCGAAATTCGGCACGGTGGAGGTTGAGCGTTACCACGAGGTCCTGCATTTCTCGCATGTCATGCACATCGGCTCCACAGTGCGTGGTGAGATTCGTCCGGATCTGGACGCGCTCCATGCGGTCGACTCGATCCTTCCCGCAGGGACACTGTCAGGTGCACCGAAGATCCGCGCGTGTCAGCTGATCAACGATCTCGAAAACAACAAGCGCGGCATCTATGGCGGCGCAATAGGCTACATCGACCTGAGCGGAAACCTGGATACCTGCATCGCCATCCGCATCGCGTACAAGAAAAATGGCAAGGTGTTTATCCGGAGCGGCGCCGGTATCGTCGCGGATTCGGTTCCGGAGAAGGAATATCAGGAGTGCATCAATAAGGCGAAGGCCGTGGTGACGGCACTGGAGGCAGCGAATGATCTTACTGATTGATAATTACGACAGTTTTTCGTTCAACCTGTATCAGATGGTCGGGTCGATCGAGCCGGACATCCGCGTGATTCGAAATGATGAGATGACGGTCGAGGAGATCGAGGCGCTGGCCCCGGAGAAAATCATCATTTCACCGGGGCCGGGTCGGCCGGCCGATGCAGGCGTCTGTGAGGCGGTGGTCCGGGAGCTTCGAACGAAGATTCCGATCCTTGGGGTCTGCCTCGGTGAGCAGGGTATCTGTGAGGCGTATGGTGCGACGGTCGGTTATGCGAAAGAGCTTATGCACGGCAAGCAGTCGCTCACCGAGATCGACACGACAAGCCGGATCTTCGCGGGACTCCCGGAGAAGGTACTCGTGGCGAGATACCATTCGCTGGCTGCGGAAGCAGATACACTTCCGGAGAACCTGAAGGTCATCGCGAAGACAGAGGACGGCGAAGTCATGGCCGTTGAGGACACGGAGTATCCGGTCTTCGGACTGCAGTTCCACCCGGAGTCGATCATGACGCCGGACGGCGCGCAGATGCTGCGGAATTTTATGGAGATCTGATTTCGTTAAGTCCCTCATGAAATATGGATGCAGTCGGGAAAAAGAGCGATAACGGCGCAGGCTGCGAAAAAAGCGATAACGACACAGGCTGCAATAAAAAGCGATAAGGGCGCAAGCCGAAAGGAGAATACATGATTAAGGAAGCCATCATCAAAATCGTCAACAAGGAAGATCTGAGCTACGAGGAAGCGAAGGAGACCATGCTGGAAATCATGCGAGGGGAAACCACCGCGACGCAGAATGCGGCGTTCCTCGCGGCCCTGTCTACGAAGTCCGCGAAGGCGGAGACCATCGATGAGATTTCCGGCTGCGCCACGGCGATGCGTTCGCTGGCGACGCCGGTCGAGCACCCGGGCATGGAGGTGCTTGAAATCGTCGGTACCGGCGGCGATGGTGCACATTCGTTCAATATCTCGACCACGGCAGCGATGGTCATCGCCGCGGGTGGGGCGAAGGTTGCAAAGCATGGCAACCGGGCGGCGTCCTCACTTTCCGGCACCGCAGACTGCCTCGAAGCGCTGGGTGTAAACATTGACCAGAACCCGGCGAAGTGCCGGAAGATGCTGGAAGAGGCGGGCTTCTGCTTCATGTTCGCGCAGAAATATCACGCTGCGATGAAGTACGTCGGACCGATCCGCAAGGAGCTTGGCTTCCGCACCGTGTTCAATATCCTCGGGCCACTGACGAACCCGGCGAAGCCGGAGATGTTCCTCCTCGGTGTGTACGATGAGTACCTCGTCGAGCCGGTGGCGAAGGTGCTGAGCTCGCTCGGTGTGAAGCGCGGCCTCGTGGTGTACGGGCAGGATCGCCTCGATGAGATTTCCGCAAGTGCGCCGACGACGATCTGCGAGATCCGCGATGGCTTCTATCGGACCTCTGTTATCAAGCCGGAGGATTTCGGGCTTCCACGTGGCACGAAGGACGAAATCGTGGGCGGTACAGCCGCGGACAATGCTGAGATCACGCGCGGTATCCTGAACGGTACCGTCACTGGAACGAAACGAAACATCGTCCTCCTGAACGCCGGTGCTGCCCTCTATGTCGCGAAGGCCGCAGATAGCCTCGCGGACGGCATCAAGCTCGCCGGAGAACTGATCGACGCCCGGAAGGCACTCGATACACTGAATAAAGTGATCGAGGTAAGTAATTCATAAAAATGGTGAGGGTGATGAGTACGATTTTAGACCAGCTGGCGGATTATGCGAGGGGCCGGGTAGCGAAGGAAAAAGAGAAGAAATCCCTCGAGCAGATTCGAGCGGAGGCGCGGGCGCTTGCGGAGCCGGAGCCCTTCCGATTCGAACGGGCGCTTGCGGAGCCGGGTGACATCCACTTCATCTGTGAGTGCAAGAGGGCGTCACCGTCGAAGGGCCTGATCGCGCCGGATTTCCCGTACCTGGAGATCGCGAAGCAGTACGAGGCGGCCGGTGCCAGTGCGATTTCCGTGCTGACGGAACCGAAGTGGTTTCTGGGGGCTTCGGAGTATCTTCGAGAGATTGCGGCAGAAGTGAAGACGCCCTGTCTTCGAAAGGATTTCACGGTGGATCCGTATATGATTTACGAAGCGAAGCTTCTCGGGGCATCCGCGGTGCTGCTCATCTGCGCGATTCTCGATACGAAGACGCTGGCGTCCTATATCGAGGTCGCGGATTCCCTCGGACTTTCCGCCCTCGTGGAAGCCCATGATGAAGCAGAAGTTGCCTCGGCAGTGGCGGCCGGTGCCCGGATCATCGGCGTGAACAACCGGAATCTGAAGGACTTCACGGTGGACATCCACAACAGCATTCGCCTTCGGGAACATGCACCGGCCGGGACGATCTTTGTCGCCGAATCCGGCATCCGCACGCCGGAAGATGTGGAAACGCTTCGCCGGAATGGTGTCAATGCTGTCCTGATCGGTGAGCAGCTGATGCGGGCCGTCAGCCCGAAAGCTGAAATCGATAGGCTCCGTGGGCGGGAACGTAGAGAAAGCTTCGTCAAAACCTATCGAAATCTGACTGATCGACCGACTCCGTGAGCGAGAACGTAGAGAAAGTCGCCCTGCAACGCGTGCCGAATGAAGCGGATTCTATACACAGAAGAGCTATTTTGAAAAAAGCTAATTAGTGTATAGAACCTGGCATGTATATCAAAGATGAAGAAAAAGGATTGCAAGTGGAAAAGAAAACAAAGACGCAAGTGAAAATCAAAATCTGCGGATTGCGGACGCCGGCGGATGTGGCGGCGGTCAATGCCGTGCTTCCGGAATTCTGCGGGTTCATCTTCGTGCCGATGCGACGGCGCTATGTCGCTCCGGCGCAGGCCGCGATTCTGCGGCAGCAGCTGGACCCACGTATCCGTCCGGTCGGGGTGTTCGTTGACGCGCAGGTCGAGGATATCCTGGACGTCCTCGAGCAGTGCCCGCTTGATATGGTGCAGCTTCATGGTTCGGAGGACGACGACTACATCGCGATGCTTCGCAGCGCGTACCGAAAGCGATGGCGTGGAGAGATCGGACGTACGTTTATGAATGGTGTGGATGAAAGTCCGGGCGGTGTGGAAAAGCAAGGCTACTTTTCCGACGAAATGCACAGTATTCTTGAAAGACCTCACGACCTCTGTATCGTGAAGGCGTTCCGCATCGAAGATGAAGAGGATATCCGGCGGGCGGAAGCATCCATAGCGGACGAGATTCTGCTGGATCATGGGGCCGGAGGTACGGGCGAGTGCTTCGACTGGTCGCTGCTTCCGCACTGCAGACGACGCTTTTTCCTCGCTGGTGGATTAGGTCCGGACAATGTGGAAGAAGCCATCACGCGGACGCAGCCCTATGCGGTCGATGTCAGCTCTTCGCTGGAAACAGACGGGCGGAAGGATCCGGAGAAAATATGGCGATTCGTTGAAGCGGTGCGAGGCACCATCAGATAAGAGATATGGGCGAGGCTTCGCTATACAGAAGCCAGATATAATAAACGGCAGTGAATGCCGGAAAGGACAGAAAATGACAAATCAAAATGGAAGATTCGGTATTCACGGGGGCCAGTACATCCCGGAGACGCTGATGAACGCGGTGATCGAGCTCGAGGCCGC
>CAKQWR010000012.1 GCA_934279105.1 uncultured Oribacterium sp. | reverse complement strand
CTGATGGACAATGCTGAGCTCGCGGGTGCGCCACAGCTCGCACCGCCGAGAGAAAAGACCGGTTCGACCGATTTCGGCAATGTCATGTACGAGATTCCGGGTTCCTGCATCCGCGTCGCATTCGTACCGGAGGGGACTGCTTCCCACTCTCAGGAGTTTGTGGATGCCGGAAAGAGCGAAGCCGCACATAACTGCGTTATCTACGGCGCGAAGAGCATCGCCGGCGCTTGCTATGATTTACTGCACACCGAGGGACTCCTCGATGCGGTAAAGGCAGAATATGCTGAGAATAAGAAGAAATATCAGTGATTTTCTATTGCGGATGGTGTATACTAAACGCAGTTGGAAATTAAACAATCGAAAAGAAATGCAGCTGCATTGATTATAGTTCAGACTATTTTCGTGCAGCCGCATATACGTAAGAGGGCTGACATGAATGTCGGCTCTCTTTTTTTATAGATGCATGAGCGTTTCACATAACGCGGAGATGTATATGGATGTGGAAATAAGAACATGGAAGAGGAGGAAACATAAATGGAAAAACTGATCATGAGGAATCGAAAGAAGTGGAGAGAAACAGGGCTTGATATCCTGGCGGATTTTGCGGGTGCACTGCTGCAGGCCATCGGCGTCTGGTGCTTCATCGAGCCGAGCCGGATCGCACCGGGTGGTGTGTCCGGTATCGCACTGATGATCAATCATCTTTTTGACCTGCCGATCGGTGCGCTTACCTTCGCCATCAATATTCCGCTGTTACTGGCATCCTGGTTTCTGCTGAATCGTAGCATGACACTGAAAACGATCCGTACCGTTATCTTTATGAGTGTGGTTCAGGATGCCGTAACTGCCTTTGGAATGTGGCAGTACGAAGGTGACCGTCTGGTATCCTGTGCCTTCGGCGGTATCTTCGTCGGCGTCGGTCTGGCACTGATTTTCATGCGGAACTCTACAAGCGGCGGTGGTGATATCCTCGCAAAGCTTCTCCAGAAACGTTTTCCATATATGCAGACAGGTTATGCCATCATGCTGGTCGATTTCGTCATCGTTGCAATCTCAGTACTGGTCTTCGGTGAAATCGAAGCGGCGATGTACGGCATCATCTCCATCGTCTGCACCAGCCAGTCGATGGATACGCTTCTCTATGGACTGAATCGCGGCAGTATGATTACGATTCACTCGCCGAAAAACGAAGACATCGCACGTGAAATCATGGAAACCATGGATCGCGGCACGACCTTCTATAAAAGTATCGGCGGCTTCAGCGGAAAAGAATGTCTCACCCTCACCTGTGCCGTCGATCGTAAGCAGTTCCCAATCGTAAAAGAAATCATCGATCGCCATGACCCACGCGCCTTCGTCATCGTCTCCCCGACGAAAGAAACCTATGGGGAAGGATTCATCGGCGATTATCGAAAGCTCTGATACGTCCTTACAGTTCATATATAGCTCATTCCGGACGTGGCTTCCTTATGGGCCACGTCTGGATAGGATCTGCGTGAGAATAGTAACGATGCATCTGATTGTGTGCTATCGCTTGCGGTTGCATCGAGCTTGCGGCCTATGTTATAATAAATGGTCGAAAACTTGAAGACACATTTATGTGATCAGTGAAGGATGGTGTCGTGTGGAGATGCATGGAGCAGATCCATACGCCGCTTCATCATTCATGATTTTTAGATAGAGGAGTACCGGAGCAATGGCAGGAAAGAATTCCGTAGAGGTCGTAATCAATGGCAAAATCTACCAGCTGGCAGGTAGTGAGTCTGAGAGCTATATGCATGAGGTAGCGAGCTACCTGAACCAGAAAATACTTGATTTTCAGAAGGAGATGGTGGGCTATAACAAGCTCGACGACAGTATCAAGGCGCTGCTCCTCGAGATCAACATCTGCGATGACCTTTTCAAGGAGCGTCAGAGAAGCCGTGATATCCAGCGCGTGAAGGACGAGGCAGAGCGCGAGAGCTATGCAGCGAAGCATGACCTCGTAAATATGCAGATGAAGCTGGAGACGACGCTTCGGGAACTTGAAAATACGCAGAAGAAGCTGGCAGAGCTTGAAGCGAAGCAGGCAGCAAGAGATGCACGTGATCGTGCAATTGCATCCACGAAGAAATAACAATAATCAGATGGCATCCGTGGAGAAGGTGTGAAAGCACTTTCGATATGCGGAGGATGCCGGTACCTGTCCGGTATGGAAAATAGTTATGAAGATACAACGAGATAAACGTGTAGAGCTGCTGGCACCCGCCGGTTCGTTTCAGTCTGTTGTGGCGGCGGTCAATGCCGGCGCTGATGCGGTCTATATGGGCGGACGTAAATTTGGTGCCCGCGCGTATGCGGATTCAGCGCAGGCCGAGGGGGAAGATATGGTGATGGAGGCCATCCGTTACTGTCATCTCTTCTCGGTAAAACTATATATGACGGTAAACATACTCTTTAAGGACGATGAACTTAAGGAGCTTTTTTCGTACATAAAGCCGTATTACGAAGCGGGTGTTGACGGCCTCATCATGCAGGATCTGGGTGCTGTACGCCTCATCAGAGACATGTTTCCTGATCTCGAGGTACATGCCAGCACGCAGCAGACCATCACCAGTGTGGCCGGTGCCCGGATGACACAGCATTTCGGTATGACTCGTGCAGTTCTGTCACGTGAACTTAGTCTTCAGGAAATCCGGAAAATTCATGACGAAAGTGGCATGGAACTTGAAGTATTCTGTCACGGCGCGATGTGCTACAGCTATTCCGGTGCATGCTTTATGTCGTCGCTCCTCGGCGGACGCTCCGGTAATCGCGGACGCTGTGCCGGGACCTGTCGCCTCTGCTATGAGACGGCAGGAAAGAAGGGCTACTACCTCAGTATGAAGGATATGCAGACGGTTGAGCTGCTGCCGGAGCTCATCGAGGCCGGTGCCTACAGCTTTAAAATTGAAGGGCGTATGAAGTCCCCGGTATACACGGCAGGGGTCGTAAGTGTATATCGAAAGTATCTGGATCGTGCGCTCACATATCTTGATGAGAAAAAGACCGGAAATTATCGTGTAGCGGAAGAAGATCTGAAGACCCTTCGTGAAATCTTCGACCGTGGCGGTACCAGCAGCTACATGAAGAAGCATAATGGCGCGGACATGATCGCGATTACAGAGAAAAAGTTCCGTGCAGTCGATCAAAGCGTGACGGACCGTATTCAGGCTGAGTACATCGACCGAAATTGGACGTGCACAGTGGATGCTTCGATGGATATGACGGTGGGTGCACCGGCTGTACTGACCATCCGTGATGCAACGGGGCGTATGGTGACCGCCGTATCGGAGGACCTCGTCCTCGAAGCAGAGAATCGGCCAATGTCGCCAGCGGATGTCGAAGCACGACTTCGAAAGACCGGTGGCACGGCGTTCACCTTAGGAGAAGTAGAGGTATCGATTCATGGAGATGCGTTTTATCCGGTCGGAAAGCTGAATGAGCTTCGTCGGAGCGCACTCGCGATGTATGAAGAGGAGATATTACGTGGCTCGCAGAGAACATACGCAGCACAATCAAATAGATAAGCGGAAGCAGAAGCATGCTTCTATGGCCGCGGGCCGAAAGGAAACGTCGACCGATGCCAGACGGAGAAGTGATCACCAGAGAGTAGATCGCAATGCATCACCGAAGCGAGGCGAGAACAGTGTTTCCGGCGAAGGTCGTCGTGCCAACGAGCGTTTCCGGACGACACGCGCATCGATGGAGTTTACGAATTCCGGAACGGCGGCACATGACTGGGGACTGCCGGTGGCGGTGACGGTCGAGACGGAAGAGCAGCTCGTAGAGGTGCTGAAGCACGAGGCGGTACAGCTTGTGTATCTGGATGAGGCATGCTTTACGGAATTTACAGATTCGATACGTCGAATCCATGCTGCCGGAAAGCAGGCAGGACTTCGGCTTCGACGTATCGAGCGGGATTTTGATGCCGGTGGACGAAAGGAAAAAAATTCTGCGGATATTCTGAAGGGACTGATGCAGGAGGAGAGTGCTCCGGAGGTACTTCTTATTCGGAATCTCGATGAGGCGATGCTGATAGAAACGTTTTTCTGTGAGCATCCAGAATGGACGGCAGGTATTCGCCGAAATATGGATTACACGGTTTATGGCTATAATAAGGAGGCCATCCGGGCGCTCATCGAGCTTGGCGCGGAGGGGTTCACTTATCCGATCGAGCTTACGTTTCATGAGTGCCGAAAGCTTCGAAAGAATCTCCGCTGTGCCGACATAAAAGACCACGACATGGATATCGGTGAGCTGCCGTTCGAGCTTATGATCTACGGGCATCTGCCGATGATGGTAAGTGCGAACTGTATACAGCGGACGAGCGCACGCTGTGATCATGGAAACCGGATTCTGCAGCTGCGTGACCGCATGGGCAAGGATATGCCGGTGCGCTGTTACTGTAAGTATTGCTACAATCAGATTTTTAACGCAGAGCCGCTGGTTCTCTACGATCTGCCGGACGAGGTGCGTGCGCTGCAGCCGCAGTGTGTGCGCTATGATTTCTCGGTAGAGTCGGCAGCCGTGGTGCGACAGGTGCTTTCAGGCGCTGTGCCACGTAATATGACGCGTGGGCACTTCCGCCATGGTATCGAATGAGTTTGAACTGATGGATGCTTAGAGGATGAACCATGATTAATCTTTTTATTACGGCGTCAAAGTATATTCAGCTTCTGCTGATCGTACTTTACACCTACTGCAATTTCCGATATCTGTCCATCCCGGACCAGGAGGATGCGGATCCGCTTTGTGACTGGCAGCTCCGTATCATCCTGCTGGTTCATTTTCTGATGAACTGTATCATCTATCTGAAAACGGAGGATATGAGCGCAGTATGGTTTTACCTTATGCAGCTCGCATTTTTCCTTTTATACACCTTTGCGGCGCAGCGCATCTACCGGAATATGAACCGTCTGTTGCTGAACAACACGGTGTTCTTTCTTACGTACGGGCTCATCATGCTGGAGCGTCTCGATGCGACGAAGGCCATGAAGCAGTTCGTGATCATCGTAGGATCGGCCGCATTGACGCTGATCATTCCGTATCTTATCGATAAAATCTGGGACCTCGTACGCTGGCGCTATGTGTTTGCTGCGTTCGGTATTCTGCTGCAGGGTATCGTGCTGATCATCGGTGCGACGAGTTACGGCGCGAAGATGTCGATTTCCATCGGCGGCTTCACCTTCCAGGCCTCAGAAATCGTGAAAATCACGTTTGTGCTTGCGGTCGCCGGCATGCTGAGCCGCGCGACGGAATTCCGGGATATCGTCCGGACGTCGCTCGTGGCAGGGGCACATGTGCTGGTGCTTGTCGCCTGTAAGGACCTGGGCTCCGCGCTGATTTTCTGTCTTGCATACCTCGTGATGCTGTTCATCGCAACGAACCGAAGCCTCTACCTGATGCTTGGCACGGCGGCGATGGGGGGCGCGTCGGTCTTCAGTTACTATGCATTTTCGCACGTCCGTAAGCGTGTGTTCGCATGGATCGATCCATGGGCGGACATCGATGACAAGGGCTATCAGATCACACAGTCACTTTTCGCGATCGGTACAGGCGGTTTCGCCGGTCTCGGCCTCTATCAGGGCATGCCGAAACGCATTCCCATCGTCGAAAAGGACTTTATTATTTCGGCGATTTCCGAGGAAATGGGCGCGATTACCGCAATCTGTATCATCCTCGTGTGTCTCGGCTGTTTCATGCAGATGATGGTCATCGCTACCTATATGGAAGACAATTTCTATAAACTTGTGTCGGTCGGCCTCGCCATCGAATACATCGTACAGTCATTTCTTACGATCGGCGGTGCCATCAAGTTTATCCCGTCGACCGGCGTGACGCTCCCATTTGTCAGCTATGGTGGTTCGTCGCTTGTTTCGGCGTTCATCGTGTTCGCCATCATCCAGGCACTCTACATCATCCAGGGCAACGAGGATGAGGCAGACGAGATCGATGAGATGGAGGAGTATGAGGAGACGCCGGACGATGAAGATGAGTACCTTGATGATCCGGAAGATGGGGGTGATCCGTACGATGATCAGAGGAATCAGCGTGATGACCGAGGGAATCCTCATGAAAATGCACCGGGGGACAGTGATGACAGCTATACGGCGGAGAAGGTATCTCTCGATGATCTGAAGCTGTAGTGACGGACGCATGCCTGCAACGACCTGGATAGAAGATATCTTGAGAGAAACAGAAGCTGTAGAGGCAGAAGCATTGCCCGATGCATGCTGGGCCAAACGAATATGGACCGGATGGTCCGCTCGATATCAGACGGAAGGAGCCAAATGACAGAAAAGAGATCCCGTTCAGGGAAGCAGAAATCAAATCGAAATATTGTGGGCTTCATCTATTTTTTCACATTGCTGTTTTTTGCGATGATCGGCTATATGGTCTACTTCATCGGCTGGCAGTCCGAGGACCTCATGGGCAATTCCTATAATCCGCGCATGGAGGTGTTCAATGAGCGTTTCGTCCGTGGTGCGATTCTGTCTTCGGATGGACAGATCCTGGCGCAGACGGCAGTGACAGATACACGCACGAACAAGGATGGTTCGGTGAATCCGGAGGGGAGTTATAGCGAGACCCGGCAGTATCCGTTCGGGGGCGTGTTTGCGCAGGCGGTCGGGTACTCGACGAAAGGAAAGACGGGCATCGAAGCACTCGCGAACTTTTACCTGATGGATTCCAATGCAAACCCCGTAAGTCAGGTGGTCAATGAAATCATGGAAACGAAGAGCCTCGGGGATAATGTCGTAACGACCGTCGACGCAGGGCTTCAGAAGGTGGCGTATGACGCGCTCGGCGATCAGCGGGGTGCTGTTATCGCCGTGAATCCGACGACCGGTGAGGTCCTCGCGATGGCCTCGAAGCCAAGTTTCGACCCGAATACGATCGTTCAGGATTGGGACGACATCGTGAATAATCAGTCAGTGGCCGCGCCGCTTCTGAACCGCTGCACCCAGGGGCTTTATGCGCCGGGCTCGACCTTTAAGATCGTGATGGCACTCGAGTATATGCGGGAGCATCCGAAGGACTGGCAGAATTTCAGCTTCGATTGCGATGGTGAGTATCAGGATCCGGCAGACGAGCGCTATGTTGTGCATTGCTATGGCGGCGAGACCCATGGTCACGAGGATCTGTCATCGGCGTTTGCAAACTCCTGCAACGCGGCATTTGCAAAGATCGGTACCCTGTCCGATCCGAAGACGCTTTCGGAAACCGGCAACGCGCTCCTGTTTAATCAGGATCTGCCGATCGCCATCGCATCCAGCAAGAGCCGGCTGAAACTTACAGAGGATGCGGACCCATGGACGATGATGCAGACCGCCATCGGTCAGGGAGAGACGATGATGAGCCCACTGCATGAAGTGATGCTCAGTGCGGCCATCGCAAATGGTGGCGTGCTCGTAGAGCCGACACTGCTCAAACAGGTACAGTCTGTGGATGGAAAGGTCGTGAAGACCTTCGGCAGTGGGACGAAGCGCACACTTATGAGTGGAGAGGAAGCCTCGACGCTCGGTGGCTTCATGCGACGCGTTGTCACGGAGGGTACTGCATCCGTGCTTCGCAAGGCGAACTACGAGGCGGCTGGAAAAACAGGTTCTGCGGAGGTCATGAAGGACGGAAAGAAGAGCACCACTGCCTGGTTTACCGGCTTCGCACCATACGAGAACCCGGAAATCGCCATCTGTGTCGTCGTCGAGGACGGCGAGACCGGTGGCCGCACGGCGGCACCGATCGCCCGGAAGGTCATGGATTACTGGCTGGAAGAGCGGAACTGAGCTGCGAAGCGCGCTAGGGAGGCGGACGGTAAAGTCTTGAAGCACAGTACTCCGAGGTCGGAAAAATCATAAAATCGGTCCATAAGAACCAGTAGGCCCTCCGCAATCGACGGCGTTTCCCTGATGGAAACGCCGTGTTGCGGAGGGGGCTAAGGAAGATCGTTCCAACTGGTTCTAGATGGACCGATTTTGCTTTTTATACGACCTCTCCGTATGGCTTCAGGGCTTTACCGTCCGCCCATCTGGCGCGCTGCTTTTATTTCAGCACTTTCCTATGGCCCCACGAGGGCGTATAATGTGGAATTATAACGGCGTCCGGCGCCGAAACTATCCAGGAGAGCTATTATGAAACGTTTACTATCGTATATTCGGGACTATCGCGTCCGCGCCATCCTGGCACCGCTGTTCAAGTGCCTCGAGGCCTGCTTCGATCTGTTTGTGCCGCTTGTGATTTCGCGCATGATTGATGATGGTATCCGAAGAAACAATCTCGGCTACGTTTTCAGCATGGGCGGGCTTCTGCTTGCGCTTGCGGCGATCGGCCTTCTATGTTCGTTCACCGCGCAGTTTTTCGCTGCGAAGGTTGCCATCCATACCGGAAAGGGTCTTCGAAACGACCTGTTCAAGCATATCAACGAACTGGGCTACCGTGAGATCGATACCCTCGGTACCAGCACGCTGATTACGCGTATGACGTCCGACATCAATGCCGTCGAGAGCGGCGTCAACATGGCACTCCGCCTTTTCATGCGTTCACCGTTCATCGTGTTCGGTGCCATGATCATGGCGTTTACGATCAGTGTCCGTGCCGGCCTCATCTTCGCGGTGACCATCGTGATTCTCTTTATCGTTGTGTTCGGCATCATCCTGACGACCGCACCGATGTACCGTGCGAATCAGGGCCAGCTCGACCGCATCATGAAGACGACGCGCGAGAATCTGCTTGGTGTCCGCGTGGTTCGCGCATTTCATCGTCAGTCTTCTGAAATCGAAGAGTTCCGTAAGGAAAATGAGCTGCTGACGCAGATGCAGGTTGGTGTCGGCCGTATTTCTGCGCTTCTGAATCCGGTAACCTATGTGATCATTAACCTCGCTGTGGTGTATCTCATCTATCGTGGCGGCGGTTTCGTTTATGAAGGTGCGATCACCCAGGGTGGTCTTGTTGCGCTCGTGAACTACATGTCGCAGATCCTCGTCGAGCTTATCAAGCTGGCGAATCTCGTAATCCAGATTACACGTGCAATGGCCAGTATGAACCGTATCGATGGTATCTTTCAGATTCAGCCGGCGGTATCGGATGCCGATGCCTCTGACCGTCACGCAGTCACTGCGCCGATCGACACCGCTCCCGCTGCATCGAATGGCATGTCCGGACAGCCGTCGGCTTCTGCAACAGCCACCATTGTGCAGCAGGGGGAGCTCTGCAGCGGCGTTCCGGAGGTAGAGTTCCGGCAGGTAGCATTTGCCTACACCGAAGGGGCAGAAGATGCACTCCGCGATATCAGTTTCCGTGCGATGCCGGGTTCAACCATCGGTGTCATCGGTGGTACCGGCGCCGGTAAGACAACCCTCATCAACATGATTCCGCGTTTCTACGATGTGACGGCGGGGGAAGTGCTGGTCTGCGGAAGGAATGTTAAGGAGTATGTACTTGAGACGCTGCGCGAGAAGATCGGTCTTGTACCGCAGCGTTCTGTGCTGTTCCGCGGTACACTTCGTGACAATATGCAGTGGGGCAAGCCGGATGCGACGGACGAGGAAATTTATGCTGCACTGAAGACGGCACAGGCGTATGACTTCGTGGAACAGAAGGGGGAGGGCCTCGAGCTTAAGGTAGAGCAGGAGGGCCGTAATTTCTCCGGTGGACAGAAGCAGCGTCTCGCCATCGCGCGTGCGCTCGTACGTCGTCCGGAAATCCTGATTCTCGATGATTCTGCATCTGCACTCGATTTTGCAACCGATGCTGCACTTCGAAAAGCGATTAAGACAGATACCGAGAACATGACCGTGTTCATCATCTCGCAGCGAGTTTCGACCGTCCGGAATTCGGACCAGATCATCGTACTCGATGATGGACAGGTAGCCGGCATCGGCACCCATGCGGAACTCTATCAGAACTGTCAGGTTTACCGCGAGATCTGCCTGTCACAGCTGAGCCAGGCAGAAGCAGAGCGTAGTGACGAAGCTCCGCAGCCTGCATTGGCCGTGGAAGCTGGAAACAAAACTGAAAGAAAGGAGGTGCAGTGATGGCGAAGGGAAAACCAAGAAAAATGACCGCGGATGACGCGAAGACCATCAAGCGCATCCTTCATTATATCGAGAATTATCGAGGACACGTGATTCTCAGTGTACTGCTTGCAGCAGTGACCGTCGTGCTGACACTGTACATCCCGATTCTGACCGGTCAGGCTGTCGACACCATCGTCGGACCGGGTGAGGTTGACTGGACGACACTGCTGCATATTCTGAAGCTCATGGGCGCGCTGATTCTTCTGACCGCGCTGGCGCAGTGGCTTATGAACCATATCAACAACATCGTGACCTTCCGTGTCGTGCAGGACATCCGTACGAAGGCATTCAATCATATCGAAGAGCTGCCGGTCAGTTATCTCGACGCGCATCCTGCAGGTGATCTGACAAGCCGTGTCATCACCGATATCGACCAGTTCTCGCAGGGCCTGCTGATGGGCTTTACGCAGCTTTTCACCGGCGTACTGACGATTCTGGGAACCCTGGTGTTCATGGTCTCCATCGAGCCGATCATCACACTGCTCGTTATTCTGCTGACACCGCTCAGCTTCGTCGTAGCGGGTCAGATTGCGAAGCACACCTACAATTTCTTCCGCCATCAGTCGGAGAGCCGTGGTGAGATTACGGCTTTTACGGAGGAAATGATCGGAAATTTGAAGGTGGTGAAGGCCTTCGGGCATGAGGATGAGGCGCAGACGGAGTTTGAAAAAATCAACGAAACACTGTCTGGCTACAGTTTCAAGGCGACCTTCGTGTCGTCTCTCGTCAATCCGGCGACTCGCTGCGTGAACTCTATCGTGTATGCGGCGGTCGGCGTCAGTGGTGCGGTGATGGCGATCAAGTCCTTCATTTCGGTTGGCCAGCTCGTATCTTTCCTGAGCTACGCAAACCAGTATACGAAGCCGTTCAATGAAATCTCCGGCGTCGTAACGGAACTCCAGAATGCCATCGCCTCCGCAAGCCGTGTGTTCGAAGTCATTGACGAGCCGGCGATGAAGCCGGATGCCGCAGATGCGGCCGTACTGGGCGAGGGGGATAGGAATGGTGTACGCGGAGAGGTCGATATCGATCATCTGTGGTTCTCGTATGATAAAACGAAGAAACTGCTGACGGATATCAACGTGCATGTGAAACCGGGTGAGACGGTCGCCATCGTCGGACCGACGGGCTGCGGAAAGTCAACACTCATCAACCTGCTGATGCGCTTCTATGAGGCAGATCAGGGCGCGATTCTCGTGGACGGGCTCGACAACCGGAAAGTGACGCGGGAAAGCCTGCGTGCGAATTTCGGTATGGTGCTGCAGGAGACATGGCTGAAATCTGCATCGATTCGTGATAACATCGCATACGGTAAACCGGATGCAACCCTGGAAGAGGTACAGGAAGCTGCGCGTCGTGCGCACTGTGACAAGTTTATCCGTCGCATGCCGCAGGGCTACGACACCGTCCTCGGCGAGGATGGCGGTGCGCTGAGTCAGGGTCAGAAGCAGCTGCTCTGCATCGCGCGCCTGATGCTTCGTCTGCCGCCGATGCTGATTCTCGATGAGGCAACTTCGTCGATCGATACGAGAACGGAGCTTCATATCCAGCATGCCTTCGACCGCATGATGGAAGGCCGAACATCGTTCATCGTTGCCCATCGTCTTTCAACCATCAAGAATGCGGACCTGATTCTCGTTATGCGTGATGGGAACATCATCGAACAGGGAAATCACGATGAGCTTCTCGCCCGTGGTGGCTTTTATGCGACGCTGTATAACGCACAGTTCGCTGCAAGCTGAGAGGAAAATGAATAGATGAATTCACGTAAAGATATTTTTACGCCGATCCGGGAAGCGATGAGCGATCCGGCTGGCTATCTATCCACGCACCGATATGCACTGTGGCTCCTGTACCTGCCGCTATATCTCCTGTACTTCGGGATGCTGCAGCTTAGGGAGGTTCCGGAAGAAGCAGTGCATATCATCGAGACACCGCTTGATCGGATGATTCCGACGATTCCGGCATTTTTCGTGCCGTATGCAATCTGGTGGCTGCTGTTTCCGGGAGCACTGGTATTTTTCCTGTTTTACGGGACCCGCAAGGATTTTCTGAAACTCTGTTTTATCCTGTTTGGCGGATACACGATCTGTATGGTGGTGTATACGATCTGGCCGAATGGTCTCAACCTGCGTGCGCCACTCGCAGGCAGTGATCTTTTTACGCTCGGTGTACAGTGGCTTCGTTCCATAGATCCACCGCGGAACGTCTGCCCGAGTATGCATGTGTCAAGCACCATCGCTATCGATATCGTCGTTCGACAGTGCCGTTATATTCGTCGGAGCGCGAAAAACATCGAAACGGTCATCGCGGTGCTAATCTGTGTCGCGACGATCTTCATCCGGCAGCACTCCATCATCGATGTCGTGCTCGGATTCGCCATGAGCTGGGCGTTGTATTTTATCTGGAAACTGTTGGAACCGAAGCTTTCCTGAGGAATTGAGACGATTTCATGAGCAGGCACCGCCCCTCCAGGTCTGCTCGCGGAAATGTGACAATTATCTGAAATTGCCGTCGGAAAAAATTTTCATATCGTTTGAAAAAATGAAAGAAAAATGATAAAATAAGGATAGATCAATCAAAAAGAGTTGATCAAATATCATCCAGGAGGGCACACTATGAAGATAAATTACGTTACGATTTCGAGAGAATATGGTTCCGGCGGACGTGAGGTCGGCCGAAAGCTCGCCGATAAGCTCGGCATCCCACTGTATGATAAGGAAATTATCGAGCAGACCGCATTTAAGACCGGCTTCGCTGAGGATTACGTGAAGAAACAGGGCGAGTATGCAAGTGCCCGCAACTGGATCGAGTATTCCTTCTCTGCGCGAAACAGCTATGGCATGAGTCCGGAAGATTATCTCTGGGCGAAGCAGCGCGAGGTTATTCTGGACCTTGTGGATAAGGGACCTTGTGTCATCGTCGGACGCTGCGCGGACTACATTCTCCGTGAGCGTACGGATGTGCTCAATATCTTCATCCATGCAGATATCGAGAAGCGGAAACACAGAATTACCGAGATCTATAAAGAGCCGGAGAACACCGATAAGATGCTGAAGGATATGGATAAGAAGCGTAAGTTCAACTATCGCTACTATACCGAGCAGGAGTGGGGCAAGTGCCAGAACTATGACTTGACGCTCGACAGTGGTTCACTCGGCATCGACAACTGTGTGGATATCATCTATCATGTATGTAAAGATGACGAAGTAGAAAAAACGCCGAAGCCGGCAGAAGACTGAGAACGATGATGGCCATGCATATGGCCGGATTTCTTACAGCATAAAAATAAATCGTTGGTATTTTTTGAACGTATGAAAAACAGAATCTTCGTGTTGCAGGAAAAGGGCGCCTTCGAACCTGAAAGAGCAGGGAAAAAGGAGGCCTTTTTCCTGTGCGCGTAGATAAAATGGTTTACAGAAAGAGACGATAGGCGATATCCGTTGTGAAAATACGGGACTCTCTGGAAGAAAAAAATCAAACGAGATCAGTAAAATTATAGAAGGGAATTTTCTATGACGATTGAACAGTGTTATGAAGAAATGCATGCAGATTATAACGATGTATCGCATCGGATTCCGAATGCTGCAATGGTGAAGAAGTTTGCGCTGAAGTTTCTGGACGATAAGAGTATGGAGCAGTTGCGTGCTGCGCTTCGAGATGGCGAAGTAGAGATGGCCTTTCGTGCGGCGCATACGTTGAAAGGCCTATGTCTTACACTCGGCTTTTCAGCGCTGGCGAAGCCGACGATCGAACTCACGGAGCTTCTGCGCAGCCGCCGTATGGCGGGGTATGAACCACTGTATGCGCAGGTGGTTGAGGAGTATGAGAAGACGGTACGTCTTCTGAAGCAGGTGGATTGATGCGGCTTTTCTACAGGATGGCCGAGGATGGTGACGGAGGAGTAGTTCATGGAACGGCAGACGATACTCATTGTAGATGATGCTGAAATAAATCGCATGATGCTGATCGACATGCTGGGTGACCAATACAATTATGTGGAAGCTCAGGACGGACGGGAAGCGTTACACATCCTCGAGAAGCGGACGGACATCGATTTGATGCTCCTCGACATTAACATGCCGGAAATGGATGGTTTCGAGGTGCTCGAAGAGATGAATCGCTTTCGCTGGATTCAGGAGATTCCGGTTATCATCATAACGATGGAGGAATCTGTGAAATCGATGGAGCATGCATATTCGCTCGGTGTCACAGACTATATTCCACGGCCGTTTAATTTCTTTATCGTTCGTCGACGTGTAGAGAATACGCTGAAAATGTATGTGAATCAGAAGCGGCTCATGCAGCTGGTATCGGATCAGATCACAGAAAAAGAGGAGAACAACAATCTGATGGTCAGTATCCTCGGCAATGTCGTAGAGATACGAAACCATGAGAGTGGAGATCATATCCGGCATATCCGTAGTATCACAGAGACTCTGTTACATCAGCTTATAAAGAAAACGAAGAGCTACCATCTTACGGAGGAGGATATCGCGTTTATCAAGACGGCCTCTGCACTCCATGACATCGGTAAGATCGTGATTCCGGAAGAAATTCTTAACAAACCGGGGAAGCTCACGAAAGCAGAGTTTGAAAAAATCAAGACGCACGCTGCTGCCGGTGCCTATATTCTGGAACAGATGAATGTCGGGCCGGATAAACCGATCTATCGTTATGCGCTGGAAATCTGCCGGTGGCACCATGAACGCTGGGATGGGCATGGCTATCCGGATGGATTGATCGGTGAACAGATTCCGATTTCCGCGCAGATCGTGGCCATCGCGGATGTCTACGATGCGCTGACGAGTGAACGCAGCTATAAGAAAGCCTATGATCATGAGACGGCGATCCGTATGATCATGGACGGAGAGTGCGGTGCGTTTAATCCGTTGCTTCTGGAGTGCCTGCTGGAGACAGCTCCACAGCTTCGTGACTTGACATCCGTTTCTTCAGACGTAATGCCATATCGTGTTGATATGAATCGTCTATCGGATGAAATCCTCATGCATGCAGATCTTCCGAAGAACGATCGTGTACAGAATCTTCTGAATTCGATGCAGGAGAGAATCGACTTTTTCGCCTCTGTCAACGGTGGAATACAGTTTGAGTATGATGCAGTTTCGAAGCTGGCGACGATTACGGACTGGAATGAACCGCCACAGTTTCGGCATTCTGTGAAAAATGTGTTGCATATGAGTAGCTTTCGATATATCGGTCCGAAGGATTTCAAGCGCCTGCAGGTGGCGATGGATGCGACGACGCGGGAGAATCCGGAGTTCTCTATGAGTATCCTGTTCCCGAAAGGAGACGAATATCGCTGGTGTGATCTGCGGATTCGGACACTGTGGTCAGATGCGCAGCCGGATCACTATGTCGCTGCGGTTGGGCAGATGATCGACCCGCAGCTGAAAGTCGAAAAAGAGTGGGCGTTCCAGCGGGGCGCGAAAACAGATGCTGCTCCGATTATTCTTCAGAATATCAAGTGCCTGCAATCCGTTTTCGATGTCGTACGTCTCGTCGATCCGACGGACACCGAAGTACTGGCGCTGGATGAGCAGGGTATCCTCCGCCGTACAGGTAAGCATTGTGCTGCTTTCTGGAACAATGATGGCTCCTGCGCCAACTGTACCTCGACGCGTGCATATGCGCAGAAGACGACGCTGAACAAGCTGGAATTCACGAGTACGGATATGTATTTCGTGATTTCGAAATATATCAATCTGAATGGCACAGCCTGTGTACTGGAGATGCTGAGTAAGATGAATGAAGGCCGCTGGATCGATACAAATGGTACCCGCCTTCTTCTGGAACGGAATAATGGCGAACACCTGGAGCTCTTTATGGATCCGGTGACGCGCACCTATTCTCGTCGCTACTATGAAGTCTACCGCGCGCATCTTGAAGGAATGGAGTGCGTTGCGGTCATCGATATCGATCATTTTAAGCAGGTCAATGACTCCTTCGGACACCCGGCCGGAGATGCGGTGCTGCGCGACATCGCCGCGACGATCAAAACCTGTATTCGTAAAACGGATATCCTGCTTCGCTACGGTGGTGATGAGTTCCTACTGTTCTTCCCGAAGATGAGTAAAGAAATCCTAAAGAAAAAAATGAAGGAAATCGAAGAGGCGGTTCGAAATATCCGTCTTCCGGAGTATCCGGATCTTCGTCTCGCCGTCTCCATCGGTGGCGTTTCCGGCGTTCATCCGATTACGGAGGCGATTCGTCAGGCAGACGTTCTGATGTATGCAGAGAAAGCCGCGAAGGCAGGAAAAGATATGGATGAATAAATGATGGAAGGAGCCGACTGCACTCATGTGCAGGGCTCCTTTTTAGATGGCACAGTTCAGGCGTAGCCCGGAGGGCAGACGGCAGAAGTCATTCGGACCATGCCTGAACAGGAACGCTAAACAAGGAATCTGAACTTTTTGTGAACACATTGATTTGTTGTGCACAATGTTTTAATATAGTAAAGTTTCGCGAAAAGCAGGCGTTTACAGCGTATCTTCAGTTTCGAAAATGTCAGGTAAAATCAGCGTTCATCCCATACGGTTGCCGTCGATGGATCGTTCGATTTGAAACCTGCATCTCTTACGCTTCGCAACATTCGATTTTTCAGTCGGGGAGTATAGGGCCGACTGTGGGGATCATACACTGCTTTTCGTCGCCTATCGTTTATATCTACAGGAGGAATTTATGGACGTTATCAAGACGCTCTCGAAATCCATCCGCGAGTTTAAGGGGCCGAGCATGCGTGCGCCGCTGTTTGTGCTTCTGGAGTCACTCATTGAAACCATCATCCCATTCGTAACCGCAGTGCTGATCAATCAGATCAAGGGTGGCGCCGGCATGGGTACCATCGGTAAGTATGGTTTCGTACTGCTTGTGCTTGCGACACTGTCGCTTCTCTGTGGTGTAGCCGCCGGTAACAACTGTGCGACCGCTTCGACGGGTTTCGCCCGCAATCTTCGAAAGGATCTCTTCTATAAGATTCAGGACTTTTCCTTCGAAAACATCGATCATTTTCAGACGAGTTCTCTCGTTACCCGTATGACCACGGATATCCAGAATCTTCAGATGGCCTACATGATGCTGATTCGACTCGGCTTCCGTGCGCCGGCGATGCTGATTTTCTCATTCACCACCGCCTTCATCATGGGTGGTCGTATGGCCTGGATTTTCGTGGCGGTCATCCCGATTCTCGGTATCGGCCTCGCTGTCATCATCAAGATCGTTATGCCGATTTTCCGTCGCGTTTTTAAGAAGTACGATCGCCTGAATGATTCTGTACAGGAGAACATCAACGGCATGCGTGTCGTGAAGTCTTTCGTCCGTGAAGACTATGAAATGCAGAAGTTCGATCTCGCAGCGACGGATGTTCAGCGCGACTTTACGAAGGCGGAGCGCATCCTTGCGTTTAACAACCCGCTGATGCAGTTCTGCCTCTATACGGTCATGATTTTCGTGTTGAGCTTCGGTTCCTACACGATTATTTCGAGCCGCGGTGCCGCCCTCGATGTCGGACAGTTCTCTGCGCTCTTGACCTACAGCTTCCAGATCCTCATGTCCCTCATGATGCTCAGCATGATTTTCGTCATGGTGACCATGTCGGCCGAGTCTGCCGAGCGTATCGCTGAGGTTCTAAGCGAAAACAGCACGCTTACGAATCCGGCGACTCCGGTGACAGAAGTAAAGGATGGTTCGATCGACTTCGACCATGTGAGCTTCAAGTATCAGGCCAATGCTGAGAATTACGTCCTCTCGGACATCGATCTTCATATCAAATCCGGTGAAACCATCGGCATCATGGGTGGCACCGGTTCTTCGAAGTCCTCGCTCATCCAGCTGATTTCCCGTCTCTATGACGCAAGCGAGGGCGAGGTGCTGGTCGGCGGTGTCGACGTACGAAAGTACGACCTCAAGCTCCTGCGTGATCAGGTCGCCGTCGTACTTCAGAAAAACGTCCTCTTCTCGGGCACCATCGCGGAAAACCTCCGCTGGGGAAACCCGAAGGCGACAGACGAGGAAATCGTCGCTGCCTGTCAGCTTGCACAGGCGGATGAATTCGTTCAGAACTTCCCTGACAAGTACGAAACGTTCATCACCCAGGGTGGTACGAACGTTTCCGGCGGCCAGAAGCAGCGCCTCTGTATCGCTCGTGCGATCCTTAAGAAGCCGAAGGTGCTGATTCTCGATGACTCCACCTCCGCGGTTGATACGAAGACCGATGCCATGATTCGAAAGGGCTTCCGGGATTTCATTCCGGAAACCACGAAGATCATCATCGCACAACGCGTATCCTCCGTACAGGATGCGGATCGTATCCTTATCATGGACGGCGGCCGTATCGCGGATATCGGTACCCATGCGGAACTTCTCAGCCGGAATGCAATGTATCAGGATCTTTATTACAGCCAGAATAAAACAGCCGAAAATACAGAGAAGGGGGGAGTGCAGCGATGAAGGGAAATAGAAATATGCGCGGTCCGGTTGACAAAAACGTGCTGAAGGATGGCACGCTCGGCCGACTGATCAAGATGATCTTCTCGTTCTACCCGTTACTTCTGCCGTTCACGCTTGTATGCATTCTGATCAATGCTGTCGTAACAGCGATTCCGTCTCTTTTCCAGCAGCGCATTATCGCGTTGATCGAGCAGAACTGGCAGAGTGGTGACTGGGCCGGCGTTTCCGCGCAGATTTTGAGTCTTGTGCTGACGCTCGCGCTTCTCTATGCGCTGTCGCTTATCGCGGGCATCACATATAACCAGTGCATGGCGGTGATTACACAGGGCGCGCTGAAGAAATTACGTACGAAGATGTTTGATGGCATGCAGAAGCTGCCGATTTCGTATTTTGACCATAATGAGCATGGCGATATCATGTCGTACTATACAAACGACGTCGATGCGCTTCGCCAGATGATTTCACAATCGATTCCGCAGCTTCTGACCTCGGCGATTATCCTCGTGACGGTATTTTCCCTCATGCTGTATTACAGCATCTGGCTTACGATCCTCGTGGTTGGTGGAATTACCGTCATGACGAGAGTTGTAAAGAAGGTCGGCGGAAGCTCCGGACGTTACTTTATCAAGCAGCAGGCAGCAGTGGCGAAGACCGAGGGCTTCATCGAGGAGATGATGAACGGTCAGAAGGTCGTAAAGGTCTTCAATCATGAAGAGGCAGCGAAGCATGACTTCGACCAGATCAATGATGAACTGTTCGAAGTGTCAGAGAAGGCAAATCGCTACGCAAATACGCTGATGCCGATTCTCGGCAATATCGGAAATATGCTCTATGTGGTACTTGCATTTGCGGGTGGTGCGTTGCTTCTTATGAAGGTTCCGAATCTGAGCCTCAGCGGCATGGCACTCAGTATCAGTATTACCGTTCCGTTCCTCAACATGGAGCGGCAGTTTGCCGGCCAGATCGGTGGTATCTCACAGCAGATCAATGCCATCGTGATGGGCCTTGCAGGCGCACGTCGTATCTTCGCGCTGATGGATCAGCAGCCGGAGGAGGATGAGGGCACCGTGACGCTTGTACGCTGTCATGAGTGCAACGGTCGGATCGAGGAGTGTGAAGAGCGCACAGAGCAGTGGGCATGGAAGAAGGTAGAAGCAGACGGTAGCGTGACCTATAAGCGCCTCGAGGGTGACGTCGTACTGAAGGATGTGGATTTCTCCTACGATGGCAAGCATACAGTGCTGCATGAAGTCAATGTCTACGCTCGTCCTGGTCAGAAGGTGGCCTTTGTTGGTGCGACCGGTGCCGGAAAGACGACCATCACGAACCTCATCAACCGCTTCTACGAGATTCAGAAGGGTACCATCACCTACGAC
>CAKQWR010000011.1 GCA_934279105.1 uncultured Oribacterium sp. | reverse complement strand
TTAATGGTGTCTTCTCCATCTGCGGTTATAGACGATGAAGCCGAGATATACGGCCATCGCGATTAACATGAGTGTGAACCAGACAGCGATGAGACTCATGTCGCCAGTCGGTGCCGCTCTGCTGGCGCCGAGGACGCGTCCGGTTTGTGGTTTCGTTTCCGGTGCTGTCTCCGGTGTTCGATTTACACCGAGGACTCTGCCCGGCTCTGGTGTGGTGATTACCGCCCTGGAGCCTGGAACTACGCGGCTTCCGCCACCACCTCCGCCACCGCCGCCTGACGGCTTCGGGTCTGGCTTCGGATCCGGTTTCGGCTGTGTCGGCTGCTTTACCAGCCACCACATGGTCGGTTTTTCAGCCTTCGTTTCGCCACTTGCGGAATGCATGTTCCATTCCATGGTCACGCCGTTTCGCTCATCTACCCAGATGAAATCGCCGGTATCTGTTTTACTTCCGGCACCGGAGACTACATATACCTGTTTCTCCGCCGGTACGACCTTGTCAAAATCATAAATGCTGATCTTCGTGAACTGCGTTACCGTGCCATCCGCAGTGAGGCGCTTGCCCGCAGGGATGATCAGCTTCGCGCTCTTCTCCTTGTCCGGGCCGCCCTGGTAGTTTCCATAGATATGTGCGCTTGCGCCCAGCGTCAATGCGGAATCCGCATCGATGTTCAGGTCGCCAACATTGACCAACTGCTCTTCGTCCTTATGATCGTTATCGATCGCGACGGCAGATGTGTCGGTGAGATGAACGAAATCTGCGTTCTTCACGCGTTTAAAGCTGCTGTCGCTGTTACTGCGGTCGAAGAGGACGGAAGCCTTACCGGTAAGCAACTTGTGAGGTTCCAGGTCGTTACCCTTTTCGTCCTTCGGTGTTACGATGTCGTATCCGTAGATCGTATCCTTCACAACTGCACTGTCCTCGATCCGGATCGTTGCATCACCGGAGGTCGTAATCGGAAGCGGGCCGAAGGTATATTCTTTACCACCAGACCAGAACTTCGTGATCGCGTTTCCTGTGCCGTACACATTCATGGCCTTTGCGTCATCTTTTAGCACGACGGTACTGCTGCCCTTTGTGTTCGTGCCACGGCCGCCACCATAAACATTACTTGCAGAAGCAACACCGTTCAGCTCTACATAGGTATCTGCCTTCTCACCACCTACATAGCCAAGCTCTGCATCCCCAAAGATATTTGCACTATACTCCAGCCAGCTGCCGCCATAAACATCGCCGCCGATCGGAGCGGAGACTTTCACATGCGTTCCACCGGAAGCTCGTGCGGTCAGACCGCCACCGTAAACATCACCCTGCACATTCGAACCAGGATAAATGTACACACTTGAGGTACCAGTTACATCGGCAGCGTCAATGAATCCTGGTGAGCTTAAATATCCGGCACCAAATACGCAACCTGCACCGGAGAGGAAGCGGTTCGTATTTTGATACCGTTCCTTTAAAATGGTGCCATATACATGGACGCTGGTATCGCCATGTACACCACCATCATCACATCCACCGATGACCGCATGAACGCTTGCATTCGGACCAATCGTGGTTGTCACATCGCCTGTCACATCGCCTGTCATACAGCCACCCTGTACGGTGCCGCCAAACCAGGTACCGGTCACATCACCGATCACGGCATCTCCATTGTGACTACCCGCGAGGACATTGCCATAAATCGTCACGTTGATATCACCCGTTACATTGCCGCTCGAAGATCCACCGTAGACATACTCGGTATTACCGTTTATGATGACTTCGATATTTCCTTCAACATGACCAAATGTTCCACCGCCCATGACGGTTGTCTTGTATAAATTCTGATTCTCCAGCTTACCCTCGCCGTCGAAGGTAACGTGGATGTTGGAATATGCGGTATACTTCTTTGTATTCGGCGTATTCGGCGCATACCCTCGAGCAGGATCCAGACCTCCGATTTTTCTGCTTGTGGACGTACCGCCACATACTGCAGCGCCGTGTGTGGTCTCTGCCACATGGGCCCCCGCTGCTACATGAAGATAAATATCTTTGCAGTGTAGATTCGAGTTGTAGCCACCGCTTATATCGGAAACGATGGCACCGTCGAGAATGTCGATTCTCATTTCGTCGCCCGTTACGTCCGCAACCGCGTCCGTGTTCGCCATATCGTGGCCACTACCGAATACATTGGACGGACCGCTTCTGGAATCTTCCATTTTCGAGTAAAATCTTCTATTCGCACCATAGAGCACATGGATGTTTCCTGTCGTTACATCGCTATAGCAACCGCCGAACGTATATAGAACAGCCGCGTCACCGGCATCTGTACCATGGCCATCCAGTCCCTTTGGCCCGGCTACATATACGTACGAGTCGCCAGCTTTGGCCCTGTAGCTTCCGCCATATACACGCTCCCAGTCGCCGCCCTTGATTTCCAGATGCGTAGAATTAACGTCAGTTTCGTTTCCACCGCCGAAGATGTACATGCGCTTCGAATAACCACCGACATAGATGACATGAACGTTTGATTCAACTGTGAACTTGTTGCCGTTTGCGAAAATCACGACATCCGGTTGTTCATTCGTACTTTTCTCCCCCGGAAGCTCCAGCGTTACGTTTTCGATGATCGTATCCGAATGAAGATTCCAAGCCTTAAAGTTCCAAAGCCCACCGTTACTACTATCCACATCATCGGTGAGTCCTGTCATGATAATGGTGGCGTCCGTACCCTGACCCCGAATCGTGATTTCAGCACCCGGTCTGGCTTTAAGGATGGCATCGATTTGCTCCTGCACCTCGATCCATTCCTTCCTGCCGGTTACTTCTACGATGTCGTCGCCGACATCCAGAAGTGCGATCTCGTAATCCATGAACTGCGATAAGGTTATAATAAATGCTGTCGCCGGTGTCTTCTTAAAGAGAACACTCTCATAAAGGTCACCGAGAAGCGTTGCTTCTTCATTCTTCTCCTGTTTCTCTGGATCCAGCATACCCGCTGTTCCAGGCTTCGGAATCTCGTTCGGAGTTGCCTGCGCGAGGTCCGCTGGTGGAATGAGGGAAGGATCTACAGGATTCGGCTGTGATGGATCGAGTGGTGTGTCGCCCGCAGGAGTAGTTGCATCACCTGTACCGGTTGTTTCGTCACCCGTAGGGGTTGTTGCGCCAGCGGTCGTTGATGTGCCATCTGCACCGGTAGTTCCATCGCCGACAGGTGCTGTTCCGTCGCCGGTCGTGATGGACGTATCGCCAGTAGGGGTTGTTTCGCCGCTGGTCGTGATGGACGTATCACCGGTTGTGATGGACGTATCGCCGGTAGGGGTTGTTCCGTCTGTAGTCGATGTTGTATCACCAGTGGCGATTGCTGTGTCACCCGTTGGGGTTGCTGGATTGTCTGCACCGGTTGTTCCATCAGTGGTTGTAATCGTGGTGTCGCCAGTAGGAGTTATTCCACCGGAAGCTGGGGTTGTGCCACCTGTACCGGTGGTTCCATCAGTGGTCGTTGGTGTGCCATCCGTACCGGTACTTCCATCACCGGTTGTGATCGCGGTGTCGCCAGTAGGAGTTGTTCCATCGGTAGCTGGGGTTGTTACAGCGTTTGTTGATGCGAACGATACAGGAGTCGTATCGTCTACATTAGCTGCTGCCGCAACTGCCGTACTTGTTGTATCACCGGTAAATGATGTTGCATCGCCAGTAGTCGGTATTGTGTCGCTGCTAGCTGGAGCTGCATCATTCTCTGATGATGGGTTGCCTGCATCGGATGTACCGCCGGTAGTCGGTGTTGTGTCAGCGCCATCTGATGACGGGTTGCCTGCATCGGCCGTATCGTCGGTAGTCGGTGTTGTGCCAGCACCATCTGATGACGGGGCATCTGCATTGACCGTATCGCCGGTAGTCGGTGTTGAACCATCGCCATCTGATGACGGGGCATCTGCATCGGCCGTATCGCCGGTCGTCGGTGTTGCGCCATCGTTATCTGATGGATGGTCCACTGCATCTGACGAATCCGCGCTGGTATCCGGAGTCGACGCTTCGTCGTCATCGTCATCATCGTCCGACAGCTGCTTCTTAATCTGCTTCGCTGTCAGAATCTTGATTTCCGGACTGACTCTGCCGTCAATCTCGATGTGCGCGCTCTTCGGGGAAACCGTGTTGTTCAGAAGCAGGAAAATGATCTGCTCGTTTCCGGTGATCATGTATGCATCCGAATCTTCCTCCGTCGCAACGGACATAGTGGCTTCCGAGAGGGCTGTCTCATCGGCATCGTCGAGTTCAGCAGACGCCTCATCTTCCGTGGCGAAGCCATCCTCATCGAGCCGCGCGAATACCCTGACCGTAAGGTCCCCTTCTTTTCGCTCGAGCGCACGAAGTTCGTACAGATCTTCATAATCTGTATCAAATAACTGTTCGTAATCCTCCGCAACGTATCCAGTGAAAGAATAGGTCTTCTTTACGATCGTCTTCTCTTCCACAGCCTGGATCAGCGCATCGCTGAGTTCATCTGTGTCAAAAACAATGTTTGTGTTCTGCGTTTCTGCCGCTCCTGCGGAATCTGCATCTGCGGCTTCATCCTTCACAGCGGAATCCTCCGCGGCTGTCAGCAGCGTATCTGCCAGTACAGTAAGTGGCATATTCTGTACCAGCAAACCTACCGAAAGCAAAACAGTGAGTAACCTTGACAAGCGTCTTTTTCTCATCCCTTCCTCCTTCCCTGTCGTTATGTGTGATAAAACTTTATCTCATACCTATATTTTATAATAAGAAGAAAGTCATGACACATTTCAAACACAAGATGCGGAAATCCGACATAAGATGTAGGAAATCGAAAGCTGAATTTAATGCTATTCGGATTGTCATAAATTTATTTTAAGTATTTGTTAAAATTTTATAATTGAATCGAAAAATTATATAGCCAGAGACCGCTGATGGAGAGTTTAGATGAAATATACTCACCAGGTTTCGCAATAAGATGAGGATGGGATGGAAGGAAAAGCGTTAACTGGCTGCAAATTGCAAATCGTGGCAGAACTAATAGAGAACAATCATTTTCTTTTTCGCAATCAGAAGCATCTCAGGTCTTATATTGTGAAAAAAATCAGCCGGGGCAGAAGCTGACGTCCATACGATTGAGCACTTATAAAATAACCCAGGCCTGGGGGCCTATCGTAAAGGGATTCCAGCCTGGGTTGATTTTACTTATGATTCCTTCAGCTGCGTGCCGTCCTTGAAGGCATTGCCGACTTTTTCGCCTACGCCGTAGTAGGCATTGCCGAACGGGTCGAAGCTGATCGGCTTCAGTTTGCTGATGTCCAGCGCGCCGTTGGTGATGACACGTTCATCGGCAGAAACATTGACGATCTCACCCACGAGGATGCCGTGCTCGAAGCTCTTCACCTTGCACTCCATCGCAAGCGGGAGCTCATCGATCAGCGGTGCATCCACGAACTCGCTCTTCGTAGCATGGAAGCCGGCTCTGGCAAACTTATCCGGTACCTTTCTTCCGGATTCAACGCCTACATAATCGCATGGAACCACCTGATCCTCTGTGCCGATGCTTACAGTGAACGCCTTCCGCGCCTTCAGGTTATCGGTTGTTTTGTGCTCGGAAAGGCTGATGGTGATCTCCTTATAATCGGTTGTGATACCCCATGCTGCATTCATCGCATTCGGAACGCCGTTCTCATCATAAGTTCCGATGATCAATACCGGCTGCGGATACATCAGTGGCTTCGCGCCGAAATTTACTCTGCTCATTAAAGTGTCCTCCTGATTGATGGATTTTCTGCTACGTCATGGATGTATTATACCTTGCCGGGTCATCACCATGTCAAGGGGTACACTGCCCTGTCCGAATTCGCGATTGATATAGGTGAATACCTCGAGAACGTTCGGCTGCATAAGCAGGGAGGCGGTGAATTCCGTGAGTTCGTGGCGTATCTCCTCACAAAGAAGTCCACGGGTGTGCGTGGACTTTCAAACTTTTTAATGATATGGGAGTGAACAGCGGGGTGGAGGAGTGCTTTTGTCATTCCATATCCTTCAGAGCTTCTGCAGCAGCATCCGAAGCTTTTCGCGTTCTCGGCGACAGAATACTACAGCGTTCTTCGATCAGCGCACACAGCTGTTCTTTCATGTATTCCGGGAGGCAGGATACAGCGCACATCTCCATGAATTTTTGTCTCATACGCAGGATGCGGTCGATCATTTTCTCTGCAGCTTTTTCGGGGATACCACAGGTATATGCAAAGACCAGGAAATCTTTTCTATGGAGGTTCCGCTTCTTCCCGTTCATCGTTAACGCAAACTGCTCCTTATCTTCCGGCATGATGACATTGACAGGAAGAAGATCATACGCCTGTGACAGATGATAGCCCTCGCTCCCAGCCTCACTCTCAATCATTGAAAAGTTCTTGAGATGCATGTCCGAATTTCCGACGATAAACGAGAACACCAGTCGTATAAACAGTTCGCTCATGTCCAGTCCGCAACGCGACGAGTAGCGTTCGATCACCTTCGCACAGCGCTCATACGAGCCCCGGTACTTATCTTGCGTCAGCCGGAAATCCAGCTGGCAGAAGTCTTCCATCGCGATTTTGCGGATATCCGCCCCATCGATGACACGGTCGATGCGCTTCGTGATATACGCAAACTGCCCGTTCGCTCTGATCAGGGCATGTGGTACTGTCGCGATGCCGGCTGCATCTGCCATGCACATGACGAGCTGCTCTGCTTCGGGCAATGCTTCAAATTCCTGGACCTGTGGCTTCAAAATATATCCATTCGGATAGTTGACCAGTGTCAATCTAGGTTGCTTTTCATCTGAGAAGAGATGCAGTGACAGCTTCTTCTGCACGCCGGTGACGGTATATCCGTTTTCGGTATTTTCCTTTGTGATCTGCCGGAGCGTTTCTTCATCGAGTCGGATTTCCGGCAATGTACGCGTACCGAAAAAACGTTTGATACAGGCCGTATGCCATCCATTTTGATCTTTTTCACGAAGCGGTTTTCCGCAGCATAAACAGTTCATATCCGTGTCTCCATGATCGACACATTTCCGATCGGGTCCTTGCACGCTTTCAGCAACAGACCGAAACGATCCGTCGGGAGTAGCTTCCAGTTCCGACTAATAACATCGAGCAACCATCCTTCCGGTATCAGCCCGTCAAAAAAGGAGAACAGCGTGCTGGAGCTATAGGCTTCCTCGCTCATCGGAAGGGTCAGAGAAACTGCCGTGGCGTCAGCGCGCAACATATACGCGTGGTCATACGAAAATGTATATCCACTGTCTGTTTCGCTTAAAACGCCGGCATAGGTATCTTGCACGTATACATATGCATTTCTGAATGATTCATCCATCAAGTCTCATCCTTTCTTCCGGGTACGGCTTCCATATCGAACATCGCGAGGGCAACGTTCACCTTATCCATGCGAACCGTTTCCTTCCCCTGCTCCAGATCACGTACGAAGCGTAGACCCAGACCAGAACGAATCGCGAATTCCTCCTGCGTAAGTCCTGCCGCGCGGCGTCTTTTCTTTACAAATTCTGCTATTTTATTCATGTATTTTTCCTGTGCCCTCCCTCATGAAGTCATACAGGCAAGTGGTAACCATCGCCCCGCATGTGATGCTGTCATCATTTTATACCTTTAAGGGTATAATGTCGATAGCTAAAGGTGCTTTTATACCTGTTGGGGTATAATTCATAACTTGCGGAGTTACTTTATACCCTTTAGGGTATATGTGGTCAGACCATATCATCGAAAGGGATTCGCCCCATCCGGTTATCGTAAGCTGAGGGATTATAATCCGTCAGTAAAAACTTATAAAAAGCAATACATCTCCGGGCGTAAAAAGACCGAACGTCCACGGGTGTGCGTGGGCTTTCGGTCCGTTTAATACTTATTCAGACTTATTCAAACTCTACGGTTCCGGTTGGCTTCGGTGTGAAGTCATAGAGCACGCGGTTGATGCCCGGAACTTCGTGTGTGATACGATCTGTGATATGAACCATCACCTCGTGTGGAATCTCTGCCACGGTTGCGGTCATAACGTCGATGGAGCATACGGCACGGACGATACAGCACCACTCGAAGGCACGCTTGCCATCCTTGATACCGGTGGATCTGAAATCCGGAACGACGGTGAAGTACTGCCAGATCTTATCGGACAGGCCGTTCTTATCGATTTCTTCGCGAAGAATCGCATCAGACTCACGTACTGCCTCGAGACGATCACGTGTGATCGCACCTGGGCAGCGAACGCCGAGACCTGGTCCTGGGAATGGCTGACGATAAACCATACCATGTGGCAGGCCAAGTTCGTCACCAACGACACGAACCTCATCCTTGAACAGAATACGAACCGGCTCTACCAGCTCAAACTTCATATCCTCCGGAAGTCCACCGGCATTATGATGTGCCTTGATGCCTTCCTCAGACTCGAGGATATCCGGCCAGATCGTACCCTGTGCCAGGAACTCGATGCCATCCAGCTTTCTCGCCTCCTCAGCGAATACCTCGATGAACTCACCGCCGATAATCTTTCTCTTCGTCTCCGGATCATCAACGCCTGCAAGCTTATCCAGGAAACGATCTGTCGCATCTACGTAGATCAGATTTGCATTCATCTGGTTACGGAATACCTCGACTACCTGCTCCGGCTCACCCTTACGAAGGAGACCATGATTTACATGTACACATACTAACTGCTGGCCGATCGCCTTGATTAAAAGTGCCGCTACAACCGATGAGTCAACGCCACCGGAAAGCGCCAGAAGAACCTTCTTATCGCCTACCTGCTCCCTGATCAGGGCCACCTGCTCATCGATAAATGCCTTTGCAAGCTCTGACGTCGTAATTCTTTCCATATCCGCCGGACGTCTGATTTCAGCTACATTCATTTGAAACTCCTCCATACTAGGTGTTATAACTTCAATGTTTTAACCATTATAACATATAGTTCTATGGAATAATATGATTTAATTCCCCCATTTAATTATACTCGTTGTATTTCCTCATTGATTTTTCCAAACATATCTCTCATTTATTCCTTGTATTTGTCATCACAATAATCCATAAACTGTTCCCAGTCATATTCGTCTAAATCATGATTACCAGTTTTCATGTGATAAGCAATGTTTCCATCGCGAAGAGGATTTTCTGCCTTCGGTCGTTCAAATGTTGTGAGGCCATGAACTCCTAATAGTTCAAAAACTGGGGTTGCCTGTACGAGAGATTCAAACTGGCCGGCTTGGTCTGCCCATCCATCGAATGTTCTTGAGGTCGTATATACACAACGTGGCGCAATCAAAGAAATCAGCATATGCTGATCAAATGGAAGCTCGTCTTCGTGTCCTGCATACTTCCGATAGTTCTCTGCAAACCAGTAAGGAAAACGTCCGACGATATTTTCGATTCTCTCTGAAGAGCCTTTCGGTCCTCTCGAAATCGCATCGCCACTATTTCCTGCACAGCTGCTGATCGCCATTGCAAATCGTTCATCCTGTGCAGCGGTCCACAGTGCGGTTTTTCCACCTCTTGAATGTCCGACAACAGCCACCTTTTTCTCATCAATAAACGGATCCTGCTCGAAATAATCCATGATTCGACTAGCTGCCCAAGACCATGCGGTAATCGCGCCCCATGCATTCTTCGGACGATTTTCTGTATATTCCGGGAATAAACGATGGAAGCAGGTTGTGAAACCTTCATCGTAATCCGGTGCAACTTCCTGTGTTCGGAATGCAGCACAAGCATATCCACGAGAAACGATCGTCTCTGCAGGATAGAAAGGGCTTATGAAATGTCTACATGGATCACTGTCTTTTATTCCACGATTTACCACCGTAACAAATGCAGGAACCGGATGTTCAACATTTGCAGGAATAAAAACAACGAAATTAAAAATAAAATGTCGCCCCTGACGGATGGCTTCAACCTCTACTGTTCGACGAATTGCCTGTCCATCCATAAAGGTTGTATCTTGACGAGAATCTACTAAACGAATACTCACTTCCACATCGCTAAAATCCGGCAGTTTCCCATACTCTTCTTCCTGAAACATTTTCAAAATTTCAGGACGTCTTTTTTCAAACCACTCTTCTTTGTTTTTAACTTCTGATCCGTCGATACATTGAAAGACAGAAGGTACATTTCTGACATTCTTAGGATGATGCATTTCCATAGTGAATCCCTCCATTAAATTTATGTTGTATTAAGTCGTGTAGTTATCCCTTCGCATCATGTGGAGGATAACCATAAGTTTTTTTGAACACGTCATAGAAATATTTATAATCTTTATATCCCACCATATTGGCAACTTCATTGATGCGATTTCGTGGATTCTGTAATAACTTACGTGCACTTTCCATCTTCATGTAAGTTACATATTGAACAAAATTTAATCCGGTTTCTTTTTTAAACATACGACTAAAATAAGTTGAGGACAGCATCAATTCTTCACTGATATCTGTCAAAGAAATATTCTGGTCGATGTGCTGGCCAATATACCGGATTGCTTCTGCAACCGATGAAGAAAATGAGGATATGTTCGATTGGATCAAGTATAGTTGTTTCTCAACTTCACCCATATTTTCAATCTTCGTTACGATCTGTTCGTGATGATCTTTTTCAATTTTTGCAATCAGATGGGCAAGAGACTCCTCCAGCTCATCAATCATTACCGGTTTTAATAGATAATCACTTACACCATAGTGTATAGCTTCTTTCGCATACTCGAAATTATCATATCCGGAAATGATGATGAAATATGTATCATATGCTTTTTTCCGAAGTTCTCGAATGATTTCAAGTCCATCATATCCGGGCATTTTGATATCGATGATTGCAATTTGAGGATTCCGCTCATAAATGATTTTTAATCCGTCTAAACCATTAAAGGCCTTCCCGACAACTTCACAATTATACTTGTTCCAATCTGTTGCCTGCGCAATCCCCTCAACGGCCATTCGATTATCATCAATTAAGACTACAGAATACACGATTTACCTCTCTATACCGTTCATAATAATTTGGTTTCTTTATATATGTGTCCAGATAACGGTATTACGATCTCCACATTTGTAAACTGATGATATTCCGAGTCAATAATTAATTTGCCATCGTTTCCATACATCAGTCGAAGTCGTTCCTGAATATTATTTAAACCTATTCGTTTTGATACAAATTGAGCATTTTGAATCTGCAGGAGCACCTCCGGCGGGATTCCGTTGCCATTATCATAAACCGTTAAAATCAAATCCCCGTTTCTCGTCTCAGAGCATATTTTAATCGTACATGCGCTTAATTTTTCAATTCCATGTACAACAGAATTTTCGACAATTGGCTGCAGAATAAAGGTTGGTATTTCAACGTCATTTAATTCCGTATCTAATCCCCACTCAATATTCAGGCGATCCGGATAAATGGTTTTACATAATTCCAGATAATTCTTCACATAGTCAATTTCATCTTTCAGACTACATGCTGCTGATTTTCTTTCCAAACTGCCACGCAGAAGTTTCGCTAACATCCCGATGATTTTACTTGCTTCCCGGTCGCCATGAACCAAAACAACACCATTAATCGCTTGTAAGCTGTTAAATAAAAAATGTGGGTTTACCTGCGACTGCAGCTCATGAAAGCGGGCGCGTAGAAGTTCATAATCCTTCTTTTCCTGAATTTCTTTTTCATTAATCAAATCCTGGATCAATGTCTCCATCTGTTTTCCTGCATCTTCAATTTTAAGATTAATCATCGAGAGCTCATCTTCTCCGCCGACATCTTGAAAATCGTCAAATCGTCCACTTGAAATAGATGATAAATTCACCAGAATGGTTTTTAACTTCTGAGAAGTACTGCCAAACATGACCAGTGCACCGATTGCAAAAAGAAAAATACTCAGCGCAATTCCCTGCATGGCAAAATCGTTCAATGGTTTAATATATGTTTGACTTTGCTGCTCCACATTAAGAAGATTCAGAATCGAAACCTCTCCACTATTTACAGGATACGATACTGCGAGAACCTCGTCATCATCTTTACATAATTCAAGTACCTCATCCAAGGTTTTGCTTTCATCAAATCCATTCTCTGAATTCTTAAAGAACAGCTTTCCATCCACTCCATAAATACTAAATATACCTGTGAAATTTTCATCTAATCCGCTTAGCACCTTTTGAAATGCCACCGGATTAATTTCTGCCAGTAAATATCCTGTAAAATTCATAATTGAATAGTCAAAAACTGCTTTTGCTAATACAGGGTTTCCTGTCATTGGATTTCTAAACCAGTAGGTATGCCCTCTTTTCGCACTAAGATACGGATACTCCTCTTGATACAGTCTTCTCAAATTCTCGATGGTTATCAAATCCGATTTAGCAATATGCGGATGCTTTAAAAGATTAAAATGGCCTTGTGAATCCATCAGAGCGATCCAGTTCACATTTTTGCTCTCATTTAGAATCTGTGCCATATTATTTTGAATATCTACACGCAGCTTGATTCGTTCGATTGAACCAATATCTCTCGCTGAAATTCTCCTAAGCGGTGTACCAAATGCTTCATTTATACGAACCATTGGAAAATTGTCTTCAGAGACACTCGCCAAAGTACTTTCGATATTCATTCGTACATGGTTTGTAAGTTCCTCTGCTCGTTCAACGCTCTCTGTCCGAAATGAGTTGTAGCTCTTCTTGTATACAAAAAGAAGCAGGAACAGAAATACGCAACTGTAGATTAATACAAACAGAAATATCCTAAAATAAAGTGATTTCCATAGTACTATTCTTTTCTCTTGCTGTATATTTCTGTTTTCCTGCTTCATGAGTTCTCCAACTTATCCCTTCACAGCGCCTGATGTAATACCGCTGATGATGTACTTCTGCAGACTAATATACAATATTAAGATCGGAATCATCGATAGGATAAATAGAGCAAATGCTAATCCTAACTCAATATTATTCTCTCCAAAGAAGAAATACTGCGTAAGTGGCACGTTTCTTACTTCTTTTCGCTGAAGTAATGTAAGAGACATCTGGAAATCGTTCCAAACGTTCAGCGTATTGAGAACGAGTGATGTCACTATAATCGGCTTCAGAAGCGGCAGAACTACTTTAAAGAATACTTGATATACGCCAGCACCATCGATTGCGGCTGCCTCTTCCAGTTCCTTTGGAATCGTTTTCACAAAACCAGAAACCAGCAAAACGGTAAACGCAATCTGAAAACCAATTTTCGCAAGAATGAATCCGCTCAGCTTATTAAGTAATCCCCAATGCGACATGTTAACGTACAGCGGCGTCATAATAGACTGAAATGGTATAATCATTGCACCAACAAATATGTAGTAAATTGTGTTGTATAAACGATTATTCTTTCGAGCAATCATGTAGGACGCCATGGAACAGATCACGGTGATAAAAAACACTGCAATAACCGTCGTGATCAAACTGTTCTTTACTGCAAGCCCAAAGTTCGATGTATTGATTGCATTCGTAAAGTTCTCCCAATGAATAACTTTCGGAAATGCCAATCTATTATGGACTAATTCAGGCTTTGATTTCACAGAATAGATTAACGCAATGTATAAAGGAGATATTACGATTAGTGTTACCAGGCATTTAAATACAGTAAATAAAAACTGCTTAATTTTTCTTTCTGTACTCATTAGAGTTCTACCTCCCTTGCCCTCAGTGTCTTTGACACAATTGTACTAAGAATAAAGATGGCAGCCGTAAATACTACCGCAATCGCTTGACCATATCCCGCTTTATAATAAGTGAATAGATTATTATAAATAAGCATCGCTACCGTTTCAGAAGCTCTTCCAGGTCCTCCGGATGTTGCCGCCATCGGATAATCGAACACCTTCATGCCCCATGCAAGTGTTAAAGTAAAATTCGCCGTAATTGCAGGTCCGATCATCGGAAGTGTAATCATCTTGAACTTTTGCCATGGGGTCGCACCTTCCAGATTCGCCGCTTCATAGTAATCCTTTGAAACGCCCTGAATAGCTGCAATATACACTACCATGCAGTAACCTGCATCTCTCCAGATAGAAATCACCGCAAGTCCCAGCATTACCCACGTCATACTTCCTAACGGGCTCGGTATTCCGAGTTTGTCATAGAACACGTCACTGTAGACATATCTCCAAATGTAAGAGGATAAAACAAGACTCAAACAATATGGCATAAAGATACATGTTCTCAGAAAACTATTCAGCTTCGTCGCCTTAGAGATCATGAGCGCAAAGAGAAGTCCTAATAAATTTGAAAACACCATCGTAAGCACAGTAAATACTAAAGTGTTTTTCGTTGCATTTGCAAAGTTGTTGTCTCTAAATATCTGAATATAATTCTTCAGACCTACAACGTTACGGACTGGGCTCATGCCATCCCAGTTCGTAAAGGACATCGGAATACCTTGCAGAAATGGATAGGCAACAAAGATACTAAACATAATAAGTGCCGGAAGTACAAACGAGAACTCCTGAAGATGTCGTATCGTCTTGTGATTCATTTTCTTCCTCTTTCTAAAAAAATCAGGGCGGCATGGATTCTCCCATAACCATCCCTGATTTTATAATGTTTACTGCTATTTATTTCGATGCATTAATCGCAGCGATTGCATCATCGATATCCTTAAGCAGCTTGGTTACATCCTGCTGATTAGCGTTCAGTGCTACATACTCCTGAAGGATGGTACGGAATGTCGTTGAATATTCAGAAGTATAATCAGGAACATCTGCCTTCGCAGCAATCTTATCCTGATCAATATAAGACTTGATATCCTGAATAAGTCCTGCCGCATTATCTGTAGATACATTCACATTACTGGACATTAACTTTGCAGTATCCATCCAGATTTCAGAAGCTTCGTCACCGGCAATAAAGTTAAGGAATGTCATTACGGCATCCTTATGCTCAGTCTGGCTGGAAACAACGAAGCAATCATCGATACCGATCCAAAGCTTGTTCTCATCAGCATTATTGGACCATGGGGTTGGGAACATACCAAAATCACCATCTGGATTTGCAGCCATGGCATCACCAATCAGCCAACCACCATTGATATACATCGGTCTCTGTCCTGCTGCAAAGTTCTGAATTCCCTGCGCCTGATCTACCGCAGTATCACCCGGATCCTTATACTGAGAAATCTTCGTGAAAATCTCAAATGCTTCTGCCATCTCTGGCTTATCAGAAAGGGTGCCCTCTCCATTCTGTGAATCCATCCAAACGTTCTGAATCCCCTTTGCTACCGCCATGCTGGTAAAATAAGAATCCAGCTGATGGAACGGTCCGTGAATGAAGTTATACGGCTGAACGATCGGATATGTTCCCTTTTCCATAAAGGCATCGCATACCTTAAAGAATTCATCCTTCGTTGTAGGCGCTTCGACTCCCAGTTCCTTAAACATGTCCTTGTTATAGAAGGTTCCCTTTACCTGCGCATCAATCGGGAATCCGTACACACCATCATTAATGGTACACTCCTTCACAAGTAACGGCAGTACATTCTTCAGGCACTCTTCATCCTTCAAATCCATGAAATAACCACCATCTACAAACTCCTTCATATTCTGTGGCTTTCCAAACATGATATCTGGTGCATCACCAGCAGCAATATAGTTCTTATATGTAGCAATGTACTGGCCGGAATTTACAATCTCGATATCAATCTTGATGTTCGGATTCTCTTCGTTAAACTTTGTAATAATCTGATCAAGAGCATCTCTCTTCGCCTGCTCACCCATATAGTGAACTAAACGAATCGTTACTTCCTCACCACTATCTGCAGCTGGCTTAGATTCAGTATCTGCACTTGCTGCTGTGGTTTCGGTCTTTGCAGGTGTTGTCTCCTTGGTGGAAGATCCGCATCCTGCCAATGCACCCATCACCATTCCGGCAGTCGCTACCAGTGCGATACCTTTTCTTAAAAAGCTTTTTTTCATGTCACGTCCTCCTTTAAAAAGCTCTCAAATAGTTGTTGTTCTGATTTTATCATGTAACTATGCAACGTAAAATTGGGGTAAATTTTTGTTTTTATGGTGAATATTTGACATAAAATAAGGAAAGGACAGGCGCTTGCCTGTCCTTTCCTTATCCTACATTTTCCTCTTAAATAATTACTTCTCCATATTTCGAAGATGCAGATACACTGTGTTCTTCGATATGCCTAGTTCTTTCGCGACTGTGTCCACCGCATCCTTCATTTGAAAAATATTCATTCGATGAAGACGGGCAATAATCATTTTATTTTTCTGGGCTCTCGGAATCGTACGGTTCGAACTGATTTCATCTCGAACTTCTTTTATAGTCTTTACAATTGTATTTTCCGATTTATCGATAAAATTCTCCACGCTGGTTTCTAGCGTTTGATTAATTCCTAACGCCTGAATGATATCAATATACGGAGTACTTAAATAAAAATTCATACACAAGAGACCTATGATTCGACCATTTTCTCCACGAATGGCAATCGTTGTGGATTTCAGCGGCTCACCTTTGCGATTTTTACTAATATAGGCATAATAATCCGAATCATGTCCTTCCGATTCAATCTTCTCCAGCATTTTAATGGCAAGGTCAGTGATTGGTGCCCCTTCTGAACGTCCGGTATGATATCCATTGATAATTTTAATCACAGAATGATCATAGCTTTCCAGGCTATGGAGCACTAGCTCATAGCTGTTTCCCAAATAATTCGCAAGTCCTTCAATGAGTGTTTTATATGACTCAAGGATTGTCCGATCTGTTTCCGTCAAGATAATTGGTTTATTCATAATAAACTTCCTATTGCAATTCCGCTGTAATGTGATTATTATACTGTATAAAGCAACGGAGCTGAACACCCCGTTGCTTTTTTTGTTTAACAAATGATCATCATTAGAATATGAGGCAATGCAGTCGGTCATTTTACATCAATTGTGATGCCTTTTTTTGTATCTTCTAACTAAAATATATTTTAGTCAGAAGATTTATTGAATAAATTATATTTTAGTGGTACATTTTGTTTAACAGTTTGTTTATGTATTTTTCATAAATATTAAACAGGAGGACGCGAAAATGAAGACAGTTAGCACAAACAACGCACCAGCAGCAATCGGACCATACTCACAAGCATATGTAGTGAATGGTTTCGTTTTTTCTTCCGGACAGATTCCAGCAGATCCAGCTACCGGAACTTTCCCTGAGGGCATTGCCGCACAGGCAGAACAGAGCTGTAAAAACGTAAAGGCAATTCTGGAAGCTGCCGGAAGCGGTATGGATAAGGTCATTAAGACCACCTGCTTCCTTGCCGACATGAACGACTTCGCAAGTTTTAATGAAGTCTATGCGAAGTACTTTACATCCAATCCAGCTAGAAGCTGTGTCGCAGTGAAGACCATACCGAAGGGCGCACTTTGTGAGATTGAGGCAGTCGCAGTTGTCGAATAAGTAATGGAGGAAATGTACGATGAAAGGTTTTACAAACGAAAATATCAACTTTGACATTTTGAAAAAGCGCGCATTCAATCTTCGTTGGGCAGAACAGCCAGACGGTGTCATTCCTCTCACAGCAGCAGACCACGATTTCCCATGTGCCCCTGAAGTCGTAGAAGCCCTTCAGGATTACATCAAGGATGGCTATTTTCCTTATATTCCAAACAGAGGAATTGAACGTTTCAAGGAGGACCTCGCAAACACATTCCGTGAGAGAAAGCATGAGGATGTGAAGGCGGAATATGTGCTTCCAATCGATAGCGCCGCAAGTGGCATGTATGTCATTGCAAGAGCTTTCTTAAAACCAGGTGATGAGTGTATCGTATTTGACCCAGTTGATTTCCTTTTCCGTACTAGTATGGAAGCCATGGGTGCAACCATTAAGTTATTCCCATCAAATCTGAAGGATGACCGCATTAGTCTCGAAGGATTAGAGGATTACATCACACCGAAAACGAAGATGATCGGTTTTTGCAACCCACATAACCCGATGGGTATGCTGTATTCAAAGGAAGATCTCGACTATCTCCTCACGCTGTCCGAGAAGTATGGATTCTACATTATGAACGATGAGATCTGGTCTGACATGATTTATCCAGGTAACCGTTTTAACAGTCTACTTGAATTTGGTCCGGAGCGTAATAAGCGAACCGTTTCTGTATATGGTTTCTCAAAGACCTTCGGTATCGCCGGATTAAGAGTCGGCTGCATCTACTGCACCAACCAGGAAAACTATGATGCTGTCGTGAAGTCATCCATGGTCGATGAAACAATCGGTGGTATCAATCTTCTCTCACAGGTTGCTGGTATCGCTTGTCTTGAGAAGGCATTCTACAGAGTAGACGAATTTGTTCAGCAGATGACCGAAAACCGTGATTATGCACTTGAACGCATCAACAAGATGCCTGGCATAAAATGCCATACGCCACAGGCCACTTTCGTTATCTTCCCTGATATTACAGAAACCGGAATGGATCCGGTTGATCTCGTAAATCTTTTGAGAGAGAAGTATAAGGTTGCTATCGTGCCAGGTGGTAAGCGTTTCTTCGGTCCTGGTTCTGATGGACATGTTCGTATTTGTCTTGCAACCAGTCATGAGATTCTTGAGGAAGGTCTGAACCGTATCGAACAGTGCATGAATGATCTGGCAGAACAGAGAAGGTAATCACCTTCTATCCCCTGTATACCCGAAAGCTGTCCCACCTATATTCCGGGTATACATAACCCTTTTATCTAATCGGAAGGATTAATTATGGCTAAAATTCTCATCGCCGTAATTTACATTGCGGCAATTCTTGTTATTGGTATCATGGCCGGTCGTAAGGTCAAAACCGCAGACGAATTTGCAACCGCTAACCGTAGCATTCCGTTCTGGACCAATGTCTTTTCTATGTCATCAGCATGGATCGGCGCAGGTTCTACTCTCGGATGTGCAAGTATGTGCTATGCCTATGGTATCTCCGGATTCTATTTAGCAATTGGTGTCGGTATCGGCGCTCTTCTCTCCAGCCTTCTTTTTGCAAAAAAGGTTCGTGAGGAAAATGTCAGCACCATCCCGGAGCTGATTCGTAAACATCTTGGTAAAAAATGCGCGGATGCGATCGCTCTTATGAGCATCTTCTCTGTATTTTCCGTTGTTGCTTCTCAGATTCGTTCCCTCGGTACAATTCTCAACATGTTTATCCCTGGGCTCAATCTCCTTACTGCAATGATCGTTATGACCGTTGTTATGCTTATTTATACCGTTATCGGCGGTATGGTAGCAGCAACCAAAACTGATAAATTAAACATCGGGCTCATGATTCTTTCCGTACTCATGATTCTCCCAATCGTTGCGCTCGTAAACATGCATGGTGTTGCCGGTATGGTTGCAACTATTTCTGCATCAGATCCTGCAAAGCTGAAAATCGCAGGGACTGTTGGCTGGGGAACGATGATTTCTTCAGCACTTTACTTCGGAACCAGCAATATGATCAATAACGAGAACTTCCTTCGTATCTGTGGAGCAAAATCCGCGAATGAAGCTAGAAATGCATCTCTTACTGCAACACTCATGATCTATTTCCCTTATCTGCTGTTCGCAAGCTTCATCGGCCTTGCAGGTTGCGCTCTCGTAGGTGACCTCGGAACCTCAGATTCGATTCTTCCGGCTATGATCAGTCAGTATACTGGTACCTTCCTAGGCGCAATTCTTCTTGCTGCTTTGCTTGCAGCCGTTATGGGTACTGCAGCATCTGTAACCATGGTTGTTTCTGTCATGCTTTCCAGAGACATCATCGGAAGATTTGTAAAGATGGATGATCAGAAGCTCCTGAACATGCAGAGAATCCTGATGATTGTCGTTGCTATCGCTGGTATCGTAGTTGGTTACTTCGGTTCTTCCATCGTTGCCATCATGGAAGATGTTGGTGCACCAGCCGGTGCAGCACTGGTACCTATTTTCTGTGGTATCTTCTTCTGGAGAGAAAAGATGAACGAAAAGGGTACTCTCATCACTATCGTAGTCGCAATTGCATCCACTCTCATTTACTGGGCTGCAGGTTCACCTCTCGGCATCAGCCACTTCTTATTCGGTCTGATTTGCTCTGCCATCACTATGTTTGTAGCAAACTCTGCTTTCTACAAACCAGGTGAAAAGAAGTTTTCTGAAGCATCATAAAAACAGGAGGACATTATGGGACTTATCGATTATCTTATTATTGCAGTTGGATGTGGTATCGGCATCGCCGTTTTCTATCACATGATCAAGGAAAAGTAAAAGTGTAAATATCAAAAGGGGGTGCCGCACGAGCGACACCCCTCTTTTGGGCTGTGGCAAGATCATAAAAGCCCCAGTTTGTCCTTGACTTTCTTCCATGATTTGCCGTGTACACGGATGTAGATGCCTTTACCATTCTTCCCGACCTCATCTATCCCATGCGATTCCGTGTAGCCATCGGACTTTATCTTGTACTGCAGACTTATCCTCGTATGAGACCTTATATGAGATTTCTGTTCGTCAGGCCAGAGCTTTGCCCTCGGGTTAGTAGG
>CAKQWR010000010.1 GCA_934279105.1 uncultured Oribacterium sp. | reverse complement strand
ACTGGAGATAATGGCCGACGGCCCGATTCATGTAAGTGTTCGCTATCTGCAATACCAGCGGCATGTCGCGATACAGGCTGCAATCAGGGCTTACGATTCCCGGAAAGTTGCGAAGCTCGTCGAGGTAGTCATCGGTAGCCAGCAGCACGTCGGCAAAACGAATGTCATGCTCATAGAAGACAATAAACTCTGAGTAGTCATGGGTCTTACTGCGTTGACTGAAGGGGATCGTGTCCTTGGGAATGATGAATTCTTCAGGCTTCTTGATTCCGGGAATTTCAAATATCCCGTAGAAGTCGGCTGATCGAACCAGATCAGCGCGGAAACCATCATCAATCATATTTTTTGTTGTGCTCATAATCAGCACCTCCTTAAATTTGATGGTTTAAGGGTAAATGAAAACAGAAGTGCTGTCGTAACTTGTGGAGTTATGGATAATACAGCTGAAAAAGGCGAAAATGCACATGAGGATGGGCGAGTTTCATGATAAAATAGTAAAATTTGCATAAATGGCGTTCGCCCGGAGGGGACGATGATGCAGAAAGTTCCAACTTGGCAAGTTAGAAAGATTTTTGAAATATCGAAATAGATGGATAAAACAAGACATATATTTGATGGGGTAGTTGAAATTGTAATTACTTTTTGCTATATTGATTGATGAGAATTTGCAATGTTTCTTTCAGGGAGAAAACGAAATGAGCAATGAGAACAAGGCCAAAACGCCAATGGAACATTACAACATGTCTGAATTTCTGCGGGGGCAGTCTTCAAAAATCATGACAGCCATATCAGAAGAGGATAAGGCGGCATTTGTACTGAAAAACGGGCGGCCACTGACGGTTGTGATCTCAAATGATCGATATGAGCGGCTATTAAAAGCCGGAATTGATATTACAGAATATTGATATGGAGGAAAACTGCAGTGGCAGATATTGATTTTACAAAAGTGATGATGGATGACACGACGCTGGACGTCAGCAAAGAAGTTGCTATGGTGTTTTCCATCGCCAATACACTGCGCGGACCGTATCGCGCAGATAAATATAAGGATGTTATCATTCCGATGATTATCATCCGTCGCCTGGAGTGTGCCCTGCAGCTTAAGGATGCAGCAGGTAAAACGCGTCAGCAGAAGGTGGCGGAGATGTATGCCAAGAATAAAAAGACCCCCAAACAGGTGCTGGAAACGCTGTCAGGCTATCCCTTCTACAATACAAGCACGTTTACACTGAAAACACTTTTGGATGAGGCTCCATCCATCGTGGAGAACTTCACTTTTTACATCGAATCCTTCTCTGCGAACATTCAGGATATTCTGATTGATAAGCTGGATTTCAAAGAGGAAATCAAGAAACTGGACAAGAATAACCGTCTGCTGGGTGTTGTGAAGAAATTTTCAGAGCTGGATCTGAATCCGGAGACTATTGACGGCCATAAGATGGGGTATATGTTCGAGGAAATCATCCGGAAATTCTCGGAGAATGCGGATGCCGGTGATCACTATACCCCGCGGGAAGTGATTCGGATGCTGGCGAGTATCCTGCTGGCAGAGGGAGCTGACGATCTCTTCGGTGAGGGAAAGGAAATTACCGTGCTGGATATGGCTTGCGGCACAGGTGGGATGCTCTCCACAACCCACGATTTTATTCGACGCATGAACCCGGATGCGACAGTGAGACTCTTTGGACAGGAGAATAATGAGGAATCTTATGCCATCTGCCTGGCGGACATGCTCATCAAAGGACAGTCAGCCGACAACATTCGTTTTCAGGATACGATGAAGGCGGACTGTTTTGAAGATCAGCCTATGAGATTTGTGATCGCAAATCCTCCTTTTGGACAGCCTTGGGGCGGCAAGGATGCAGGAGATGGTGTAGAGAAAGCCGTACGTGATGAGTATAAGCGCGGTAAAAACGGGCGCTTTGCAGCCGGCCTTCCTGCAACCGGCGACATGCAGCTGCTGTTTATGCAGCATGCCATTGCCAAGATGGATGATCATGTTGGCAGAGCTGCCATCATAACCAACGGATCACCGCTGTTTTCAGGCAACACCACCAGCGGTGAGAGCCAGATTCGCCGCATGATGCTGGAAGAAGATCTGATTGAGGCGATCATTGCGCTGCCGTCACAGCTCTTCTACAACACGGATATCGGCATTTATGCCTTCATTTTGTCCAAGAACAAGGATGAGCGCCGCAAGGATAAAATTCAGCTCATTGATGCAACCGACATGTGGGAGCCGCTGAAACGTTCTCTGGGCAAAAAGCGCCGCGAGATTTCCAAGACACAGATTGCAGCCATTACGAAGGCCTATGCGGATTTTGAAGAAGGCAAAACAAGCTATGTCAGTGAACGGCGTAAGGAAAATGGTGAAGCCTATTCCTGCCGTCTGGAATGCCGGATTTTTGACAAGGATACCTTCCTGTATAAAGAATATGCGGTATATCAGCCGCTGCAGCGCCGGGGCGCGATTGATGCGGACAGCATTGAAAAGCTGCGCACGAGTGCGTACTTTACCGCAAATTCCAATCTGTTCAATGAAGCGGACTTCGAAGAGCTGGCGGAAACCAATCCCCGAGATGCAAAGGCAGAGAAGAAATACCAGAAGTACCTGAAGGGAAAGGCATTTACAGAGGATGTGATTGCTGCGCTGCTGGATCACCAGTCCGATCAGGTCTATACCGATTATGCCAAGTTCGAGGCACAGCTGAAAATGATTTTGCATGCTATTGAAGGCTATTCCGCCTCGCGCCTGACCGGCATTGCTATGGAAATGTCAGTGATGGACAAGACAGCGAAGGTGCAGAAGGACAAGAAGGGCAATGTGATCGTGGATCCCACCACCAAGGATACGGAGATCATTTCGCTGGATAAGGATCCGGTCGCATACATGCAGGCAGAAGTATATCCTTACGTGCCGGATGCCATCTGGCGATATGAGTATGACCCTGCCAAGGCGGAAAGTGCTTCCAATAAGGAAAAGCTGGGCGCTGAGTTCCCGTTTACACGATTCTTCTATGAATACCATGAGCCGGAAAAGAGTGATGATTTGCTGGCAGAATTCATGGAAATTGAAAAAGGCCTTGCTGCCAAGATTGCAGCACTGAATGGTGATCAGTGATGGCGGAGAAAATGAAGGACAGCGGAATTGCATGGATTGGTGAGATGCCAGAAGAGTGGTTAGTTGCACCTGTTTCATGTATGAGTAACTCTCGAAGTGGCGGAACGCCAGACAGAAATAATATGAATTATTGGGATAACGGAACAATCCCATGGATGTCTTCTGGAGAAGTGAACAAGATCAATGTCTATGAAACAGATGAGAAAATAACAGAAGCAGCCACGAGAGGATCGAGCGCAAAGGTTATTAAGAAAAATGCGGTGATGGTTGCGCTTAATGGACAGGGAAAGACCAAGGGTATGAGTGCAGTTCTGCGAATTGATAGTGCATGTAATCAATCTCTGTGCGCTTTCAGCTGCCATGAGGAAAGATTGTACTACGAATATCTTTTTTGGTGTTTCCAATCTATGTATACATATCTGCGTCAAATGTCCGGTGATGATGTACGTGACGGTTTAGCGGCAAGTTATGTGAGAAAACGTAAAATTCCGGTTCCTCCGCTTTCCGAACAGCATGCCATTGCCGCCTACCTCGACCGTAAATGCGGACAGATTGATGACATCATCGCCGATCTGCAGCGGCAGATTGAGTACCTTAAGAGCTATAAAAAGTCGCTGATTTCCGAGATCGTCACCAAGGGGCTGAATCCCGATGTGCTGATGAAGGATAGCGGCATTGAATGGATCGGACAGATACCGGAGCACTGGGAGATTAGCCGGTTGAGATACATCACAAGTATTTGCAGTGGTGCAACACCGAGCAAAGACAACGACGAATATTGGCAAGGAGATGTCCCCTGGGTGTCTTCACAGGAGGTAAAAACAGATATTCTTTTTGATACATCGCTTCATATTAGTGAAGCGGCTATAAAAAGTTGCTCTACTCAGCTGATGCCGGTTGGAACATTAGTCATGGTCGTTCGGTCGGGAATATTACAGCATACTATACCGGTGGCTCTCTTGGGGGTTCCGGCTACGATCAATCAAGATGTTAAAGCATTTTCGTTTACAGCCAAAATGCTGGCTGGATATTTCAAATATTTTGTTCAAGGGCATAACGACATGCTATTGCATCTGCTGGTAAAAGATAAATCCACAGTGGAAAGTATTGACTATGATCGGCTGCTCTCTTGTAAGGTATCTGTTCCGCCAATCAGCGAACAAAAGCAGATTGTGAAATACTTGGACGAAAAATGTAGAACGATTGACTTGCTGTCCAGTGAAAAAAGCACGCAGATTGAAATCATGAAGAACCATCGTAAATCCGTGATCTACGAATATGTAACAGGAAAGAAACGTGTAAAGGAGGTGTGAGCCATGCCGATAAGAGCCGATCAATTGACGGAGACCAGGGACTATCAGCGTCTGATCATCAATTATCTGCGGGATGTGAATGGTTTTGAAGAGCGTCCGGCTGCAGCATTCCATGCCGGGCTTGCCATGGATACGGAGCTGCTGTTCCGCTTCCTGGAGGATACACAGCATGAGACCATGGAGGCGCTTCGCCACATGTACGAGGACCGGACGGAAGAGACGATTCTGAACCTCATCAACAAAGAAGTGAATCGCAGCAGCGGCAAGCTGATCAGCCGAGGCCTCATTGACGTGCTCAAGCATGGAATTGAGTTTGATAATGGTAAGAAGCTGAACCTGCTTTATCGCAAACCGGACAGCACCCGCAATACCCAGGCGGTAGAGAATTACGAAAAGAATATTTTCTCCGTCATGGAGGAGGTCTGGCACAAGGAGGGAGAACGCATAGATCTGGTGCTCTTCCTGAACGGCATTGCTATTTTCGCCGTAGAGCTGAAGTGCAATACTTCGGGACAGAGTTATAAGAATGCCATTGAGCAATACAAAAATCACCGGGATCCGAGCACGCGGCTTCTGAAATCCATGGTAGGCGTATTTGCAGCCTTTGCCATGGACCTGAATGAGGTTTACTATTGCACGAATCTGCAGGGCAAGAGCTCCTTCTTCCATCCCTTCAACAAGGGCGTTGATTTCGGCAGAGGCAATCCCCATGAGTCGAACGGTATCAATGTGGCTTATATGTGGGAGGATATCTGGACGAAGGATCGCATCATGCTACTGATCGATCGCTTCATTTATATCAAGACGAAAGAAAGTAAGAATACAGAAACCGGTAAGAAGACAAAGAAGAAAATGCTGATCTTTCCGCGCTTTCATCAACTTCGTGCCGTAGAACGGGTGATGGACAATGTGGTGCAATACCATTCGGAGAGAAATTATCTGATTGAGCATTCTGCAGGCAGCGGAAAGACAGAGACTATCAGCTGGCTGGCACATATTCTTGCAACCATCCACGATGCTGAAAATACCAACATTTTTGATACGGTACTGGTGATTACAGATCGTATTGTGGTGGATCGACAGCTGCAGGAGGCAATCCTGGGCATTGATCACAAGAGCGGACAGGTGAAGGTGATGGATGACCGATGTGATTCGGAGGACCTGGCCATCGCTCTGGGCGGCAATACGAAAATTATAGTCACAACGATCCATAAGTTCTACTACATTCTGGACAATGCGCTGCTGGGCAATCAGAAGGAAAAACGCTTTGCTATCCTGATCGATGAGGCGCATTCTTCTACGGAAGGTCGGTATATGCAGTCCGTGACACATGTTCTGAGCAACCATGAGGCAGATGAGGATAAGACGGAAGAGGATCAGATGCTGGAAGAGATTCGACGCAGCGGAAAACAGCCGAATGTGTCGATGATTGCTTTCACGGCGACACCGAAACCGGACACGATCCAGCTGTTTGGAACGCTGAATGCGGAGGGCAAAAAGGAGTCCTTTGATGTCTATTCTATGAAGCAGGCCATTGAAGAGGGCTATATTCTGAATGTGCTGACTAACTACACGACCTGGAAAACTTATTGTCATATCAATAAGGTGATCCAGGACGATCCCGAGCTGGAGACGATTGCAGCAAAGCGGAAAATGGCGCGCTTTATCGATCTGCATGAGACCAACATATCCCAGAAGGTGGAGATCATTGTGGAACACTTCCGTCAGAATGTAATGCATCTGCTGGACGGCAACGCAAAAGCCATGGTGATCACATCTTCTCGCCCTGCGGCGGTACAGTACAGAAAAGCCATGGAGGCATACATCCAGCGGATGGGCTATACCGGCATCAAGGCGCTGGTGGCATTTTCCGGGAAAGTAAATCTGAATGGTGAGGAATACACGGAGCCTGCCATGAACGGCATCAAGGAAGAAGAACTGCGCTATGAGTTTGACCGGAGCTGCTATCAGGTGCTGATTGTGGCGGACAAGTATCAGACCGGCTTCGATCAGCCTAAGCTGGTGGCCATGTATGTGGACAAAAAGCTGCATGGGACAGCGGCGGTGCAGACACTGTCACGTCTGAACCGTATTTGCCCGCCTTATGACAAGACAACCTTTATCCTGGATTTTAAAAATGAATATGAGGACATTCAAAAGGCGTTTGAGCCGTTTTATAAGGATACGATTCTGTTCGAGACGGTATCTCCGTCGGATATTCGGGATCTTGACCGCGAGATTGAGGAATACGGTGTGCTGGATACGGATGAGATTGAAGAATTTAATGCATTCCTGTATCAGACGCACCGGACAGACAGAGATAAGCAGAGGATGTGGGCATTGCTGGATGCTGCACTTCAGCGGATTTATGACAAGCCGGAGAAGGAACAGCATGAGATCTGCATTACATTGCGCCGTTTCCTGAAGGGGTATTGTTTTCTGATTCAGGCTACAGCATATGAAAATCTGGAATTTCACAAGCGCTACAACTACATGTCGTATCTGGTAAAAGAGATCGATATTGGAAACGGCGGCAATAATTTTGATATTGCGGATAAAATTACCGTCAGTGAATTCAGGCAACAGAAAACAGCAGAAAACAAAGGCGGTGAGATTGACGCTAAGCCGGAGGTAGCCATTAAAAAGCCGAAGCCGGCCAGTATCGAGGAGCAGCAGAAAAAGAAGTTGTCAGAGATTATTGATGAATTAAATGCACTCTATGACAAGCACTATGAGCCGGATTCTACAACAAAGACAGCACAGCAGATCCGGGATCTGATGCTGAAAGATCAGGGACTAAAAGATCGCCTGGAGAAAAGCGCCAGAAGCAATACCTATAAGGACTTTAAGTTTACCTATGATGACTGTGTGCAGGACGCGCTGGTTCTGGGTTATGATCAGAATGTGGATTTCTATACCTTGCTGCTGAATAATGCAGATGTTCGAGACAAAATTGCAAATGTGTTTATGCTGGAGATCTATAAGCTGCTGAGAGGTGAGAAACCTGCAAAAGTGTCTGCAGTGTATGATTATCCGGAAACTGCACAGATGGTTGCGGAGTCTGTTGTGCAATATGGCGCTGAAGAGCAGACTAAAAAATATCGATAGGGGGGCGGGATGTTGCAGAAAAATCCGTTTATGCCCTTTATCGAAGATTTTGAGAAGACAGCGGAAAATTTTTTAAAAAACTATGGTTATGCAGAGGCTATAACCAATCCGATGCCGGTACCGATTGAGAGTATCATCGTTAAAAGGATGACACTGGATATTATCGACACGGAGCGTCTTTCGCCGGATGACTCTGTGCAAGGCATTATTGCATTTTCCAAGGGGATGGTGCAGGTTTATGACGAGACGGAAAAGGATTATGTAGGATTTGAACTGAAAGGACCGGCAATCCTGCTGGATTCAGAGATTTGGAGTGATGCATATCGTAATCAGTTCCTGGCGCATGAGGCTTTTCATTGGTACAAGCATCGTGCATACTTTATCTATCGCAATGAACATGGTCATGGAGATGAGTTCGCTTTTCGCTGCAGTCGGAGATATGCAGTAGATCAATTAGAAGTCGGCTGGACAGATGAACAGCGAATGGAGTGGCAGGCCAGAAAGATTGTGCCGATGATCCTTTTGCCAAGGAGAGCATTCCTTCGTAAATTATGTGAAATCGCAAATGCCGATACGGAAGAACAGCTGCGAGCTGCCGACATTACCCCGCAGGTGATTACGCGGCTGGCAGAATTTTTTCGAGTCACAACATATTTGGTGCAAAAGAGGCTTCGCGATCTGGGACTTCTGACGACGGCGGAAGCCGTATATATAGAAACAGGAAAGAGATCTTCGACAAACAGAAGTCTTCGACAGACTTCTCATAAGACGACACCATGCATATCATTGAGAGAGGCATTTGCTCTTTACCAAAGAAGCCAATTATTTCGTACATACCTGGATTCGGGCTTGTTTCGCTACCAGGTTCGAGTGTTTGAAACTGTTGTACGAACCAGATCAGCAGATTCATCAGGCTGTTTACTTTTTACAGAGGTTTTGACACCTGTTTCAGATCATGAATATCAGAATGATGTGATGTTTCATGGGAATCAGCACTATGAAACGAAGAAACAGTTCCGCAGTACACCACAGAATGTGGCAGCAATGGATCAGGTTCAGCAATGGGTTGAACAGTTCCAGTGGACACATGCGAGACAGGCGGCGAATGCAAAAACGGCAAATGAAGTGTTGTGGGAGTATATGCAGCAGGCACATTGGAATACAAGGATATTCCAGGATAAGACCTTGTTGGGTCCGATGGATTACACAAGAATTCAAAAGAGGGATCATGCGTTTAAATTAGCGGCTTATATGGCGATGGCTGTTGGGCTTAAGCTGACATTGATGGAATTTCAGGAGATCATTCAAAAAGCCGGAATGTGTCTGATCAAAGGAAATAAGGAGCATGACGCATATGCATTTGCCTTAACGGCTTTACAAGGACAAGATATTGATCAGTGTAATGACTTCCTGGAAGAGGTTGGAGTTGATAGATTGGGATCACATGAAAGAGCAGATGCGTACGGTCGTGGATATGGAAAGGAGTGCGGGAAATGAGCTTGAAGGATACCAGTAAATTTATTGCACTGATTCTGCGCCATAAGCCGGAGACTATAGGAATACAGCTGGATGAGCATGGCTGGGCGAATGTGGAAGAGCTGATCGATGGAATTTCAAAAACGCAGGATTTCAACAGGAAAATGCTGGAGGAGATTGTACGTATGGATGAAAAACAGCGATACTCCTTTAATGAAGATAAGATGCTGATCCGTGCCAACCAGGGCCATTCAATTCCGGTAGATGTTGAGCTGGAACAGAGAATACCGCCGGATATCCTTTGGCATGGAACCGGTGAAAAGTATACGGCTTCCATTGAAGAACAGGGATTGCTCCCCAAGAGTCGACTGTATGTACATTTATCCGGAGATCCGGGTACGGCGCGGAAGGTCGGAAGCAGGCACGGAAAATCGGTCATTTATGAAGTTGCGACCGGAGCAATGCAGGCAGATGGATATGTTTTCTTTCAATCGGTCAATGGGGTATGGTTGACGAAGCAGGTACCTGTGAAGTATTTGCGAAGATTATAGACAGAATTGCGTTGACAGCAAAATAGAAAAATACCAGGAAATACCAGGAAATCCGGCCTTATAATAAAAACTTGTCAGCGCTCCGGAAAGAGTGTATTATATAGTGAATCAAATTGAAAAACGAAGAAAATTCAGATTTTAAGGAGATAGATCGATATGATGAGTCCGAAGCAGAAAAAGACCGTATCCGCGGTTATCGTCATTGCTCTCGTTGCCGCAATGGTGCTGACCATGGTTCTTCCATATATTCTTTGATGGATGCAGTATGATCGAGAGACAGCCCATTGGGCTGTCTCTTCTTTTCTTTTATCACACAGTATTTAATATAGAAACAAATAATAAGAATGCTATGAAACATTACATTACCCCTGACCAGGATCTGGTCATGATCGGTGAGGTCGGGACCTATGCGCTCGATGTTTTGCTCGATCAGCGAATGTCGGAAATAAAACAGCGCTTCGGGCGCGCATACCTCGCAGAGGAGCTGCAGAAAATGGAAGGCCTTCATCGGCAGCTGCTGCAGTGGCAGGAAGGGACCGATGCTCGAGCCTGCTGCCCGGAGGCGTCGCCTTCGGACCTTTGTGATCCGCTGGAGTACGTACTTCCGGGCTATCAGAAAATCTACGGTGTTACGAAGTGCCGGTCGGTGTCGAAGGGCGGTGTCCTGAAGGCACTCTGGGACTTCTGTGCATCCGAAGGCATAGACCCTGAAACAGGGAAAAAGCGAGGCGATGGCGTGGGCTGTGAATTCCGTTATGATCGTATCCCGATCAGTCAGTTCACGATGGAGATCTGCGAACTGTTTGACCTCTTTCCGTATCGACTCTGGTCGGAAAACTGCTGGCTGATGGCGGCGGAGAAAGGTACACAGCTGGTGGAAGATTTCCTTCATGCGCAGACGACGATCGCGAAGCAGGCCGCCGATGCCATCTTCGAGCAGGGCGATCGTGCCGGTTTCGATGCGTCCCACTGTCGGACGGAGAAAATCGTAAAGGCTGCGGTTTTCGGCCGGTTTACGAAGGGGAAGAAACGCCTGCGCATGGACGGTGTCGAACCTGCTTACCTCACCCGTGAGGACTACGAGGAGCTGGAACGCTTTTTCGAAGGAAACGGGCGGAGGTTATAACAGACATAACAAATAGGAAAGGATACATCTGAATCAAATCAAATATTCAGTTGTTTCGGCTTTCGAAGATGTTATAAAATAAATATACTGTGCGCTTCACGAAGCAGCGGCACAGCATCCAGATGGAAGCATTGGCATCCGCAGGCGCGGATATCACGTAACGGGACAACGACCGGCATCTGAAAAGAGGAGAATAGAACCATGAGAGAAAAGATTCTTGCAATTATCGAAAAAAATTCACGTCTGACCACGAAGGACATCGCGGATATCCTCGGTGAGAACGAAGAGAGAGTCAAGGCGGAGATCGCGAGTATGGAGCAGGAAGGCATCATCTGCGGCTACCATACCCTCATCAACTGGGATAAGACCGCCGATGAGCGTGTGGATGCACTGATCGAGGTGAAGGTAACTCCGCAGCGTGGACAGGGCTTCGATTCCATCGCACATCGTATTTATCAGTATGATGAGGTGGACGCAGTTTATCTTATGTCCGGTTCCTTCGATTTCACCGTGATGATCAAGGGCAGAACCATGAAGGAAGTGGCGCTTTTCGTTTCTGAGAAGCTGTCTCCGATGGATTCCGTGCTTTCCACGGCGACGCACTTCGTATTAAGAAAGTACAAGGATCATGGCACCGTCATCGAGCAGCCGCGTGTTGACGAGAGAATGAAGGTGTCCTTATGAGAAGTCCTTTAAATGATCGAATCACAGAAATCCAGCCGAGTGGTATCCGTAAGTTCTTCGACATCGTGTCGGAGATGCAGGATGCGATATCCCTCGGTGTCGGCGAACCGGATTTCGATACCCCGTGGCATGTACGGGAAGAAGGTATCCACTCCCTCGAGATGGGCCGCACCTTTTATACGTCCAATGCTGGCTTAAAGGAACTGCGTGTTGAGATTTCCAACTATGTAAACCGCCGCTTCGGTGTAAACTATGACCCGCTCAGTGAGTGCATGGTGACCGTTGGTGGCTCCGAGGCCATCGATCTCGCGATGCGCTGCATGCTGAATCCGGGCGATGAGGTCCTCATCCCACAGCCGAGCTACGTTTCCTACACCCCGTGTGCCATCATGGCGGGCGGTGTGCCGGTTCCGATCGAGCTCGAAGAGAAGGACGAGTTCCGTCTGACACCGGAGAAGCTCCTCGAGAAGATCACACCGAAGACGAAACTTCTGGTGCTGCCGTTCCCGAACAACCCGACCGGTGCCATCATGGAGAAGGAGGACCTCGAGAAGCTCGTCCCGATCATCGAGGAACATGACCTCTATGTCCTCTCCGATGAGATTTATGCAGAGCTTACCTACAAGGGCGAGATGCACAGCATCATTGAGTTCCCAGGTATGCGTGACCGCACCGTTTATATCAACGGTTTCTCGAAGGCCTATGCGATGACCGGCTGGCGTCTCGGCTACTGCTGCGCGCCGAAGCCGATTCTGAAGCAGATTTTAAAGCTGCATCAGTTCGCTATCATGTGTGCACCGACGACCTCGCAGTATGCAGCGGTCGAGGCGCTGAAGAATGGTGATGAGGATATCGCCCGCATGCGCGAGGCCTATGATCAGCGCCGTCGTTTCCTCGTGACCCGTCTGCGCGAAATGGGCATGGACTGTTTTGAACCGTATGGCGCATTCTACGTTTTCCCGTCCATCAAGCGCTTCGGTATGAGCTCGGAGGAGTTCGCCAACCGCCTGCTTCAGGAGGAGAAGGTTGCCATCGTGCCGGGAACTGCATTCGGTGACTGTGGCGAGGGATTCATGCGTATCTCCTATGCTTACTCCATCGAAGATCTGAAGAAGGCGCTCGACCGCATCGAAGCATTCGTCAGCCATCTCGAGCCGACTGCATCCGATGAGAATTGATTTTTAGAAAAACTTCACATAAGCATCACATAATGTTTTATAATATAAAGCAGTAAGCTGATGGCTTTGTGGCCTTCAACGGAACGTGCGACTTCATACTGCCGGAGACAGATGCTCCAGGCAGAATAAGAATCTTAAAACTCGCCGGAGGCATCGGCCGCCGGCAGAACGTGTGATGTAATCCGCCGGAACATTCGTGCTCCGGCCTTTTTATGGAGGTGAATATGGCCTGGTATGACAGTGCTGTCTTTTATCATATGTATCCCCTCGGCATGGTGGGGGCCGAAAAGCAGAACGATGGTGGAGAAATCCGTCACCGCTTCTCTGAACTCGATGCGTATATCCCGTATCTGAAGGTACTCGGCTGCGATGCCATCTACATCGGCCCGCTTTTCGAATCCGGAAGTCATGGCTACGACACGACGGATTATCGAACCGTCGATCGCCGACTCGGGTCCAATGAAGACTTCCGTCACTTCGTGGACACTGCGCACAACTATGGTATCCGTGTCGTCGTCGATGCAGTATTCAACCACACCGGCCGCGGCTTCTTCGCATTTCAGGATATCCAGAAGAATTGCTGGGACAGCCCGTATAAGGACTGGTACAAGGGCGTCGGCTTCGATGGCGGCTCTCCATGGGGCGACCGCTTCCACTACAGTGCATGGCGTGGTGCCTGGGAGCTCCCGGAGCTGAATTTTAACTGTGAAGCCGTCCGAAAGTACCTGATCGATGTGGTGCAGTACTGGATCGATACCTTCGATATCGATGGTCTCCGCCTCGACTGCGCGGATGTCCTCGATATGGGTTTCCAGCATACACTCCGTTATTTCACGAATCAGATGAAGCCGGAATTCTGGCTGATGGGCGAGGTGATTCATGGAGAGTATGCCCGCTGGGTAAATCCGGAAACACTGCATTCGGTGACGAATTACGAACTTCATAAGTCCATTTACAGTGGATTCAACAGCCATAACTTCTTCGAAATCGCACATAATGTGAACCGGAATCTGACGATCGGTCGGGATCTGTATCTCTTCCTCGAGAATCATGATGTCGACCGTATCGCATCGAAGCTGGAGAATAAGAATAACCTTCGCCCATGCTATATGGCCATGTTTACACTGCCGGGTAAGCCATCGATTTATTATGGCGGCGAGTTCGGACTCGAGGGCGTGAAGCAGGGACCGGATGATTCACCACTTCGCCCGTCCATCGATCTCGATGAGATGAAGCCGAACGACTTTACATCGTATGTTGCAAAGCTGGCCGAGATTCATGGAAAGAATTCCGAACTCCACATGGGTCAGTATAAGGAGCTCTACCTGCAGAATCGGCAGTGGGCATACGCCCGTATGGATCACAACAGCTGTGTTGTGACGGCGCTCAATAACGATGAGGAGCCGGCAGTATTTTATGTTACCCTGCCGATGAAGGCGGAGCTTGCCTTCGACCTGCAGACGGAAGAAACGATTCCGATCGAAGCCGATAACCGCATCATGATTCGACTTGATGCAAATTCCGGTAGGATGATCAAGGTAAAGTAAAGTACATAATGTTCGGCAGACCTCCCGCATCTCTCCGCGCTATCGTGCTGACCTATGGTTGGATTGAATTGAAGAAATCCAAACGGACGAAATGTGTCGGCTAATGAACTGCTCTGTACAATGTGGCAAAAATGTCAAAACGAGGGGAAAATCCCCTCGTTTTGTTGTATAATATTCTCACGATAAAATATTAACGGAGGACATGATGGCCACCAGATCGAGAAAATCAAAGGCGCGCAGAAATGCGAAGCCGGAATGTAAGGATACACAGAAGACAACAGTAAATACGACAGCGCCGAAGGCAGCCGAGCAGAAGGTAGAGCCGAGCTCGAAGCCGACGGCTACAGCACCGGTAAAGGCGGTGGAGAAGACGGCATCGGCAGCACACAAGAGCGTTTCGAAGCTACAGACGAAAACCTCCGTGACGAGCGCTGCGTCGGAAGCATTGGACCCGGTGTTTATCACCGAGCTTGACCGTTATCTCTTCGGCGAGGGTCGAGATTATAAGATCTATGAGAAGATGGGCGCACATCCGGCGACACTGCATGGCAAGAAGGGAATGCATTTCGCTGTCTGGGCACCGCATGCAAAGGCGGTTTCCATCGTTTGCGACCGGAACGAGTGGAATGTTGAGGCGAACTATATGCTGCCACTCGAGAGCAGTGGTATCTATGAAGGTTTCATCGAGGGCATGGGCTTCGGCGAGATCTATAAGTTTGCGATTCATACACAGCGTGGCGATATTCTGTACAAGGCGGATCCATATGCATTTTCCGCGGAGTTCCGTCCGGGTACCGCATCGAAGACAGCGGATACCGCAAATTACGGCTGGGCGGATGCGCACTGGATGAGCACGCGTGCGAAGACGCCGACCTTCGCACAGCCGATGGCGATTTACGAGTGCCATCTCGGATCCTGGCGTAAGAAGAATCGTGAGGAGAAGAACGGCTTCTATACCTATGCTGAGGCTGCACATGAGCTTGCGGAGTACTGTAATGACATGGGTTATACGCATGTCGAGCTGATGGGAATCGCGGAGCATCCGCTGGATGCCAGCTGGGGCTACCAGGTGACCGGTTATTTTGCACCGACGAGTCGTCATGGTTCACCGAAGGATTTCATGTACATGGTGGATTATCTTCACCAGCATGGAATTGGTGTGATTCTCGACTGGGTACCGGCGCACTTTCCGAAGGATGCGCAGGGACTTGCGGATTTCGACGGCACACCGACCTATGAGTATGCAGACCCTCGCAAGGGGGAGCATCCGGACTGGGGGACGAAGATTTTCGACTACGGCAAGAACGAGGTGCAGAACTTCCTGATCGGGAACGCAGTCTACTGGTTTGATGAGTATCATATCGATGGTCTTCGCGTCGACGCGGTGGCTTCGATGCTCTACCTCGATTATGGTCGCAAGGATGGTGAATGGGTACCGAATAAGTACGGTGGAAACGGAAATCTCGAGGCCATCGAGTTCTTCAAGCATCTGAACTCCATCATTCGCGGACGCAATGATGGCACCATCATCATCGCGGAGGAGTCGACGGCATGGCCGAAGGTAACGGCTGCACCGGAGTATGATGGTCTCGGCTTCACCTATAAGTGGAACATGGGCTGGATGCACGATTTCCTCGATTATATGAAGCTGGATCCGTATTTCCGTAAGGGTGCACATAATAAGATGACCTTTGGTATGAGCTATGCTTCTTCCGAGAAGTTCATCCTGGTGCTCAGCCACGATGAGGTCGTACATCTCAAGTGTTCGATGATCAACAAGATGCCGGGCCTCTACGAGGATAAGTTCCGAAACTTAAAGTGTGGTTATCTCTTCATGTTCGGTCATGCCGGCAAGAAGCTTCTCTTTATGGGGCAGGATTTCGCACAGCTCCATGAATGGGATGAGAAGGTCGCGCTCGACTGGTACCTCACCGAAGAGCCGGAGCACAAGGGCGTTCAGAATTTCGTCCGGGACCTCCTCCATATGTATCGGAAGTATCCGGCGATGTGGGAGCAGGACGACAGCTGGGAGGGCTTCGAGTGGATCAATGCGGACGATGCCGATCGTTCGATCTTCAGTTTCATCCGGAAGGATCATACAGGAAAGAACAGCCTCGTCTTCGCCATCAACATGACACCGGTTGAGCGTCCGGATTATGCGGTCGGCGTTCCGACGCATGGACGCTATACCTTGATTTTCGATGAAAACGGCGCCGTGAATCCGAAGGACGGCAGAAAGAACGTTTACCAGTCGAAGAAGGGTGAGTGTGATGGAAGACCATACCGTGTAAACTATGCGCTTCCAGGGTATGGCTGTGCTGTATTCCGCTTTCAGTATTAATAAATAGTTATATAAAGAAAATTTGTTATTAATTTAACAAATTATGGTTTCTTTTCTCATGAACTGTAGTAAAATAGTCGTATACTTAAAAAAGGAGAACGAACTATGGCTAGAGAATTATTATCTAAAAAAGCTGGCAAGAGTGTCTATCGCGATGGTGATAAGATCCTGAAAATTTTTGAGAAGTCGTTTGACAAGGCAGAAGTTTTCCACGAGGCTTTCTCGCACGTACGTGTAGAGACCATCGAAGGCATCCATGTACCTAAGGTTCTCGGTATCTACGAGGAAGAGGGGCAGTGGGTGATCGAGCGTGAGTACATCCCAGGTAAGACCCTCGCTGAGCTCATGAAGGAGAATCCGGAGAAGAGAGATGCATACATCGCTCAGATGGTAGATCTCCAGATGCTGATGTTCACGAAGAAGGCACCGCTGCTCCAGAAGCTTCGCGATAAGCTGACCTACCAGATCAACGGACTCAACACCATCGACGCCAGCACCCGTTATGAGTTGCTGACCCGTCTCGAGTCCATGCCGAAGCACTTCAAGCTCCTGCACGGTGATTTCCGTCCGGATAACATCATCGTAGCAGAGGATGGCACCATGTACCTGATCGACTGGGTACATGCAGCACAGGGTAATGCAAGTGCTGATGTAGCCAGAACCTATACGTCACTGTATCTCGAGGATCGTGAGATCGCAGAGAAGTACTATCAGGATTTCTGCGCGAAGACCAACACCGACAAGAGCTATGTTCATAAGTGGCTTCCGATCGTGGCAGCTGCAAACCTGACCAAGCAGCGTCCGGAGGAGAAGGAAATTCTCGAGAGCTGGCTCAATGTCGCCGATCTGATGTAACGCGTATATACGCCGGCGTCCGGCAGGTGATAAATCTGCGCCCGGAGGTGTATCGGTTCTGATTGACAAGTATTAAAAAAACCGAATATGATAAGAGCGCTGTCGAACTGTCGGCAGCGCTTTCTATTTAATTGAAGCACGCACCGTGCGATACGGTACGTCGATCGTTTTTTATATGAAAGGTAAATCTATGCTTGATCAATTTTCGAGAACTCGTCTTCTCCTCGGTGCAGAAGCGGTCGATATCCTGCAGCACGCCCGTGTGATCGTTTTCGGTGTCGGTGGTGTCGGTGGCTTCGCTGCCGAGGCACTCGCGCGTTCCGGCGTCGGTACGATCGACCTCGTGGATAACGATACCGTATGTCTCACGAACATTAACCGACAGATCATCGCGACCCATCAGACCGTCGGTCGGTATAAGACCGAGGTGATGGCAGAGCGTATCCATGACATTAACCCGGACTGCATCGTGCATCGACATGAGTGCTTTTTTCTTCCGGAAACCAGTGCGGAATTCCATTTCGAAGATTATGATTATGTCATCGATGCGGTCGACACGGTCACCGCGAAGATCCAACTTGTGATGGCCTGCCAGGAAACCGGCACGCCGATCATCAGCAGCATGGGCGCCGGGAATAAACTGGATCCGACGAAATTCCAGGTGGCGGATATCTATAAAACCTCGATTGATCCACTTGCACGCGTTATGCGTCGGGAGCTGAAAAAACGAAATGTGAAGCATCTGAAGGTTGTATACTCCACGGAAGAAGCATTGACACCGATCGCGGATGCGGTCCATGCTTCCGACGAGACTGTGTCGTCGGATGTCGAGCATTTCAGTAACCGTCGTTCGACGCCGGGCTCTGTCGCGTTTGTACCTTCGGTTGCAGGGCTGATCATCGGTGGAGAAGTAATTAAGGATCTCACAAAAGAAGCACGAAAAAGAACAATGTAGATGTTTATGAAGATTTAACAGGTTTTGCATCGAAACCTGTACTTACAAATTCCCAAAAGAGTGATAAGATTATAACAGACTATTTAAAGAAGTATATAGACGTGTGGGGGAAGAATGAGAGCACCATCTAATCTGAAGGACTTTGTATATAAAAGCATAGAATCGGATCTTCTGGCAGGAAATCTGCATTCCGGAGACATTATTAACGAGAAGGATCTGGTGGAGAAGTATGGTGTGAGTAAATCGCCGGTGCGCGATGCGTTGATTGCGATGTGCGCTGATGGTATACTGAAAAGCATTCCACGCTACGGCTATGAGGTTATCACCTATTCGGTAGATGATGTGTACTCTATGCTGCAGTTCCGTTTCGTTCTGGAAAGTGGATTTATAAGTCGTAAGATCGATACATTGACCGAACGTCAGCTGGATGAGCTCGAGCAGCTGAACGAAGACTGTAAGAACGATGAGAGCACACCGTTTGAGCATTGGGCAGCAAATGAAACCTTCCATCTGAAACTTATGAGCTTCTGGCATAATGACTACGCATTGCAGGAGCTTCGCCTTACGATGAACCGTCTGACCCGTGCATATGCACAGTTTTACTGGAACAGTAATCGGGATGTGCTGCTGTCAAAGGATACCGAGCATCATACCGATATTATCGAAGGTCTTCGGAAGAAAGATGCCGCTACGGTTATCGAATTCATCCGCCTCGACCTCCATAATTTCGGCGGCTTCGAGGATTTCTTCCTCCAGGCACGATAAACAGAATACGAATAAAAGAACGATATACCGCCGGACAGAGAAGCGAAACTTCTTCGTCCGGCGGTTTTTGTTCCGAAAGACCGTGAAGTGAAAAGAAACGATATTCCGAAAAAGTTGCACAAGAAGTAATTCCTTTCTTTGTGTAATGCGTTGTATTGCCTTTCCTTACACTTATGATAAGATGAATCTATTATAACTGGTAATATCAATGATGTGATTTGAGATATGGATAATGAAATACCAGATGGTAAAAAGCTCATGTATCACACGCTGTATAGGATCAGTCGATTATTCGTAAAGGCTGTTCGAGACGTGAACGAACAGAAAAAAGATGGGAGGCATCATGAAAAAGAGTATCGTAGCACTTGTTGTAGCAGTAACGATGGCGATGTCACTGGTCGCTTGCAGCGGAAGCTCCGGCGAAGACGGAAGCGGCTGCTGAGACAGAGGCTCCGGCAGAGACAGAAGCAGCAGAGGAAGTGGAAGCGGATGAAAACAGTTATCCATATGTACAGCGCCTGATGCCGGAGGTACCGGTTGATGGTGAAGTGGGTGGCGCAGCTGCGATGCTGGATCTCGGAAATGTGAAAAATTCTCCGTATTTCCCAGCGATCAATTATTATGACGGAACCGACCTTCCGGAGACACTTCTACTTCTGGATCACTTTAAGACCTATCAGCAGTCTTCCGAACGTAGCTGTGGCGGCTGCTGTGTACTGATGACGGTGAATTATCTGACCGGAGAGGAAATCGGTGAGGATGTCCTCGATAAGGAGATGGATATCCGCTATGTCGATAATGTAAGAGAAGATGGTTCGTATGGTGCAACGACGGCGTCCATCGTAGAAGCACTGAAGAGCCGTGGATTTGAGGTTCAGTCTTCCGTGGATACACAGGATGAAGATGGTTATTCCTTCTTGGAAGAGGAAGAGCTCGCAGCATTTATTAAGAAGCAGCTGTCTGAAGGCAAGCCGATCATCATGGAGAGTGTTGAGTGGGGTGGCCACTGGATGGTTCTGATCGGATATGACGACATGGGTACACCGGATGTAATGCTCGATGACGTACTCGTATTCGCAGATTCTTATGACACGTCCGATCATTTACAGGATGGATACTACACCATTAATTTCGAGCGTTATGTGAGCCAGTGGTTCGATCATCAGGTATTAGGACCGAATGAGAAGAATCAGCAGTACGTAACCGTGCTGAACACCACGCCATCGAAGTGATAAAACGTTATAATTAAAAAGAATAGAAAGCAGGATGAAGAGACGTTTTCATGGTTGAAAAGATACTGAAGAAAACGGAGAATGCTTAAAATTTATGAGGCTTCTACCATTTGAAAGGCTATGCAACGGATGGTGGGAAGCCTCTTGCTTGGGCAAGATTTACAAAATATTTATAAATATTTGTGAATTCTTTAGATATTCATACAATATTCTTTGTGATAGTATGTAGCCATACATGCTGGTAATATTAGTGGTGTGGTTAATGCTATGAGCAGGCAAAATGCGGATTAAGAGTGTTCATTCATCCTGCACTGCATATGATCAGTAGGCTGTCCGGGGTGTTCCCGGGTGGCAAAGAAAAGGAGGAAAAGCGTATGAAGCTGAGTGAAAATGAGTACCAGAATTACACAGCGATCTTACGTGCGGAGTTGATCCCGGCGATGGGCTGTACGGAGCCGATTGCAATCGCTTATGCGGCAGCCGAGGCCCGGAGACTCTTGGGAGAGATGCCGACGCGCATCACAGTAAACTGCTCCGGTAACATGATCAAGAATGTCAAGGGCGTAACGGTACCGAATTCTGGTGGACAGAAGGGTATCGAGGTAGCCGCTATTCTTGGTATGGTCGGCGGCGATCCGGATAAGAAGCTGGAAGTCATCGCCGGTGTGACCGATGAAGATCGTGAGGAGTGCAGACGACTCAATGAGACGAAAATCTGCGATGTGAATCTCGCGGAAAATGTTCCAAATCTCTATATCGAGATTATAATGGAATCAGAAGAGCAT